>JBCBGX010000065.1:0-11546 GCA_038526325.1 Pseudomonadota bacterium | reverse complement strand
CTCGGCCGTTTATGGCCTTCCCGACATCGTGCCAACGCCCGAGGATCATCCGCGCCAGCGTGTTGATCCGTACAACTGCGCCAAGATTGATGCGGAGCTGATCTGCGAGGGTTACCGCGAAAAAGGCATGACCATCCCGATCCTGAGGCCCAAAACATTTCTTGGGCCGCATCGGTTGGGCATCTTTGCCATGCTCTTTGAATGGGCGGATGAGGGTCACCATTTCCCGCTGATCGGCGGCGGCCACTATCGCAGTCAGATGCTTGATGTGGATGATCTTGTTGATGCGATTGATGCCCTCATTCGATTGCCTGATCAGCAGGTGAATACCGCCTTCAACGTGGCGGCGACAAAGTTCACCACGTTGCATGACGACTTTCAGGCCGTGCTTGACGCGGCAGGTCACGGCAGACGCATCATCTCGTTGCCACGGACCGTTACCATTGGCGCGCTCCGCGCGATGGAGATGTCCGGGGTCTCACCCGTTTATAAACGGCTGATCTATAAACTAAGCAAAGACGCCTATGTCAGCACTGCCCGTGCGCATAGGGTGCTGGGCTTTGAGCCGCGTCACTCCAACGTCAGCACGATCGTGAGGACATTCAAATGGTGGCAAGGCCAAAAGGCCGCCCAAACATCCGTTGTCGCTCATGGTCGGACCAGCCGCGAACCGTGGAAACAAGGTGCTCTGGGCCTTGCCAAGGCCGTCTTTTGACCACCTTCCACTCAGCTTTTCGCTCTATTGCAGGAGATCTACGATGTCGAAATTTCTATTCAGCCTGGCGGCACTTTGGGGGCTTTTTGCTATCTCTCACGAGCTCTTCACCGGGAAACTGTGGTTCTGGGTTCTTCCAGGAATGTCACCACCCATCCTTTTTGCAGCCATTCCCGCGGTAATCGCGGTCGTCGCTCTTTTCAACGCCCGGTATCGGACGGGGATGCTTGTCATCGCATTTGCATCTTTCCTTGTTTCGAACCAATCGACAGGCATCAACTTTGCCTCGCTCATGCCGCGTGAAACGCCCGCAACTGTGGGCGCTCCGATCAAAGTTGTACAAATGAACACCGACTATTGGGGGCAGTTGCGCGATGGCACCCTGACCGATCCGCGCAATAAGGATGCGATGCTGGCGTATTTACGGGATTTGGATGCCGACGTTTATTTGCTGCAGGAACACATGAACCGCGATGGCGATTTTGCCCCACCGGTGACAGACCTTAGCGATGTGGCCGAGATCTTTCCCGAATACGAGGCCGCAACCGCCGGCACACTCCTGACGCTCAGCCGATTGCCGATCGTAGAACAATCAGTTGTCAATCCAAACACAAGTTCAGAGCTGCATTTGCCCCCGCCACCTTATGCCTTGAAGGTCAACGTCATGGTCGGGGATCAGGTGTTTTCCACCTATAATGTCCATATGCCGATCCAGATCATTATCGAAAAGAACTGGTTCTCTCAGGACTTCTATGACGAAATCCGCAAGCGGCATTACATCCGGCAAGATGAATTCCGGGTGCTGACACAAGATCTGAAGGATAACCCCTATCCGCTCGTGATTGCGGGTGATCTGAACACCAGCCCGGCGATGGGCGATAACCGCGAACTGCTAGATGTCACCACTGATGCTGCCAGTTTCAGCGACATGCTATACCCCGCAACCTGGCGGGTCGGTGGACAATTGCCCAAGCTGTGGCGCAATGATTGGTTCATGATCCGGAATGACCTGACCGTGACCAACTACCAAAGCCTAGATCCGGACGGCAATTCCGACCACCTGGTGCAATCCGTGGATCTGTTGCTGACCCAGGAACAAGCCATTGCCAGCAACAATTAACCCGCGTCAGTTGTCTGGGCTAAACACCTGATATAGCCGGTTTATCGCACGTCTGACATGCGGCAAATGGCGGTCATCCTGATGGGTGACCAGCCATTGATCATGAGAAAGCTCGGGGATGATATCCCCCTTTTGGATCAGCCCATCTTGCGCATCGCCCACAAAAGTTGGCAAAAGAACGGTCCCCGTCCCCGACAAGGCCAAATCCAGCCCGTTTCGCGGCGCATTGACCTCGCAAAATGCGCTATTGCCAATCTTGTTATCGAGCCACCGCGCAGACGGTGTATCGGCAACCACTTTGATCCATCGTTCGGGCGCGTCGGGCATCCCATAGGGCGCAAAATGTACCTGCGCGAGCTTTCGTCCGGCCAGATTGTCTTCGGATGGCCGCTGATTGCGAAATCCGATCACCACTTCACGATGTGAGATATTCAGCACCGCTTCGACCGACACAAACCGCAGCCGTACATCGGCCGGTTTTCCGGCGATGTCATCAATGTTCTGGATCAACATCAGCGTCGTCCAGGTACCTGCGGAGATCTTAACAAGTGGCGTTGAAGAGCTATCATTTCGTGCGAGAAGCCCGTTTATCCGAGGCTCCACATCTTTGAGGTTTTCCAGCAGCCGCTCCCCTTCTGGTGTCAACGCGTATCCACGATCATGACGCACAAAAAGCTCTGACTGCAAAACATCTTCCAGGGCGGTCATGCGCCGCGCCAATGTCGCTGCACTGCGTTGGGTCAGCTTGGCAGCCGGTGAAAGACCGCCCTCGCGGGCCACTACCAAAAACAGCCTAAGATCGTTCCAGTCCAAGGTCGCTTCATTCATGAAAAGGTCTTTCCATTCCAGCTTATGTATTTGGCCTCGTGAAAACGGTAAAAGATAAACACGCAAACAGCAAATACACCACTCAATAAATACCTAGGAGATAGTTATGACACGCCACTCACTTACTCGTAATTCTGCCTTTCCTGATGCACCAAAATCAGTTGCCGAAAAGTCGGTCGACAACTTCTATGAAGAGCATGGAAATGTTGGCGCACGGGCGCTATTTCAAGCAAGCGAAGGATTTGGCCTTGTGAACCGCGCCAAGAAACTCTCAAAGGGGATAACCGCTGCAGTTCCAGAGCGTGAATTCACCCCAAAAGCAACACGCGATTTGAAAGCCGGTTAGACATTGATTCTAATATGTTTTTACGACCGCAAGACAGCAAAAGACATAACTAAAGCGTCGTCCGTTACGCTTTAGTTGAATACCACCTGATCTTTGGTGAAACTTTCCGCGCGACGGTAATTTGAAAAGGCCGTTTGTAAGGCTTCTACATCATCAAAACGAACACATGTTCCGATAATGTGATCCGCCGGAAGAAGACCCGATTGAATGAGCTTTATCGTACTCTCCATCACCGCCGCTGTCGACCATTTTGGGAAGTGTGCATTGTCCCAAGTCGGCGATGTCATTCTGATCCCTTTCGAAATTAGCGAATACACATCCATAGGCTGATCATTTTGCGGCGTACCAAACGCGATGTATTGTGCACTAGGTTTGCACCCGCGCATTGCCCAGCCTCTCGGGTTGCCGTCATCACCGACAGAGGATGTCACGTCACCCAACGTGTCAAAAACATACGTAATCCCGGAGATCTCTTCGGACAGATCGGAGTAACTTGCCTCCAAGTCGCAGAAACCGCTTAGTTTTTCCAACTTCTCGGGATGTCGATCAAGGACCGATATGCTTCGTGCACCAAAGACAAACCGCAGCAGGCAGGCCGCGATGACTCCAAACGGACCACATCCCAAGATCAAACAATCATCGCCCGGCTCGGGTGGTGCGCCAAGAAGCGTTCGTAAAATGCAACTGGCCGGCTCCACAAGAACAGCGCACGCATCAGGCAAGTCATCGGGAACAACCGCGGCAGCTGCGCTTGGGTAAATGAGGCGTTTTGGCGATGTGCTTAAGACCGGCCGAATGGCCCGATATTGGGCAATCCCGCCGAAAATACCGTTACCCCACCCGACAATGCGTTTTCCGATCAGGGTCGGATCGGCAGCGTTGCCACAGGCGACCACACGCCCCACATATTCATGTCCAAGCACGGGCAGGCCGTCTGCCAGGTCGGGACCGTCTTCAAAGACAGCGATATCACTTGAGCAAATCCCACAACGGTCAACACGCAGCAAAATTCCATCGTCAGGCAATTCCGGGATTGGGCGGGTCTGCAAGGCGATGCGACGCGGTCCGGTCAGGACACAGGCTTGCATATAATTGGTAAGATCTTTCATTCATTCGACCTTCTAAGATGCGCTTTCTACCATTAAGCCCGGCCAATCTGGGGACACCCTTCGCGCAGCACTGCGTGCGAAATAGGCGCCGCCAACCAGTGCAGAATCCTTCATTGGCATCTCACCCACCCACTGCGACCAGTCCCCACCGTCATCCCAACAGGACTGTTCCGCATGCTTCGCAATGGCGTTAAAAAAGCGATCCCCCAAGGCGTGGGCCATCCCGCCCATAAACACGAAATCTTCCAATCCGACCGTCAAATGCAGCCCGGCCAGAACCTGCCCCAAATATCTGGCTCCCCGATCAACCGTCTTGATGGCCCAGGGGACGTTGTGCTCAAACGCTGCAACCAGATCTTCATTTGTGATCAAAGCTGGATCAATCACCCGCTCCGCATCGTCCTCCGCAGCAATCCTCTTCGCCAGGTTCAAAAGCCCCCGTCCGGATGCAACCGCGCCAAGATGGCCAACGGATCCGCAATCACATACCGGTGCGTCTTTTCTGCTATCGACCCTCAAATGCCCGATTTCTCCGCCGCGCCCCCGTGGTCCAGTGATGCAGCGCCCATCAATAAAGGTTTTGCACCCCACACCGGACCCAATGGTGAAAATGGCAAAGTCTTTATGACCATCCGCGACATATGCAAAACCGCTGGCTGCGACATCGTTCAGGACATGTGTCTGGACCTGCGGCCATAGCGGTTCAAGCAGCTTCCTGACGTCAATCGCCGGGCCGGGTAAGTTCCCCCAGACAGTCGGTGCCACATGCGCAAAACCGTCCGGATCCAGGGCCGCGGGAAACGCTACAAAGCAGTCTGAAATATCCGCAAGCAACGAACACCTGCGCCACTCTGCCTGGAGGCATCCAAGCAATGCGGCCAGTATCTCATCCCGGCTGGCCTCAGGGTGATTGTGATGGTTTGGCGTCACTGTGGTCGCGCGCTGATGCACGGTCCAGGTGTCGGGACACACGAGGCCGCTTGCGATCTTGGTGCCGCCGATGTCAAAGGCCAGGATCACTGGTCTGACCCCTTCGGCTCGGGGCTGGACAGGCTCGGGCCGATCTTAATCAGAACATACGCCCCGACTGCCACCAGACCCAGCGCCACCCATGCAGCATCCAGTCCAAGTGCCGTCGACGCTACGCCACCAACAAAGACGGGGCTTAGAAGATACCCCAAATAAGACAGCGTCGTCACAAGGCCAAGGACGGCCGCACGCCGGTCCTCGCCCACATGTGTGCTGATCCAACTGTAAAGCCCCGGGACAATCGGAGCGACAAACAACCCCATGATCGTAGCCAGGAACAGCGTGACATATATAGACTGGCT
The DNA here is from genome assembly GCA_038526325.1 of Pseudomonadota bacterium. Classification (GTDB taxonomy): domain Bacteria; phylum Pseudomonadota; class Alphaproteobacteria; order Rhodobacterales; family Rhodobacteraceae; genus Yoonia. Next base: position 6,097 of record JBCBGX010000065.1, on the reverse strand, counting down.
AAACGCCATCAGAACAAAGCCCGCCGCGGTCCCAATTGCCCCCCATCGCAAGGCACGATCAATCGTAATGATATGTGCCCACCGATGCGCCGCCATCCGCCCAACAAAGATTGCAGCCATGTAAAGGCTGGGCGTCAGGCTGGCCGTCGCGGCGCGCGTGGCATGCGACTGTTCGACAAACAGGGTTGACCACTGCTCCACTGCATTTTCCAAAAACAGGAAGATGACGATAAGCGCACAAATACCCCCAACACCAGCCACTGTTCTTCGTGCGAAGATTTCGGTCCAGTTGTTGGCATCATCAGAACCTGCCGTTTGGGTGGCTTGCGGGCCTGCCCTGCGCCGTGTTCCCGAATAAAACAGAAGCAGCGGTGGGATCATGAACGCGGCAATGATCCAAAGAATGGCTTGCGTCGGGATCTCGGCATCGCGGGCCAAACCAACCATCGGAGATGCCAAAATGACCCCAAGAGGAAAAACACCATGGGCGCGTTGAAACAACGCGCGTCCGGTCGATCTCTCGGTGTTGAACACATTGATGTTCAGGGCAATGTCCAACAGCCCAGACATCATGCCAAGCACGACAAGGCAGATGGCAAGACTGACAAAACCAGAGGCCTCACCCAGCAATACGGACGCGCATGCGAATGCAAATAAAAGCACCGTCAACGCCAATTCGGGCCTGTTCCTGACCAGCTTGCCACCCAGCATCATGGCTGTCATCGCACCTATGCTTATGCCCATCAGGGCAAAGCCAAGCGCGCTTTCCGAAAACCCCAGGTCATATTTGAACTGCGGGATCAAAACGCCCCATCCACCCCAAAAGATGCCCCATGAAAAATACGCCAGAAGAAGCGATATCTCGGTTTTGCGACCGGCAGAGACAAGAACAGGGTTTTCCAGGTCAGGCATATCAATGGTCATACCATGACCCCTTCAATCCGCGTCGCATCCAACCATGGTGTCATATCGATCACTGCTTTGCCCGGAAGCGGAGTGTAAGACATCAGTGTCAAGTGCTGTGCCGCTAATGACGGTGGCAAGATCTCTTGCGTCAGTTTTCGCGCAATCTGTTTGGCGTGACTTGATCGATGAACCAAATCAATGGAGGCCCGATAATTCTGGCATTCAATTCCGTATGTCCCCACAAGAAACGCGCTGATACCATTCGCAAAATGATGTGGACGGACCCCCTCGGTTCGGCGTAACGCGTCGATATCGACCGATTGCGCATAGCATTGGCCCGGGTGCGTCCCACCGTAAAGGACAAGCGCGCCATTCGGTGTGACACAATCGCCTGCCAAATCAATAAGGTCGTCGAACACAAATGACGTCGCGATAAAGACAGCGTCGAACTTACCTGCACATTCTTCAATCGATACAATATCAAAGTAGGCTCCAAGTCCGATATCGCGCGCCCAACGCGCGCGCTCATGTCCTCTGTTGGCGATTTTGGGTGTTCGACTACCGCTTTCAACACAGGACAAGGCAATGAGAATCCCCGCGACACCAGCGCCAATCACTAGGACATCTTTGCCCTGCAATTCACCAAGAACTTCCGATGCGCGTGTCACTGCATGATGCGAACAGGCAAGCGGCTCGACAAAGATAAAATCCGGATCCGGCCGAGACAGAGGCAACTTGTACACAGCTTTGCGGAGCGCAATGTGGTCGGCCGACATCGCGAAATAGCCGCAATACCCGCTGCTACGCTGCACAGGGATGTTGGGATCAATACCCACAAAGTCGCCAATAGCGATGCCCAGCCCATGTGGTGCAAAGACAACTTCACCCATGATTTCATGCCCAAAGTGACTTAGCCCTTTGCGTTCCATGGTCACTTCTTTGGCGTCAGAACGACAAATCCCAAGATAATGTATGCGGATAAGAATGGTGGGATGCCCATTCGCTTCCCAAACCTGCCCCGACACATAATTGAGGGATCCGTCTTTCAACACAAGCGCCGGTGAACGGCCCAAAGTGTCTGCGATGAACGAAGTATGGTCCATTTTCATCGCATCCTCATGTGACGTTCTGGCACGCAGTTTCGATCTTCCTCAAGACCAGATCGATCTCTTCATCAGACAAGGTCAGCGGGGGCCGGATTTCAATCGCATTGCCCTGGCTGTACTCAGAGACGCGGGTAATCACCCGCTGCTGTAACATCTCTTTTTGCAGTTTCAGCGCACGTGTATTGTCGGCGGCGCCCGTGTCGGGGTAAACGCATTCGAACCCCAACATCATGCCCACGCCCCGCGCGTCCGCAAGCCATTGAAACCTGGCCACAACCTGTTCCAACCCTGCCTTCAGCTTTTCACCTTGGCGCGCGACCCGCTGCAGAAAACCGGGGGCTGACAGCATCTTTATCGTCTCGACCGCAGCCGCGGCTGACACGACATGACCACCATTCGTAAAGCCATGATACAGCCGTTCAAGCCCCTCCAGCCGGGCTTCTGTCACTATGGCCCCTATGGGCATCCCGATACCACTAATCCCCTTTGCCAGGGTCATGATATGCGGGGACACCCCGAAATGGTCTGCTGCAAACATCGTGCCGCAGCGCCCAAAGCCGGTCTGGACTTCATCAAAAATCAGGATGATGTCCTGATCCTCGCAGAACTGTTTCAGCTCTTCGAAATAGCCCTTGGGCGGCACAATGGTCCCGCCGGTGGCCATGACCGGTTCAACCATAATGGCCGCCACATTGCCTGAGCTTGCGTAGCGGATAAAATCTGAAATCCGGTCGACGCAGGCAAAGCCACACTCTTCTGCGACCGAATTGTAAAAGCAACGGTAGCAATAGGGGGCGGGCACGTGCAGAAACCCGCTGCTGGTGTTCGGAAAGGGCGCCCGTCTCGCGGCGTATCCCGATGCCGCTGTCGTGGCAATCGTTTGCCCCATATGGCCCCGGAACAGGCCAATAACATCGCTTTTGCCCGTCGCATATTGCGCGATCCGGATCGCCCCTTCATTTGCTGTCGATCCGCCCGGGCTACGCAAATGAACACTGGTCAGATTGTCTGGCGTCAACTCTGTGATCAGCTTTGCCAGTTCGTCCACTGGATCGGAATGAAATGACGAACTGATATAGGCCAACCGGTCCAATTGCTGTTTCGCCGCTGCGATCACATTGGCCGGATTATGCCCAAAGGGCAGATTGAACGTCCCCGACGCACAATCCAGATACGGTGTCTCGTCGTCCTTTGCATAGAGATAAAGACCATCGCCGTGAACCATTTTGATGTCACCGACAGCGTGGTAGAAATAGGGTTCTTTTCTGACCGGAGCCAGTTGATTGCGCGCCATCACCAGACCCCCTTAGGCGACCGTATGGACAGAATCGACATGTTCGAGGCTGCGAACCTGCATATCGACCCAAGCATCCAGCCCATATCGCGCTGCCACTTCCCGCCGCTTTACCGCCTTGTGGCATCGAACATCGGCTGTTGCATGCGCATTTCGCACGATCACATCGCATAGCTCGCTCATGTCGAACGGGTTGATGACATCACAGACCGAAGCCATGACTTCGGCAGCACCCGTGCGCTCTGACAGAATAATGGGTGCGTCGTTTTCGTTTGTCAGTGCAGCCTCGAAGACGGTCAGATTTTGCCCGTCGATTGTGGAATTCACCAAAACCATATCAGCGCGCTCAAGGCAGCCGATTGTGGCGCGCACATTGTTTTCGCAAACAACCCGCACCGCTTCAGTCCCTAATACCGTGTTTGCCTCATCAGCTGCCCGGTAAACCAAATCGCGATAAGCGGCATTGTCCGCCACATACAAACGATTGGGGTTCATCCGGACCAGCATTTTATGGCGCCGCACGACCGGGTCCCGTAGTGCCGCCATCTGATAGGCCTTAATCGCCCGATGCGCATTCTTCATCGGGTCCGTGCGGCCAGAATGGATCATAAACGGAGCCCCACCCAACCATTCTGCAATCTCTGGGGGGAACTCCCCCTCACGAGCATCAAGCGCCTGTTGCGAATAACCAAGAGGCATGTTTTCCAGCCGTGTTGTCTGCCCATCATAGGTGACGGTCATCCGCTCTTCGTCGGCATGCGCCTCAGGGATCAAGTCCTTTACACAGCGGATGAAATTCACGCACCAGCGATTGCAAAAGAACGCAATGGAATCGGCCCCCAGCATTCCGGTCAGCATCTCTGTCCGGATGTATTTCGGCATCATCCGCCAATAGTCAGGCTCTGGCCAAGGGATATGGATGAACAGCAACAGCGGGCTTGTACACCCGGCTGCCCGTAACTTGGCAGGAACCAGGGAAAGCTGGTAGTCGTGCAACAAAACACGCCCCGTTTTTCGGACGGCAAGCTCTGCGCTCACCGCATCCGCAACTTGCTGCGAAAATACGTGGAAGCTGTCCCAAGCCTTTTCCACGTCATCGTCAAAATTCGGAGCGGTCCAACTGTCCCACAATGTGTTGTGACTGTGCCAGATCAAATCTGCGGTCAGGATCGTCTGCATATGATCAAAGACAGTCGGATCATGCTCTAACAGACGCATGCAAATCGGACGCGCATAATTTGTAGCATTATACTCTAATTCCAAACCCTCCGGGTTGGCGCGCGCCACTTCGATGTCTTCCTGCGTCATGGCCGATGCGATCCAGCTGGTATTCAACCGTTCGCTCAGGTCCGCGACGACATTCGCCGTCCCACCTGGCGCCATGTCAGGGCAAAGCGCCCCTGTCTGTGCGTCACGGGTGAATGTCACCGCTGCACGTTTGCTTGCCAGAATGTAATCAACGCCCGTCTCACCCATGGCTCAAGCTCCTCATTTCTTTCTGACCTTCAAGAATGGTGGCAGCGTCATGTGGACTGACACGATTGCGCATGATCAACGCCGCTTGATCGTCTGCTCGCTCATGATGCAGGCACGAGTATTTTGGTCTGCAGGCAAAGCGTGTCGATGTCGCAGGCACCCCACGGATCAGGTCCGTATCCCCATCCATCGCCGTTGCGATGTGATGCGCCCAGTCGTACCGTGTGATCGAAACAGGCCCAGCAAGATGAATGACTCCGGTACAATTCTGTATCAGAACCTCCATGACAATTCGTGCCACATCCTCTGCCCAGATCGGGGTGTTCCAGCGGTCAACCGGCACCTGAACCGGCTGTCCGGTCGCGACCGCGCCTTGGATCAGGGAAAAGAAGTTGGTCCAGCCTCGCGCAACCTCGTTCAACCCATAAACAAGCGACGTCCTAAGGATGGTAGTGTCTTGTGCCGCATCCTGCAAAATCCGTTCCGCCGCCAGCTTTGCGCAACCATAGGCATTTTGCGGCTCTGGGGCGTCGGACTCCCCATAGCTCTTGACAGTTCCCGCAAACACATTATCCGATGAGATAAAAATCAGATGTGTTTTGGCCGAGGTATGTTCAATCACATTGGCCGCGACCCGCGTGTGAATGGCGTAACACTCTTCCAGGTGATCCTCACACCAGGTGATATCGGATGGCCCATGGACCAGGATCACGGATTTTGGCTGGCATTGATCTATCACGCAGGCAAGCGCGGACTCATCACAAGCATCAAGCTGGATCCAAGATCGCCGGGTGGCGTGGGCGGGCCACCTGCGCGAGGCCGTAACCGCCCGCAACCCCAAAGCAAAGGCTTTTTGCTGAAGGTGATGCGCAATGAACCCCGCGCCAATAATCAGGATATCCGCCCGTAGCCCCAAAGTCATGAATGGACCAGCCCCGCATCCGCGATGCTTGCTTCGGTTGGTCGAAATATCTCTTGGTTCCTGAAATATAGACCGGTCCGCAGATCGCCCGTAGATGGTGCGCGATCGCAATCATACGCAACCAAAGCGTCCGCTCGCTTGCCCATCCCGACGTAGCAGTTCGAAATCACACTGTAAGAGACAGCCTCATGCCGATAATCCGCATCACTCAACACAGAATGACGAACGGACCCGTTGGGGGAATGTGTCAGCTGGCCTGCATTTTTCGACGGCAGGGTCAAAGGCAGCGCCTGTACCAACGACCGGTAGTCGGGGTGGGTCAACAGCTTTACATGGGCGGTCCAGTACCGTTCGGGCGTTCCGATATCTTCCCAGTATCCGTCAAATGGAAAC
>JBCBGX010000064.1:0-11774 GCA_038526325.1 Pseudomonadota bacterium | reverse complement strand
GCCCAACAGCTCGCCCTGAACACCGTTGTGGAAGTCGTAGATTTCGACAACACCAGCGTCAGCAGCGCGAACCAGACCCAGCTCCAGGCGGTCGTCAGCGTCCAATGTGCGGCCATTTTCAAAGTAGTTGTCAGCTGCAGCGAAAGAGCCAGTGGCAGCAACAGCAGCGGCGAGGATGATTGTTTTGATAGACATGGTTTCGTTCCTTTTAGGTTTTCATGGTGCGGGGTGAGACCCGCGTTTGCTTGGTTTGGTATGCGGGGTGCCCCGCGGTTGATCTCGTATCTGGCGTCGTGGTGTGGCGCCATTGATGAGCCTAAGATTGGGTATCGGCAGCCATTCGGAAAGGTCGGCGGCGATCACGAAAATGGTGACCGATGTGATCGGTTTTGGTGCTTGACATGTCCAAAATAGCTTTAAGGGTCACCTTGTGTGCAAAAACGCACGGAACTTCTGGATGTTGGTGCGTCAGATGCCGCTACGGCAACCAATCTTGCAATCAGAGTTTTTCAGATGTTCACAGATTTCAATCAGGCGCATTTCTGTGAGACGGCAATATTTCTGTCATCTCGCGGCCGTGTGAGCGTTTTGACATGAAAACAGACGGTGATTGTAGCCAGATCGGACTAAAATTGAGTCGTTGCCAAGCTGATCCGAACTTCGTACCCCGGTCTAATCAAGAGGAGTTTGCATGGGCGAGATCATTTTGGTGCGGCACGGGCAGGCAAACTCTGCTGCAACCGACGAAGAAAGTTACGACCGCCTGTCAGATCTGGGGCACCAGCAGGCCCGTTGGCTGGGGGATTATCTTCGCGATCGGGAACCGCCATTCGACAAGGTCATCGCCGGCAACCTGCGCCGTCACAAGGAAACTGCAGCCGGGATTGGCTATACAAACCCTGTGATCGATCCGCGCCTGAACGAAATGGATTACTTCAATCTGGGTCAAGCGCTTGAGGACGTACACGGCGTTCCCTTTCCAGGCCCGGACGAATTTGCGGCCCACGTACCTCAGGTGATGGAAGCCTGGCACAGGGCCGAGATCATGGGCGTCGAAACATTTGCCTCATTCGAGGCACGGGTCACGGGCGTCTTACAAGAGGCGGCAAAACCAGGCGCGCGTGTCTTATGCGTCACCTCCGGCGGGGTGATTGGGATGATCATCCGGCATCTGTTGAACCTTGATCCGACCCGTATGGCACATGTGCTGTTGCCAATCATGAACAGTTCGCTCCACCGGGTCCATGTCATTCCTCAGGGGCCAATCCTTGCCGGCTTCAACGCAGTTCCGCATCTGGACCATCCGGACCGCGCACACGCGCTGACGCATTACTAACAACAAAGGACCTCCCCAATGCTTCGCTTGCACTATGCCCCTCGTACAATCTCGGTCGCTGTGGCGATTGCGTTAGAGGAGGTCGGCACCCCTTATGACGCTGTGCGCGTGGACTTTGCGAGTGGTGAACAGACGAAAGAGGACTATCGCCGGGTTAACCCCAAAGGCCGCGTGCCAGCGCTGGAAACGCCGGATGGCATCCTGACCGAAACGGGCGGGCTTTTGGAATATGTGGCCCCATCGCTGGTCCCGTCCGACGCCTATACAGCCGCGAAGATGCGCGAATTGATGTGCTATCTGAACGGCACCATGCATCCGCATCATGCTCATGGCTTGCGAGGGGAACGTTGGGCGGATCAGGAAAGCTCTTTCGCGGATATGAAGCAGAAAGTCCCGGAGCGGATGGCCGATTGCTGCGTCTATCTGGAAGAGCATTTACCAACCCTGCCCTTCCCTATTGGCGATCTGAAGGTCGTATCTGACGCCTATCTTTACGTGATGCTGACCTGGCTGAAAAGCGACGGGGTTGAGATCGAAGATCACCCGATCCTCGCTAAATTCCAGCACCAGATGAACACGCGGCCCTCCGTGCAGGCTGTTTACGAAAAAGGTATGCTTTGATGGTGCATCTTTGGGTTCGCGCGGAACAGCGCCCAAACGAGGAACGGGTGGGCCTTACACCACAAGGGGCGGCCAGGCTGATTGGAGCCGGATTTCAGGTGACGGTCGAAGAAAGCACCCAGCGTATCCTGCCAATCGCCGATTATGCGGCGGCAGGATGCACAATAGCGCCAGAATTTTCATAGGTCGCGGCGCCAGAGGACGCCATTGTCTTTGGCCTGAAGGAATTGCCAGATGATGGCACGGCCTTGCCCCATCGCCATATCATGTTTGGCCATGCCTATAAGGGTCAGCCCGCTGGGCAGGTGCTGCTCAGCCGGTTTAAGGCGGGTGGTGGACGTCTGCTGGATCTTGAATATCTGACAGATGACACAGGCCGCCGTGTCGCTGCGTTTGGCTATTGGGCGGGCTATGCCGGGGCGGCGGTATCGCTGATGTGCTGGATTGCGCAACAACAGGGAAACATTGCCGGGACGGTATCAGCCTATCCCAGCGCCACCCATATGCTCGCTGACTTGCAACAGGCATTTGTCACGTTGGGGACGAAGCGGCCAACTGCCCTGATCATCGGCGCATTGGGACGGGTCGGCACCGGCGCCGCCGACCTTTGCCAGGCCATGGGTGTGGCCACCACGAGATGGGACATGGCCGAAACCGCGTCGGGTGGACCGTTTCCAGAGGTGTTGGCGCATGACATCTTTCTGAACTGCATTCTCGCGCGTCCCGGAACACCTGTTTTTGTCCCGGCCAGTACCAAAGTCGCCGCGCGCAATCTATCGGTGATCGGTGATATCGCCTGCGACCCGGATAGCGACTTTTCCCCGATCAAGGTCTATGACCGAACAACCACTTGGGACACGCCCGCTTTGCGCGTGCATGACCTGCCGGTTCTGGATGTGACAGCTATCGATAACCTGCCCTCTATGCTGCCCGCCGAAAGCAGTGAGGATTTTGCAGATCAGTTACTGCCGCATTTGTTGACCCTGGATGAACCTAGTCAGGGTGTCTGGGGTCGGGCGCAAGCTTGCTTTGACAGGGCTGTCGCCTGATGGGGTATATGGTCGATGGCGTCTATCATCTAGGCGATGATGTAACAGCCACCCTGCCATCGGGCGAATTTGAACGCAGCCGCAGCACGGTGCGCAACTGGATCGGAGACACGGATTTTCCGGCAGAGGAAGGCCGCTATCACCTGTTTGTCGCCTGGAACTGCCCTTGGGCGCATCGCACGCTATTGGTGCGGGCACTGAAATGGTTGGACCACATCACTGTGTCCTATGCCCTGCCCAATCGCACCGATCAGGGCTGGGTGTTTGACGATGAGCCGCTGTTGGGTGCCCATGCGATGCACGAGGTCTATAGCGCTGATCCCATGCGCTATACCGGGCCGCTAACCGTGCCGGTCTTGTGGGACAAGGTGCAGGGCCGCATGGTGAACAACGAATCCGCCGACATCGTACGGATGCTGAATGACGCGTTTGACGGGCGCGATTTGGCGCCTGCGGAGTTACGCGATCAAATCGATAACTGGAACACGCTAGTCTATGCCTCGGTCAACAATGGCGTCTATCGGGCGGGCTTTGCCTCAACCCAACAGGCCTATGAGACAGCCGCGCATGAGGTGTTTGAAACGCTCGACAGGATCGACGCGCATCTGGCCCAGAAGCGGTATCTTTGCGGAGATCAGTTTACCGAAGCGGATGTCAGGCTTTTCCCCACTCTCGCGCGCTTTGACGTGGCCTATCATTATGCATTTCGCTGTAATTTGAAAAAGCTGTCAGACTACGCGCATCTGTGGCCCTATGCCAGGGCGATCTATGCCATGCCTGGCGTGGCGGATACCGTGCGCTTTGACATCTACAAACGGGGCTATTTCAGCGCGAGCGAAAAGCGCAACCCATTGGGGATCATCCCGATTGGGCCAATCGTGGATTGGGGGACCGATCAGGTCGGGCGGTAAAGATCACCCTCTGCCGCGTTGGCGTTGACACCCAGCGCCTCCAGCCCGGCCTCCAGATGATCGGACAGATGCGGCGAACCTTTGAGGTATTCTGCCGTCGGCACTGTCGCCTAACGCGTAGCGATCTCAATCGCTTCGCTCAGGTCCTCGGCATCGAAACTTCCGCGCCCGACCCACAAGACGGCCACGAGCCCCGCTTGCTCATCCTCGTTCAGACGCTCAACGAACGCATCGAATTCGTTCTCGGCGCGGTCAAGCTCTCGGGCAAGGATAATCACTTCGGCCACTTTGTCGGCAGTGATGGGTAGCATGGCTTGGTCCTCCTATTGGCTTCACCATGCGACACTCCAAACCCCGGTGCATTGATCTGGCGCAAATAGCCTTGCTGCAAGTGTCCTACCACCTGATGTGACTTCGCTGATCTTGCATGTTAAGCGTGAACCACGAAGAAAACTTTGCAACTTGAGGTGACACAGCATGATGAACATCCAACGACTTGCGGCGTTTAGCCAAGGGAATGAGGGGGGAAATCCCGCAGGCGTGGTTTTGTTGGCAGATCCTGCGACCGAAGCTGATATGGCCCGCGTCGCGGCAGACGTTGGATATTCGGAAACCGCTTTTGCGGTTGCGCTGGACGATACCAAAAGGCATTGGCGCGTGCGGTATTTCTCTCCGGAATCTGAGGTTCCGTTTTGTGGCCACGCGACTATCGCATTGGGTGCCGCGCTTGGCATGACGGCTGGTGAGGGCACGTTCCACCTGCAGCTGAACAACACATCGATCACGGTCGACGCGCAGTCCTCAGAAGCAGGCATGGTGGCAAAACTGTCCTCTCCCGAAACATCGAGCCACGCAATCAGTGCCGAAGAACTCTCAGATATGCTGCAATTATTTGGTCTTGACCACGCTGACCTTGATGTTCGCCTTGCACCTGCCCGTATTCACGGCGGTGCGGACCATATTGTCTTGCCCTTAAAGAACCGAAGCACGCTTGCATCGATGCAGTATGATCTGGCCCAGGGCAGGACTGTGATGCGGGCACATGATATCGTGACCGTGATGCTGGTTTACATCGAGGACAACCAATCATTCGTTGTCCGAAATGCATTTGCGTCGGGTGGTGTTTTGGAAGACCCAGCGACCGGAGCGGCAGCTGCAGCTTTTGCAGGGTATCTGCGCGACGCAGCCTGGCCGCATGGTGGGCAATTCACAATCCACCAGGGTGAAGATATGGGAAGTCCGTCAATCATTAAGGTTAAGCTGGATGACGAACCCGGCGCGTCAGTGAGCGTTTCGGGAAGTGTTCGGGTGATGTGAAAACAAGCAGCTGGGCTGGACGTCGACTGAGTTACTTTGCCCCGAACAGCCGGTAATACATCCAGTCCGGCATAAATTGTGACAGACGGAACACCCAGGAAAACATCATCGGAAAGCTTTTCTTGAAGGTGTCGGTGTTCATGTGGTCGAACACTTCTTTCGCCGCGTCTTCTGGCGACATGATGAAGGGCATGTTGAAGTCGTTCTTGTCCGTCAGGCGCGTCTTGATGAAGCCGGGGTTGATCAACTGCACCTCGATCGGCGTGGTGCGCAGATCGGCCTGCATGGATTCCGCAAGCGACATCATCCCCGCCTTGGACGAGCAATAGCCGATTGCGCCCGGCAGACCCCGGAAACCCGAAAGCGATCCGACCAGCACAATGTGCCCGGCATTCTTGGCGACCATATCTTTGATGACGGACCCCACCACCCGTGAGGCGCCAAGGAAATTGACCTCGCCCATCATATCGGCTTTTTCATTGTCCCAGTCCTGCGCCTTCATGGGCCAATAGACCCCGGCCAGATACACGACACCGTCCAAGTCGCCCGCCTCGACGGCTGCCTTTTCCACTGCAGCGCGGTCAGCCACATCGACCGCGATGTAGGAGGCTTTGCCCGGAAGCTCATCCACCAGCTCTTTCAACCGGTCTTCTGATCTGGCAGAGACGATCACTTCTGCCCCAGCGCGGTTAAGAGTGAATGCCACTTCGCGCCCCAACCCCTCACTCGCCCCAACGAGCCAGTAGCGCTTCCCTTGCCAGTTCTTCACGTTATTCTCCTGCGTAGGCCTTGTCCTTGGGCCGCATCGTTGCAACCAGCTCGGCCACCTTGATGCCGAATTTGCGGAACTGGCTGCGGTTCATGATGTTGCCATTTGACATCAAGTACATCCAGTCCGTGACGTCAAGCGCATGACCACCCGCCTCTTTCGCCAGCTTGATGCGATAGTTCAGCAGGACCGCAGAGCCTTTCTGTTGCCCACTGCCTGCGCCAACGACATCCGGCGCCTCCGCCTTGATCCGCCCATCATTGCCCAGCGTCAGCGTCCAGACACGGTCCTGCACCAGCCCACTGTCATAATGGAATTTTTCAACCATGGTGCAGACATTGCCTTCCCATGTCGCCTGAAAATCTGCGACAAACCGGGATGATACCTTGCCAGTCGGTCCATAGATGATGCCTTCGCATTCCACCGGGCCATTGAACCGCTCGCGGATGTCAAAGATCGGCCCATCCGCGTAATCATCCGATTTCTGCGCCCAAAAGGACACGTATCGCGTCTTGAGCATCATCGCGACAGCCATCAGCGCGGCGCCGATCAGGATGTAAGTCAAAACAGACATTTTCAGTCCTCAAGTTTCGTGGCGATCAGCAAGCCGATGGCCAAAAGTTTCAAAAGCGACGGCACCAGAGCGTACAGCATCGTCAGCGTTGTTATGGCCTCGGGCGGCAGATCGGTGCTGCCCGCCACAAAGCCAGATCGTTCCAGAAGCGGCAGCAGCATCACGGCTGCAAAGGCCAAAGTGAACTTGTTCACCAGGTTCCAAAGCCCGAACCCCTGCCCCCCATTGGGCGAGATCACGGACATCCGCTTTGCAAACATCGCAGGCAGTAGGGTCAGGTCTGCCCCGATTGTTGCACCACTTAATACGCAGATAACTGCAAAGGGGATCACATCGCCGGGCGATAAAGTGAGGGTGTACCCAAATGACGCAACGGCCAGGATCATCGCGGTGATCAAAACGGGCTTCTCGCCATAGCGGCGGGCAAGGGCAGACCAGATCGGCGAGGATATGGCAGCCGCGAGGAAGAACAGAACAAGCAGCGGACCTTCCCAACCGGCAGCGCCCAGTTTGCTTTCCACGTAAAACAGAAACAGCGTGGAGGACACGGCAAGCGGCGTGGCATTGACGAGCGCGAGGATCAAAAGCTTGCGCGCAGTCCCGTCGCCCACAATTTCGCGGATTTGCGACGGTTCTTGGCTGACCCGTTCCTTCCATTCCGGCCACATGAAGACGGCAGCGATCAGCGTGACAACCGCGAACCCATAGGCGAACGCGGCAAACGGGTCGGCCACAACACCAATCAGCGCGGTGGGAATGACGGCTGCGATACAGACGCCAAGCAATGCCCCGCTTTCTCGCCAGGCTGCCAACCGCACATGCCCTTTCGGGTCGGGACCGGCCTTGCTCACCCCTTGGGCGTAGAAATTGATCGACAGAAAACTGAATGCAGTGAAAAGCCCTGTCACTGTAATCCCGAACCACCAGATTGGTGATATCGGGGGGGCGATGGCAAAAAGTCCAATCATGGACAGCGCCAACACAACCGCCGTCAGCGTAATAATCAGTTTCTTGGCCTTGGTCAGACGTTCGCTGATCCAACCCAGCACCGGGTCCTGGGCAAAATCGAACAGACGCAATCCAAACAGCAGCGCGCCAAGCGCTGTCAGGCTAACCCCATAGGTATCGGCATAGTATTTGGGCGCATAAATATAAATCGGCAGGCCAGCGCCGGACAAAACAGCGGCAAAACCGGTATATGCCGGCAGCCGCTCTGACAGAGCTTTCATTTCGGGGCTTTCATCTGCTTACCTCTTCCGCCGGTGGGGCCGGTTGGGATCGGAAGGTTGCGCCCTTGAACCAAAGCTTCAGCGCCTGCCAATGGATCAGCGCCAGCACCCGGCGAGAGCCAAATGGCCGACGAAACACAGAGCGCAGAATAGACATATTCGTCATCGGATTGCGCGGGCCAGTCAGTGACGCAATCAGCCCGCCATTGCCGCGTGAATAGTCAATCCAGATACCGATACTGCGTTCTTGAATATCAAATCGGAACACATATCCGCCCTCAACCGGCTGAAAAGGTGAAACATGCATAAGTTTCTGCGCCGAGATCGTATCAGCCTTGGTGATCGTGCGCCCATCATCATGGCGGCACAGATAGGAATGCCGATCACCAAATGTGTTTGTGACTTCGGCGATGATCGTGGTCAGGTCATCCGCCTCGTCATAGCACAACCAAAATGAAACCGGGTTAAACACATGCCCCAACACCCGCGGCTGCGCCAACAACTTTATCCGCAAAGGATCAGGCAAATCATGAGCGGCTAACACCTCACGCACCCAGGCAGCGCCCCGTCCAGCTTTCGGCGCCCCCCCATGATCGCAATCCTGCAAAGACATTAGATTGCCCCGACCACGTCCGAATAGCCGCGGCGTCTTCACAGCTGCTTCTGCATCAAGCATCACGTAATCAATGGAATAGCGAAACGCGTTTCTCGTGGCTCCGCGCCGCCCATGGTAAGTTTCACCGGCTATATGATCAACTGTGGCGGTCACTCTGCCGCCATTTGCAAATGTTCGACAGCATTCAAAGCATGAACCACATCCAACGCGCTGGCCAACCCATCCTCGTGAAATCCGTTCTTCATCCATGCCCCACAGAACCAGGTGCGGTTGGACCCGTTCATCGCAACAACGGCCTCTTGCGCGGCCAATGCCTCCAAATCATAAACAGGATGTCGTAGCGTGACCTCGTCCCAAATCATCTCTTCACGGATCGGGCGATTTGAATTTAGGGTGACCATAATATCTTCGCTCTTCAGCCACGGCTGTAGCGAGTTCATCCAGTATGTCAGATCTATTTCCTGAGAATTGCTGGTCTGGTCTTCTGTATAGATCCAAGATGACCACACCTGCTTGCGCTTCGGCATAATGGATGTGTCGGAATGCAAGACGATCCTGTTAGGCTGATACCGCACAGCCCCCAAAACGGATCGTTCAACCGAAGTGGCATCGGTCAGCATTTTCAACGTGTCATCGGAATGCGTTGCAAAGACCACCTCATCAAAGGCTTCCCAAGTGCCGCCATAGGTCTTGATCTCGGCCCCCAGAGGTGACCGCCGTACCGCCTGCACACCCGTTCCTAGACGCATATCGATACCGCGTTGCAACATATCAGATGCAAGACGCGACACATATTCGCGTGATCCGCCCTGCACCGTGTACCACTGATGCTGTCCTGTCACCCCCAACAGCGCGTGATTGTCAAAAAACCGCATCAACGCATAGGCGGGAAAATCCATGATCTTTTCTTTGGGGGTCGACCAGATGGCGCCAGAGAATGGCAGCAGATAGTGGTCGCGAAAGAAATCCCCCAGATCAAGCGCCTTGAGCAACCCGCCGATTGTGAGCGTCTCGTCCGCTTTACTGATGGCAAGGCCGTGTCTGTTGAACCGCGTGATATCGCGCAACATACGGTAAAAGCGCGGGCTGATAATATTACGACGCTGAGCGAACAACGCATCCAGATTGCTCAGCGCATATTCGAACTGACCACCGGAAAACGACGCCCCAAAGCTCATATTGCTTTTTACGACAGGGACATCCAGATGCTCAAACAGCTTCGTCAAATTGGGGTAATTGGCGTAATTGAACACGATAAAGCCGGTATCAACCACCTGATCGCCATTGCGCCCGGCCATTTTGGTCCGTGCATGACCCCCAAGCCTATTTTCAGCCTCAAACAGCACAACCCGGTGATCCTTGGCCAGCGCATGTGCTGCCCCCATGCCTGATATCCCGGCCCCGATAACTGCGATTTTCCGGGGAAGGGCGGTCGATGTTTCAAACGGCATAAATGGGGGTCACTTTCGTTGGGCTGTTTTTATTGTTATTGTTCTTACGGCGGGCCAACTTCGCTGGATCACAAGAAAACTCCAGCTGAGGTGATCCAGTTCACTATGCGCTGCGTAAAGGAGTTATGAAAGCGGAAACACATGTGTTGTCGAAATCGGATGCGCCCGAAGGTGTGCTTGCCTATAAAGGATTGAGCGCGAAGGAAATTCGCAAGACGGGGACACTTAAAGTGGAAGCTGTAAAAACGACCAAACGCATGGCTTGGGTTGCCCAAGTTACGGCGGTACGGGATCAACAGGATAAGGTAGCTTTTGCCGAAATCTTTGGGTATTTCGCACCGCGCGTTAAGTCCTTTTTGATGAAATCGGGGGCCAGCCCGGACCTGGCAGAAGAATGTACACAGGAGGTCATGGCGACCCTTTGGAATAAGGCCCATATGTTCGATCCAGCCAAGGCGAGTGTATCCACATGGATTTTCACAATCGCCCGAAACCGCAAAATCGATCTGCTGCGTAAACAGCGGCGGCCAGAACCCGAAGATCTGCCATGGGGTCCCGAAGCAGAGCCCGACCAGGCCGATGTAATGGGATTACAACAAGAAACGGCGAAACTGGGCGACGCACTTGCGACACTACCGCCCGAACAGAGGAAACTAATCGAAAAAGCCTATTTTGGTGAGCTAAGTCATAGTGAAATAGCTGCTGAAACGGGTCTGCCGCTCGGCACGATTAAATCGAGGATAAGGCTGGCGCTGGAACGATTGCGCCACAAAATGAAATGATGACGAAGATGGGTAATATCAAACATCACCTGACCGAAGAGCTGTTGATGGGCTATGCGGCAGGCACGTTGCCAGAGGCGTTTAACCTCGTGGTGGCGACACATATCTCAATGTGCGACGAGTGTCGCGCTGCGTTGGCCGAGTATGAGGCTGTTGGTGGCGAAGTGATGGCGGGTGGTGATCCGACATCAATGGCTGAAGATGCGCTGGCAGCAACGCTTGCCAAGATCGAGCGGCAGGACAAGACCGACGCACCGATCACAGTTCCTACGCCACGAACATCCGGATTGTTTCCTGCGCCTTTGCGGGACTACGTAAAGGGTGATCTGGACGATGTGAAATGGCGCAAAATCGGTGGTGGTGTCAGCCAAATGATTTTGGAGACGTCGAAAGATGCTACGGTCCGCTTATTGCGGATCCCAGCGGGGACAGCTGTGCCAGATCACGGACATCGCGGTACCGAATTGACACTTGTGCTGCAGGGGGCGTTTGTAGACGAAACTGACCGCTTTGCAGCTGGCGATGTAGAGGTTGCAAATGAAGATCTGCATCACACCCCCGTCGCGGAAGAGGGTATGGATTGCATTTGCTTGGCTGCTACGGATGCGCCGCTTCGGTTTAATAGCCTTGTGCCTCGTATCGCGCAGAAATTCGTCCGGATTTGATGGCGCCTTCAATATGATGTGAAAAACCCCGCGAAAGCGGGGTTTTTTCTGGGGTAGCTTTGTCAGCGGTCATCTGGTCTCACAGCGCCGGTTACTTGCTGCTGGTCCCAAAAGCGCTTACCCAACGATGCAAGGGGGACCTTTTAAGCAAATGCTGGTTCGCATTGCAGTGATCTTTTTACTGGCCATCGCAACCAGCGCGCAGGCCCAGACCTTTAGTGTCAATCTGGGCGATTTTACGCTGGGTACGATGACATTTCAGCGGGACGGCGACGTCTATCGTCTACGCTCATCCCTGAACAACACGCCACTGAACCTGTTTGACGGAACCCTCGATGCTTCGTCCCAACCCGTTCGAATGCAAAACGGTGACCGGCGCCGGCAGCTTTTGGCGCGGAGCGACACAACGCGCAAAAATCGTGTCGTATCGGTGATTTTCGATGGCCAGACAGTG
>JBCBGX010000063.1:0-12228 GCA_038526325.1 Pseudomonadota bacterium | reverse complement strand
CGCGGTATGACCGATACCAGCTTTCCTTCTGTTTCAATCATGAACATGTCCACCCACCGCGCGTTTGAAGGCCGTTTGGGTCGCAAGCTGGAACTGGAACGCTGGCGCGGAAATATCTGGTTAGAGGGGCCAGCCCCCTGGGAAGAATTTGAATGGACCGGCCGCACGCTTCGCATCGGCACTGCACAGTTGGAAGTGCAGGAACCGATCCGCCGCTGCATGGCCACGGCCGCCAATCCACGCACTGGCCTTCGTGACACCGATACGCTTGCGGTCCTGCGCGAAGCCTGGGACCACCAGCATTTCGGCGTCTATGCTGTCGTGACCAAGACCGGCAAAATCGCCCTGAACGACCAGGCCGAGGTGCTTTGAGTATGCAAATGCAGTTCCCAGAGGTTCAGGCCCCCGATCCGGCAGAGCTGGAAAAGGGGCGCCTGCTTTTTGCGGGCGAAACCGAATTCTTCAAAGGTGTCGTGGCGATGGACGGCCTGCCAGCCCCCGACAGGATCGAAATTTGCTTTGCCGGTCGGTCAAATGTTGGAAAATCATCCTTGATCAACGCGCTGACAGGGCGCAAGGGCCTCGCCCGCGCCTCAAACACACCCGGACGCACGCAAGAGATCAACTTTTTCACCGCGGGCGACATCTATGTCGTCGACCTGCCAGGCTATGGCTTTGCCAATGCGCCTGTTGCCGTTGTCGAAAAATGGCAACGCCTTTTGAAACAGTATTTGCAAGGACGCCAAACTCTGCGTCGGGTCTTTGTCCTGATCGATGCGCGCCATGGGGCCAAGGCCGTGGATGAAGAGATCATGACGCTTCTGGACAGTGCTGCTGTGACGTTCCAGGTCCTTATGACCAAGACCGACAAGATCAAAGGCAAGGCTCTGGACGAAGCATTGACCAAAACCCGCGCAGCGATGGCCAAACACCCCGCCGCATTCCCCGAATTGATCCTGACATCTTCCGAAAAGGGTGATGGGATACCAACCTTGCGGGCGGTGATCGCGGGGATCGAATGAAGAAAAGGACCCAAGACATGAACCGGGATTGGATCGCCACCGCCGCGACACTCAGCCAAGCACTGCCTTACATGCAGCGCTATGCAGGGGCGACGGTCGTGATCAAACTCGGCGGCCATGCAATGGGCAGTGATGAGGCCATGGCCAGCTTTGCCCGCGATGTGGTGTTGATGCGGCAAGTTGGGCTGAACCCGGTAATCGTGCATGGCGGTGGCCCGATGATCAACGACATGCTCGCCAAGCTTGATATCAAATCCGACTTCGTGAACGGCAAGCGGGTGACGGACGCTGCGACCATGGATGTGGTTGAGATGGTGCTATCCGGCAAGGTCAACAACCGGTTGGTGCAGGCGATCAGCGAAGAAGGCGGCAAGGCGGTGGGGTTGTCCGGCAAGGACGCCAATCTGATGATCTGCGAACAGACCAATCCCGATCTTGGATTTGTTGGTACACCTGTTGCGGTGGACCCCACGATTATCTGCGACCTGCACGCCGCCTACGCGATCCCCGTCATCGCCCCATTGGGGATGGGGCAGGATGGGGAGACCTTCAACATCAACGGCGATACCGCTGCGGGCGCAATTGCGGGCGCGCTTAAAGCGGACCGTCTGCTATTGCTGACAGATGTCGCCGGTGTGAAAGACAAAGATGGCAATGTCCTGACCGAAATCGCTCCTGCGAAGATCAAAGATCTGATCGCGGATGGCACTGTCGCGGGCGGCATGATCCCCAAAACTGAAACCGCCTTAGCCGCGATGGCAGAGGGCGTGCGCGCAGTGGTCATTCTTGATGGACGTGCTCCAAACGCTTGCCTTCTGGAACTGTTCACTGACCACGGCGCCGGGTCGCTGATCCGCGAGCCCCGGTAAACCAGACTTTGCAAAGTGCAAAGGGATGGTATCGTATCGGCATTTCATAGGAGATCTTCGATGCGAACAGCCATTATTTCTTTCCTTTTCGGCCTAAGCGCCGCACCGGCCCTCGCCTTTGATGACTGCCTTGTCGGGTCATGGGTCGCGGATACCAATAGTTTGGCCGACACGATGGGCGCGCAAATGCAAGGCACGGCAACAGCCACTGCGGGTGACGTGACAATGACCGTAACACCCGACGGTCTGGCCAGCATTTCCGTCAACAACCTGACCTTAAACGTGGTGGTGCCTGACGTGCCGCCCATGGATGTCTCGGTCAACGGGGCCAGCACCGGGCGGATGACGGCAGAGGCGGGCCGATGGTCTGCCGTGCCAGAAAGCTATGATCTGGTCGGATCCGCCAACGTTCTGGGGCAGGTTATGACCATCCCGTTTTCGTCTGAAACCGGCATTCTGGGTGGTGGATCGGGTGGTTATACCTGCTCTGCGACCGAAGCCACCTTTGACAGTGACAGCGCAGATGCGCGCATGCCGCCCCGATGGACACGCAGTGGATAAGGCACAGTCTCAGCTATTAGAGGCGTTAAAGGCAGTTGGGCTGCAAAACATGGGCACCTGCCGCGTCGAGCCAAATGACGGACTGGTGGGCCAGACGATCATGCTGATCGGCCCGGATGAGCCACGGTTTTGGGACATCTTCACTGCCAGTGAGCACTACAATGATGGCGAACCAAACCCGCTTGACCGATGGTCAGTGGCGGTTTTGGACTCGATCGCAAAAGCGGCAAATGGGCACGCCATCTACCCGTTCGGCGGCCCACCCTATCATCCCTTTCACAGCTGGGCGCTGCGGTCCGGCCAATCCTGGAGCTCACCCATTGGGTTCCTTGTCCATCGGACGGCCGGCCTATTCGCGTCCTATCGCGGGGCTCTGTTGTTGCCTTGGGAAACGCAAGGCAGATTGATGACATCGCCGTGCATGACCTGCACTGACCAGCCTTGCCGCTCAGCCTGCCCTGTCGACGCGTTTTCCGATGGCTATGCCGTTGACACCTGCAAAAGCTATCTGCACAGCCCCGAGGGCCAGAATTGCATGACCCAGGGCTGTGCCGCGCGCCGCGCCTGCCCTGTGGGTCAGGGTCTGCGTCAGCCAGCGCAGGCTGCGTTCCATATGGAGGCCTTCTTGTGACCAAACGCCTGATCCTGATACGCCACGCGAAATCCAGTTGGAACGATCCGTTTGCTGACGACCATGCCCGGATTCTAAACAAGCGTGGTCGCGCATCCGCGCAAGCCGTTGGCAAATGGCTCGCCGCGAACTGCTATGTCCCGCAGCGAATCCTGTGCTCTGACGCCAGTCGCACACAAGAAACCGCAGAGCTCATTCTACCTGCTCTGTCACCCGCTCCAGAGCTTCGATTGACAGGCAGGCTGTACCATGCGGCGCCAGACACAATAATCGATCTTATCAAACGCGAGGTCGCAGACACCGTAGCCGTCATCGCGCATAATCCAAGCATTGGTATGTTAGCCAACGCACTGGTCACAGTGCCCCCAGACCACCACCGTTTCGGGGACTATCCGACCTGCGCGACCACCGTGATCGACTTTGAAATAGACTGCTGGCCCAACATCGAGCGGCGCGGCGGAAGCTGTCGGGATTTCATCGTTCCGCGCGATCTCATTGGAACATCAGCGCAAGACATCGATTGACGGGATATGAGGTAGGAGACGGTTTTCAGGCATAACCGGCCACGGCTTATCAGTTGAATGCTTTATTTCCAGACCGGATCTATAATGTGACCAGCCTGGCAAGTGTAACGCGCGATTTCACCCGAAATTCAAGCAGACCTGCATCATCAGCGTGCGGACGCAACAGCTTTACAAATTCATCTTGAAAGGCCGCAATCCGCTCCCCTAGTTTGATCGTCGCAAACGTATCTCTTGAATGTTGGCACAGGACAAATTCGTCTAGCGATTGTTTTATGGGATCAGATAGCTCATCGCACGCATGAATGACCTCCATATGGTCTAAATGCCTGTTTCGCCACGCGATCCATTCTTCCGCATCAAGCGCTCTCCCAGTCATTTCTGGCACCCACCTTGAAAGAAACTCTCGCCAATCGTCGTGCCATGGGGGCAAAAAGGGCTCGTCACCCTCGATGACCACCAGAATGTGCTCTTCATTCAGCCTTTTCTTTAGCCTTGGAAACAACCTGATCGGATCCATCCAGTGAATGCTGGACCCGAACGTGACCACGTCAATCGCATCAGGCAAAGGCGCGGTCTCAGCCAGCGCCTTAACCCATCGAATATTCTGAGCGCGACCTTTTGGAAGTGCCTTGCCGAGACGCAACATGTGTTCAGAAGGATCAATTGCAACGACCTGATCGAAGACGTCGGTCATTGGCCTTGCCAGTTTTCCCTCTCCGCAGCCCAAGTCAACAAGGCAGCCAGTTCCGGGTGCAGACGCGACAATCCTGTCGTAAACGCCTGCAGGATAGGGTGGTCGATAGCGATAGTGATCGACGATATCTTTCGTTTTGAAGAACGCTCCTGCAGGCTCAGTCACGCGGTCACTCCGATTTGGTCAAACTGTAGCGGTCGCATGCAAACGCGGTCATCGACGGTTTTCTAATTCAGTAGTGTAACAGACAGCCCCATTCGTGGGACAAAATCGACAGTATCCCCAGAAACAAAAAACCCCGGCATTGGCCGGGGTTTCCTGTCAGACTTAGCTTTGGTCAGTGTCCCAAAATCTGGCTGAGGAACAATTGCGTCCGATCCGATTTCGGGTTGTTAAAGAACTCTTCGGGTTCGTTCTGTTCCACGATCTGGCCCTGGTCCATAAAGATCACGCGGTTGGCCACCTGGCGGGCAAAGCCCATTTCGTGCGTCACGCACAGCATGGTCATGCCTTCCTCGGCCAGTTGGATCATCGTATCCAGCACTTCCTTGATCATTTCGGGGTCAAGGGCTGATGTTGGTTCATCAAAGAGCATGATCCGCGGCCGCATACAAAGGCTTCGTGCAATCGCCACACGCTGCTGCTGACCACCGGACAACTGACCGGGGTATTTGTGCGCTTGGTCAGGAATTTTCACCTTTTCCAGGAAATACATTGCCGTTTCTTCAGCTTCCTTCTTGGGTGTCTTGCGAACCCAGATTGGTGCCAACGTACAGTTTTCCAGGATCGACAGGTGCGGGAACAGGTTGAAGTGCTGGAAACACATGCCAACCTCTGACCGGATCTTGTCGATGTTTTTCAGATCTGACGACAGCACCGTGCCGTCCACAGTGATTTTGCCTTGCTGGTGTTCCTCCAGCGCGTTGATACAGCGGATCAGCGTGGACTTGCCCGAGCCGGACGGTCCGCAAATCACGATCCGCTCGCCCCGGTTCACTGTCAGGTCGATGTCCCGCAGGACGTGGAACGACCCGTACCACTTGTTCATGTTCTCAATGGTAATTGCAATCTCGTCAGAGACTTCCATTTGCACAGCTTCAGCCATTTGTCAGGCCCCCTTAGCGATGATCGGTTGCGAGCCTGCGCTCCAACCATTGTGAGTATTGTGAAATGCCGAAGCAGGTGACGAAGAACAGAAGGGCCGCAAAACCAAGGACCTCCCAATAGACACCATTCCATTCGGTCGAAGACAAAAGCGGGCCACGAATAAAGCCAAGGATATCGAACATCGAAATGACCGACACCAACACTGTATCCTTGAACAGACCCACCGCAATGTTCACGATCCCGGGGATCGAGATTTTCAAAGCCTGCGGCAGGATGATCAGACGCATTGCCTGGGCATAGTCGAGGCCCAGACTGTCTGCCGCCTCATACTGGCCCTTTGGCAAGGCAGCCAAACCGCCTCGGATCACCTCAGCGATATAGGCCGCTGAGAACATCGTGATCATGATCACAACCCGCAGGAACAGATCGACAGTGCTTTCCGGTGGGAAGAAATAGGCAAGCATCACCGACGCAACGAACAGCAACGTGATCAAGGGCACGCCGCGAATAAACTCGATAAAGATTACACAAACGAATTTAATCAGCGGCATGGATGATTGGCGACCTAAAGCCAATACGATACCAATCGGCACCGACAGTGAAACGCAGGTCACGCCCAACATCATGTTAAGCATGAAGCCACCCATATCCCGGCTTGCAACGGGCATCAGCATGGCGTTTTCATTTGCGCTTTCCGGTATCAGCGGTCCTCCGACGGACCACACAATGATTGCTGCGACCACACCGCCAAAGAAACCGGCGGCAAAGCTACCTGCGACAAAGCGTTGATACACCAGGTAACCCACCGCAAATCCGACAAAGGCGAGTATTGGTGACAGGACTGTCCCACCCCATAGCAGCCAATAGGCGACGAAGGGATAAAACAATGTGATGATAAGCATCTTGCGCGGCAGGTCGAAGAACATGACCGGTGCTGCCGCAAAAAACAGCAGCACAAAGGCAAGGCCTGGGCGCCAATACTCTGACGCCGGGTAGGATAGCCCAAAGATCAGCTGAGGCCACCGTTCCTTTATAACGGCGAAACATGCACCCGTCGCCCCGTCTAGAATTTCACGGCACTCCGCAAGGCTGGAGGCGCTCCAGACCCCATTGAATATCCAAGGCAAGACCCCCGAAAGGATTGACACGATAACGTAAAGCGATACCAGCGTCAGTATGGCATTGGGGATGGTCGCAAACAGGTTTTCGCGCATCCATTTAAGGGCTCCGGTTTCCGCCGCTGGCGGCGGCATCTCCGGGATCGTCTCTGTGCGAACGAAGGCAACGGATTGGGATGTATCTGTCATATCACCGCTCCTTCAGCTTAACGGAATTGTTGTAAACGTTCATCACAGCCGAAATCGTGAGGGAGATCGTCAGGTAGAACAGCATCAACAAGAGAACGCATTCGATGGCACGGCCCGTCTGGTTCAACGTGATGCCGCCCAACGTCGCGGTCACATCAGCGTAGCCGACCGCAATCGCAAGAGACGAGTTCTTGGTGATGTTCAGATACTGCGAAATGAGCGGTGGAATGATCACGCGCAAAGCCTGAGGCAAGACTACAAGTGACATGATCCGGCCGGGGCGTAAGCCTAGGGCGCCAGCAGCTTCTGATTGCCCCTTTGATACCGCCTGAATACCGGCCCGCACGTTTTCCGCGATGAAGGCTCCGGTGTAAATGGACAAAGCGAACCACAGCGCAATCAGCGGGGCCCCCAATTGTATGCCACCCGAAAAGTTAAACCCACCAAGAACCGGGTAATCCAAACCAATTGGACGTCCCATGATAAAATACACAAGGATCGTCGGCACGAAGAACAGCGCCAAGCTTGGCCAGAATGTCGGCAGCAGACGCCCCGTGGCATAGAGCGTCTTCGTCGCGTATCGGCGATAGCCGAAAATGCCGATAACGGACGCAATGAACGTTAGCACCACAACCATGGATCCAGGCCCCCAGATTGGCGCTGGTATGTAGACCCCGCGATTGGTCACCGCAAAGGCATTGAACAGCATCGATGCCTCTGGCGTCTCACCCCGAAAGGCACGAGGGGCAGGCATCACAGCCGTCATGATTGTGAAGATAATGATAATCCAGATCAGAACCGGAATATTTCGAAAGATTTCTACATAAATGGCCATCAGCTTGCTGACGAGCCAGTTCTTGGACAATCGCAAAACGCCGGCCAGCACGCCGAAAAAGGTTGCCGTGACACAAGCAAGAAAAGCGACAAGAAGTGTGTTGAGCACGCCGACAATAGCGGCCCTGGAATGGGAAGATTGGCTGTCATACTCAATCAGGGTCTGATTGATATCGTAGCCAGCAGGCGATCCCAAAAAAGTGTAGCTGATGTTCAGCCCCGCAGCACGCAAGTTTTGGATCAGGTTGTTACCCAGATACCAAATCGACAATGCCAGAACCAATGCTGCGATCGCTTGAAAGGTCAGTGAACGATAGCGCGTGTCATTGATCAGCATCGATAGGCGGAATGAGCCCTCAGGCGGGTCCGTGATCGTCGACATAAATATTCCCCGTTGGATATCGGCTTCTTATCATTAGGCCACTTTTCGCAGCTCAGTTGTGCCGATTATGGTCGTCCTAGTTGAAAGGGCGCGGTATTGACCGCGCCCTTTGCTATCTTGGTGTCTCTTACCGGAAAGGTGGAGAGTAGATCAGACCACCTTCAGTCCACTGCGCGTTCAGGCCACGCGCCAGACCAATTGGTGTGTTCTCACCGATGTTCTTTTCAAACAGCTCACCGTAGTTGCCACCAGCTGCAATTGCCTTGGCGGCCCAGTCAGCTTCTAGTCCCAACATGGCGCCAAGCTCACCCTCAGTACCGAGCAGGCGGTTAACTTCTGGATTGTCGGTTGCAGCGGCAGCCAGATCAGCCACGTTGGCAGATGTCACGCCCAGCTCTTCCGCTGTAATCAGTGCATTCAGTGTCCAGCGCACGATGTCGCCCCAATCATTGTCGCCATGGCGAACAAGCGGGCCGAGCGGTTCTTTGGACACGATTTCAGGCAGCAGTACGTGATCGCCTGGGTTTTCGAACGAAGCACGTGTCGCCGCAAGACCAGATGCGTCAGTGGTATAGACGTCACAAGCGCCAGCCAGGTACTGCTGCTGAGCTTCCGCATTGGTTTCGATTGGCACCGGCTCGTAAGAAATATTGTTGGAGCGGAAAAAATCGGCAAGGTTCAGCTCTGTTGTGGTCCCTGTCTGAATGCAGACTGTTGCACCATCAAGCTCTTTGGCGGACGACACGCCCAGTTCACGTGGGGCCATGAAGCCCTGGCCATCATAGTAGTTGATGCCAACAAATTCGAACTTCAGGTCGACGTCACGGCTGAATGTCCATGTGGTGTTTCGCGCCAGCATGTCGATTTCGCCAGAAGCAAGCGCCGTAAAACGAGTTTTACCTGTTGTAGGGATGAACTCGACCGCGTCGCTGTCGCCCAGAACAGCGGCAGCCACCGCGCGGCAAACACCAACGTCAAAACCTGTCCAGACGCCATTTGCATCAGGTGATGCGAAGCCGACCAGGCCGGTGCTCACGCCGCAGTTCAGCGTGCCTCGTGCTTTGATGTCATCAAGCGTCGCTGCAGATGCCATGCCAGCGGCCATGCCAGCAACAGTCAGCGCGCCGAAGAATACGGATGTTTTCATTTTTACCTCTTCCTGAGTACCCACCCAAGGGGTGGTTAATTTTTATCCCGTCCCGATAGACAGTCACGATAGATGAGAACGGTCCTCCCGCCTCAATGGACTAAAGTTTGGGCATAATGGCATAGAGGTCAAGGGCAAGCGATGCAATTCGATGTGCAAATGCCGCAGAATCAGGCGGTTTTTTCGCCGAATGCTGCGAAACGCACTATTTCGTTCACGCCTGCGAAAGCTGATAGAATCGGGCGGCATCCAAAAAGGCTGCGCGCTTGATCTGTTCGACCGCAGCGGCCTCTTCATCGTCGCCCCATTGGCTGATTTGCCAGTGTTCATCAATCCGAGACAAAGCCCAGGCATTGTCCACAGAAACCGCATTCCGCGTGACGGCCAGTGCGAGGACCAGCGACCCCGACAAGCTGATCAGGTCATGGGCGGCGGCAAGCGCGAAATCATCGAATGCGTCCAGCTCTGCGCGCAGTTTGGCAAGGGCCTCTGTCGTCTGGGGCACATGCATGACGCCTTCGCCAACAAACAAGCGGGCCCCCATGGTGTTCGCCGCCCAGTCCAGCATAGGGTCCCAGCCTTCCGCTTGTTTGGCGATCAACCCTTCTGGCCCGGCTGCACGGTAACACAGCAAATCGCTGTCACCATATTCTGCGAGCAGCGCGATAACCTCTCCGCGCTGTACCCGCACTTTGTCGATGGCGGCGTTTGCACCACGGGTGACGGGCATCGTCCTGGGGTCAAGCACATCTTCCTGCGCCTCCCACTCGGCCGCAATCGCCTGTGCCATCGCCATTGTCGGCACTATAAGATCGGCCTTTGCCGGGGTTTTGACGCAACGCGCATCAAGCAGAACTGTAAAACCGCCATCGCAAGGCTGCGCTATCGCCTTTTCCCAGAACCTTTTTGGTTTCCAGTCGCTCATCCTTGGCACCCTGTCAGTTGGTCAATTGCATCGGACAACGATGCGAAATCATGGATCAGGATGTCGGCCTGCAGTGTTTGGGCATCATGGTACCCCCAACTGACACCAATCGTTCCGACACCCGCAGCGCGCCCCATATCCATATCGAAGGTCGTATCGCCGACCATCACCGCTTTATTCGGGTCCACACCCGTATCGGACAGGATCGCATTGATCATAGACGGGCTGGGTTTTGAGGGGTGATCATCCGCTGTCTGACGGCTGATGAAATACCCCTCTAGCCCATGACCTTCGATCAGTTTGTCGAGGCCTCGGGTCGATTTTCCCGTTGCCACACCCAATAACGTCCAATCTTGCGCATGGAGCTCATCCAATGCCTGCCGTGCACCCGGAAAAAAAGGTGAGGTCGCATTACTGCCACGCGTTTGGCGAATATGGAAATACGCGTCGCGATAGCCTTGGATCAAAGTCGCGTGGGTTGCTGCATTCTGTTCGGGTGACATGGCCGGAAAGATGGTCTCAAGAGACATGCCCACATAGCTGAGCGCTTCTGCACGGTCTGGCACTGGTAGGCCAGCCTGCTCATAAGCAAAGCAAAACGCGTCATAGATCATCACCTGGCTATCAACCAAGGTTCCGTCGACATCAAATATCACGAGGCGCAGATCACTCATCGGGCATATTGAAGGGATCGACGGGTGCGTGTTCGACCATCCAACCGACAAAGTTCCACGTGTGCTGCATATGATCCGGTAGCGGGGCCGTAAGATGTAGTATTGCCTTGGTCACCGGATGCTCAATCGTCAGACTGCGCGCGTGTAGGTGCATTTTGCGCCCGATCTCTTCACCCATGCCAGCCCCCCAACCATCGCCGAGGTTCTCTTGTGAGGAACCGCCATATTTGCCATCGCCAATGATCGGATGCCCTATCTCGGCCATATGCGCGCGCAATTGATGCGTTCGACCCGTGATCGGGACCAGTGCGCACCAGGCGGCTCGACTGGCAAGCTGGTCCATTACGGCATAATCGCTGATCGCGCGTTTCGCGCCGTCGACACTGTCTAGATCACGCGGATGCACGCAGCGCATTTTTTCGTTTTCACCCCCACGTCCGTGACCGGGCGCTTTCACGAGGCCATATTTGATCGTGCCCGCCTTGGGCTGCGGCACACCTGCGACGGCTGCCCAGTAGATCTTGCGCGTGTCGCGGTGCTTTAGGTTCTCAGTCAATTGCTTGGCCATCAACCTTGTGCGCGCAAGCAGCAACACGCCGGAGGTTTCTTTGTCCAACCGATGCACAAGCCGGGGCTTGTCGTCCATTCCAAAGGTCAGCGCCTCGGCCATGCCATCGACATGCCGCGTGGTTTTTGAGCCGCCTTGCGTCGCAAAGCCAGGCGGCTTGTTGATCGCGATAATATGGTCGTCGCGGTAGATGACGCAGGACTGGATCAACTTGGCATCTGCCTTTGTGACACCTTGCCTGGACAAAGCGCGGGCTGCATCGGCCTCTTCAACGCTTGGCAACGGCGGGATCCGTATCTTTTGCCCCTCTTCGAGCCGTGAATTCGGTTTCACTCGGCCCCCATCAACCCGCAACTCACCCTTGCGGCACATTTTTTCGATCCGACCTTGCGTCAGATGCGGGAACAAGCGGCGCAAATACCGGTCCACCCGCTGATCCCCATCATCGGGGCCGATCATACGTGTTTGTACGCCGCTCACGCGGTCATCCCCCGCGCCAGCCAAAGACCCAAACCGCAGGCAATAATCGATGCGACAACCGAGGCGAGGATATAGCCCCCAGCCGCCATCAACCGGCCTTCTTCAACCAGCCGCAAGGCATCGAGGGTGAATGCCGAAAATGTCGTGAAGCCCCCCAGCACACCGGTCATCAGAAACGGCAACCAATGCTGCAAACCGCGATCCGCCAAATGGACCCAGACCATACCGATCGCAAAGGACCCGATCACATTGACAGCTAGTGTACCCAACGGAAAAGCCACAGCCAGCCCTACGAGGTAACGCAGGACAGACCCAATTGCCCCGCCAAGGGCCACAGAAATCACTGGTGTCATCATCGCCCGTGCTGTGGCGGCTTCGTCCGGAATTGTCAATTCTTCGTCCGCTTGGCACGCAGCCCAGCGAAATAATCAACACGCTTTTTCAGCTCGCGCTCAAACCCGCGATCAACGGGCGTGTAATAGACACCGCGTTTCATGCTGTCG
>JBCBGX010000062.1:0-12296 GCA_038526325.1 Pseudomonadota bacterium | reverse complement strand
CATGGGTTGCGAAAGTAGAGAACATTTCGCGCTGGTCCAGTGCTGTTAGGTGAAAAAAGCTGTTCCAGGCGAGAATGCAGTCAAAGCGCTCACCCAGATCGAGCTGCCGCATGTCGGTTTGGATGACGCGGGCCTGCGGTAGGGCTTGTGCATATAATGCGGAAAGCGTTTTGGTTGGCTCAATCGCTGTTAGATCTGCGCCGGCTTCGGCCAGATACGTGCCGATCGGTTGGCCCGATCCGCCCCCCAGATCCAGTATTTTTAATTTGTCGTCGGTTCGGGGCGCCGCGTCCAACATCCGGTCCAACCATGCTTTTTCCATCAGGCTCTTGTCACGATGCTGTGCCCATGTCGTGCCGACAGTTTCGTAAGTTGATATGACATCTTGCGGCCTCATTAGGCCGCAATGGCGGGTATTTTCGCACAGTTCAATAGGTTTGGCTTACTTGCACAAACAAGCGGTCACGGCACGCCCAACACGGCGTTTGGCCTTTTGACGATTGCAGCGGTCACAGGTATAACATTGCCACACTTATGAATGGACTCAGGCTCGTGCTGCGCTTTCTTCTTTCTATCTTTGGCGGACTTTTCACCCTTTTGACACTGGGCATGGTGATGGGTGCAGTTGTAGTGGGCGGTGTTCTTTACATGTATGGGCGGGATTTGCCCAGCTACGAGACATTGTCGCAGTACACGCCGAAAACGATCAGCCGGATCTATTCCAGTGAAGGCAAGATCATTGACGAATTCGCGGTAGAGCGGCGCTTGTTCACACCGGCGGAAGAAATTCCGGACCTGGTCAAACAGGCGTTTATTTCGGCCGAGGATAAGAACTTCTATGAACATGCTGGCTATGATCCGGTTGGCATGGCAGCTGCATTTGTCGACGCGGTCCAGTCACGTGGGCAAAATTTGCGCGGTGCGTCGACGATTACCCAACAGGTGATGAAGAACTTTTTGCTTGATGGCTCCCGGTCGGCGGAGCGGAAGATCAAAGAGATTATTCTCGCGTCACGGATCGAAGGTGCGATGCCGAAAGAGCGCATCCTAGAGCTGTACCTGAATGAGATTTTTCTAGGCCAGAACAGTTTTGGTGTAACAGCTGCTGCCCTGACCTATTTCAACAAGCCGTTGACAGACCTTTCGCCAGGCGAGGCGGCGTATCTGGCATCTTTGCCGAAATCTCCGAGCAACCGCCATCCGGTCCGTGACCGTGAAGCCGCGATCTTCTGGCGCAACAACACGCTGCGTGAGATGTACGAAAACGGGTATATCGACCGCGCGACCTATGACGCCGAGGCCGCGGCACCATTGTTGTCCGTGCAAGGGGGCGATTACGAAAGTTTCCGTACCTCGCTGCCAGATCGCGACTATTTCACTGACGAAATTCGCCGCCAACTGAGCCAGAATTTTGGTGAGGAAGAGTTTTTCTCGGGTGGGTTATCAATCCGGGCAACCGTTGACCCGGAATTGCAAGTGGTCGCCCGGCATTCGCTGCAGCGCGCTTTAGAGGACTACGACCGTGAATTGGCCCAGTGGCGCGGAACTGGCAAGACGATCCCCGAAGAGGCGCTGCAAGATGAACAGGCGTGGCGGACCGCGTTGCGTGCCGTCGATCTGGCACGGGACATAGACCTCGATGGGCGTTGGTATCCAGCGGTCATCCTGAACGTGGAAGAAAACACGCTCTCTATCGGTATTGAGGGTGTTATTGAAACAGACGCCGAACCTTTTGTGGTCCCGCGCGAAGACATTCGCTGGATGGTTGGCGATTTCTTCGAGAATTATACACCCGGTGATGTTGTTTACGTACGTCGTCTGACCAATGCTGATGGCGGCTTTGTCCGCTGGTCGCTTCGCCAAGTGCCTCAGGTTCAGGGCGGTTTCATGGCAATGGATGTCAATACCGGGCGCGTTCTCGCCATGCAGGGTGGTTTTAGCTACCAACATTCCGTGTTCAACCGCGCCACGCAGGCACAGCGCCAACCGGGGTCTTCCTTCAAACCATTTGTTTATGCAGCGGCCCTGGACAGTGGCTATTCCCCTGCCACGATCGTCGTAGACGCGCCGATCACCATCAACACGCCACAAGGCACGTGGCGTCCGCGCAATTCGTCCAATCAGTTCTACGGGCCCACACCATTGCGTACGGGGATTGAGCGATCACGGAACCTGATGACCATTCGTCTCGCACAAGAGATTAGCATTGATACAGTTGGTCTCTATGCAGAGCGTTTTGGCGTTTATCAAAACATGAACCGTGTGCTCGCAGCATCGCTGGGATCGGACGAAACCACATTGTTCAAGATGGTTGCGGCTTATGCGATGTTTGCCAATGGCGGGGAACGGGTAGAGCCGACTTTGGTGGACCGTGTCCAAGACCGATTTGGCAACACAGTCTACCGTCATGACCAACGCAATTGTGTAAATTGCGAAGGTTATGTCTTGGCTGAAGGGGAAGCGCCGAGGGTCGTCACGAACCGCGTCCGGGTGATGAACGAAATTACGGCCTATCAATTGACCTCCATGATGAAGGGTGTCGTAGACCGGGGCACGGCGGCACGAACTGTGAACTTGCCCGTGCCAATTGCAGGCAAGACCGGCACAACCAATGACGCCAAAGATGTTTGGTTTGTCGGCTTCTCGTCAAATATCGTCGCAGGCTGCTATATTGGTTACGATACACCGCGCACCTTGGGCCGTAGCGCCTCGGGTGGCGGTACGTGTGGCCCCGTCTTCAATCGGTTCATGTCTGAGGCCATTGAGAAATATGGTGGCGAGAGCTTTGCCGCTCCTGAAGACTGCCAATTCATCAATATTGATCGGTTCAGTGGTGCCCGGCTGCCTGACGGTGCACGAGGCGACAATGTGATCGGTGAATGTTTCCGCCCGGGCGAAGAGCCCATCTTTGGCATCATGTTTGATGGTGGGTTTGCAATGGCGGCAGATCTTCCTCTGTTTGACGAGGTGCCGCAGGCATCACGAGAGGTTACGACGTCAACGGGGGGAACAGCCACTGTCGGGCCAAAGGCCACGTTTGGAACGCTATCAACGGGCGGGCTGTACTGACCGCGCTTGTCCGCCCGCTTACCGCGCGCTAAACCCGTCTGACACAATTCGCAAAAGAGTATTACCGACCATGCGCGCTGAGACCCAGAATATCGTGGATGCGATTGAGAAATCGCTGACCTTACTTGCGCA
Source organism: Pseudomonadota bacterium (assembly GCA_038526325.1). GTDB lineage: Bacteria > Pseudomonadota > Alphaproteobacteria > Rhodobacterales > Rhodobacteraceae > Yoonia. Next base: position 9,095 of record JBCBGX010000062.1, on the reverse strand, counting down.
ACGGATGGATCGCGAAACTGCACCGCACCGGCTAGAAGAATTCAACGCCCGCGTTGAGGATCCGACCTTGTGGGACGATCCTGAAGCGGCACAGAAGCTGATGCGGGATCGACAGATGCTGGTCGATGCAATGGCGAATTACGATAGCATTCATCAGGAATTGTCGGACAATGTCGAACTGATCGAGCTTGGCGAAATGGAGGATGATGCCGAGGTCGTGGCCGAAGCAGAGGCTGCGTTGGCCAAGTTGCAGTCAAAGGCTGCACAAAAAGAGCTTGAGGCCTTGCTGGATGGTGAGGCCGACGGCAACGATACGTTTCTGGAAATCAATGCTGGGGCGGGGGGCACAGAATCTTGTGATTGGGCGAATATGCTCGCCCGGATGTATGTGCGCTGGGCGGAAAAGAAGGGCTACAAGGTTGAACTGCAATCCGAGCAGGCCGGCGATGAGGCGGGGATTAAATCCGCCTCTTACAAGATTTCCGGCCACAATGCTTATGGTTGGCTGAAATCGGAAAGTGGCGTCCATCGGCTAGTTCGGATCTCGCCTTTTGACAGCGCTGCCAAGCGCCACACCTCCTTCACGTCGGTAAAAGTTTACCCTGTCGTTGACGATAATATCGAGATTGAGGTGAACCCGTCGGATATCCGAATTGATACTTACCGGTCTTCGGGGGCTGGTGGGCAGCACGTCAACACGACGGATTCGGCTGTTCGGATCACGCACCATCACACCGGGATCGTTGTAACAAGTTCCGAGAAATCGCAGCACCAGAACCGCGACATCGCCATGAAAGCGCTCAAATCGCGGCTGTATCAGATGGAACTGGATAAGCGGTCTGCTTTGGTCAACGAGGCGCATGAAAATGCAGGCGATGCGGGATGGGGCAACCAGATCCGGTCTTACGTTTTGCAGCCCTATCAGATGGTGAAGGATCTGCGGACGAGTTTTGAGACATCGGACACCAAAGGCGTGTTGGATGGAGATCTGGATGGGTTCATGGCGGCAACCCTTGCCATGGACGTGTCCGGTAAAAGCCGCGCAGAGGCAAACGCCGACTAATCTTGCCAATCCAGCGGCGACGCGCTTGGATGCGGTATGACGGATTTTCTGGATTGGGATGCATACCGGCTGTCGGCATCGTTAGCTGCAGGCGCGGTTTCCGCGGCCGACTTGATGAACGCGACATTGGCACGGATCACCGAACGTAATGGTGTGAACGCGATCGTTTCATTGCGTGATACTGATCAATTGATGGCCGAAGCCCGCGAAGCGGATCTGATCCCGGCCAATGGACCGCTGCATGGGATACCAGTGGCGGTCAAGGATTTGGCAAATGCTGCCGGGTTGCCGACGACTATGGGATCTCCGGTTTTTAGTGATCAGATTGCCCAGACGTCTGATATTTTTGTTCAGCGCATGCAAGATGCCGGTGCCATCGTCATTGGCAAAACCAATACACCTGAATTTGGTTTGGGCAGTCATACTTACAACCCGGTGTTTGGCCCGACAGAAAACGCCGTGATGCCAGGGCGTTCTGCCGGGGGATCGTCGGGTGGTGCGGCGGTGGCCTTGGCAAAGCGAATGGTCTGTCTTGCGGATGGGTCAGACATGATGGGAAGCCTACGCAACCCAGCCGGATGGAATGGAGTCTATGGCATGCGGCCCAGCTGGGGCAGGGTGCCGGCGGAACCAGTGGGGGATATGTTTGCATATCCGCTGTCAACCAATGGCCCGATGGCGCGCTGCCCGCGCGACATTGCATTGCTTTTGGAAATTCAGGCCGGGATTGATCCCCGGCAACCATTTGGATTGCCGTCACAGCAGTATCAAGACCAACTGCGCGCGGATGTCAGTGGCCGCCGCATAGCATGGTTGGGAAATTGGGGCGGGGCATACCCCATGGAACCTGGTGCTCTGCCAACCTGCAATGACGCAGTTTTACGGTTTGAAGAGGCAGGATGCATTGTTGAAGAAGTTGCGCCGCCCTTTGATGCGGCTGCTTTGTGGGAAAGTTGGACGACATTGCGGTCCTGGGCTGTCGCGGCAAAGCTTGGTCCGCTTTTTGCGCAACCTAAATTACGTGCGCAGCTGAAACCGGCAGCCATTTGGGAGATTGAGCGCGGGCTGGCGCTAACCGGTCGGGAAATTGCACGGGCTAGCACTTTTCGATCCGACTGGTTTCGGGCCGCAACCAAGCTTTTCAAGAGCTTTGATGCCTTTGCTTTGCCAACGGCTCAGTGCTTTCCGTTTCCTGTCGAATGGGATTGGCCGCAGGACATCGATGGTGTGTTGATGGATACCTATCATCGCTGGATGGAAGTGGTCGTTCCGGTCAGTCTGATTGGTCTGCCCTGCCTTGCTGTGCCAATTGCTGGCCAGCGCCCGATAGGCTTGCAAATTGCTGGCCGTCCGCGCGATGATATGGGTGTCTTGCAACTGGGGGAGGCGTGGCATGGCATCAACTGACGTGATGACCGGCGGGGCCGCGCGGCCGGTGGTGCAGCAGCTTCGTCTGAGCGACATCGGTGGTGTCTTGCGTGCGGGCCTGCGGGATTTTCGGCGCGCGCCACAGTTTGGATTATTCTTTAGTGCGGTTTACGTTTTGGGTGGCTTCTTGATGCTGTGGGTTGGGGCAGGTCATGTGACTTGGACGCTTGCGACATCCCTTGGCTTTCCTCTGATTGCACCCTTTGCTGCCGCTGGTCTTTATGAGGTCAGCCGCCGGATGGAAAACGGACAAAGCCTGTCCTGGGGAGGGGTGCTCAGCATCGTTTGGCAAGAACGTAACCGACAATTACCGTGGCTAGGCGCGATCATTGTCATCTATTTTTTGTTTTGGACGTTTCTTGCCCACATGATTTTTGCGCTGTTCATGGGGTTGTCGACCATGACCAATGTAAGTCAGAGCCTTGATGTGTTCTTGACACCTAATGGCCTGATGATGATTGCGGTTGAGTTGTTGGTTGGTGCGGCCTTGGCTTTTTTGCTTTTCTCCTTAACTGTTGTCAGCCTGCCCCTTGTGCTGGACCGCGAGGTGGATTTCGTCACCGCTATGTTGGTAAGCCTGCAAACTGTCCGTCAGAACCTGCCGGTTATGTTGGTTTGGGCACTGATTATTGCGCTGCTGTCTTTGCTGGCATTGGCGCCGTGGTTTTTGGGCCTTATGGTTGTTCTTCCAGTCTTGGGTCACGCCACGTGGCATCTGTATCGTAAGGTGTTGGCGTAAAAAAAGGCGCCTTGTTGGGCGCCTTTCGAAACACTCAAGATCTAAGATTTAGATCAGACTTTGGGTTTGTCAGCCGGTGCAGCACCCGGAGTTGCTGCTGCAGTTGGCATCTTTTTCGCACCCGTTGCAAGCGGATCATCTTGGCGCTGAACTGACCCTTCGAAATGCGCACCGCTTTCGATTGCGATTGTCTTGTGAATGATATCGCCTTCGACACGTGCGGTAGATGTCAGGCGCACCTTTAAGCCGCGAACGCGCCCGATGATACGACCGTTGACGACAACGTCGTCTGCCATAACCTCGCCTTTCACTGTCGCGCCTTCGCCGACGGTGAGCAGATGGGCACGGATATCGCCCTCGACCTGACCTTCAACTTGGATGTCACCGGACGTTTTGATGTTGCCGGTGATCAGCAAATCGGATGAAAGCGCGGAAGCCGCAGGTTTGGCCTTGGGCGCACTGGATTTGTAGTCACCCGAAGTCTTGGGTGCATCGGCGCCCTTACCACTATCGGAGGCGGCCGCCTTGGGACCAGGTTCGTTGATTTTGGATTTAGAAAACATTCTGTCCAGCTCTTATGTAGATCATGGGGTTAACAGGGGTGCCGCCAACGCGGACTTCATAGTGAAGATGGGGGCCGGTAGATCGACCGGAGTTTCCAATAGCACCAATTCGTTCACCACGCGAGACCCTTTGGCCAACTTGGACACTCATTGAGTTTAAGTGTGCGTATCTTGTCTCAATTCCGAAGTCATGGCGGATCTTTATCAGACGGCCGTAGCCGGATGACCAGCTGGCGTGCGTGACAACGCCATCGGCTGTAGCATATATCGGGGTGCCAATAGGAGCTGCAAAATCAGTTCCGTTATGCATTCGCCCCCAACGGGGCCCAAAGCCCGATGTATAGCGGAAGTTGGATTTAACCGGTATTGAAAATGGCGCTTTCTCAGCTGCAATGCGATAAAGGTTTATCCGGTCCATTGCGGTTAGTATCGCGTTTGCGCGCAACGCATCCGGATCGGGCTCGCCTCCACGTGTGGAAAACTGCAATGGAGTCAGAGGACCGCCAGTTCCAGAATATCCACGGCGCACTTGATCAATAAGGTTATCAGGGTTCATGCCGGCTGCGCGGAACATCTCATCGAGCGGTTCGACAGACACCAACATCGCCTCTTCCAATTGGCGAAATATCTGGTCATTGCGCTCTTGCAAGAGGCGCAGTTCAAGCTCCATTTCTTGAGCATGTTCAATCGCAAACGCTGCGTTCTCGGCCACTTGATCACGTTCAGCGGCCGTCTCGGCCAATGCGTTTGCAAGTAGGTTTACGGTTCCGACGGCTTCATCAGCGATGGCAGCGTCGCCGCCGTCATCACTTTCAGCCGTAAGCGCAGCAAGCTGCTCGCGGGCGTCTTCTCGGGCGCGGATAGTATCGCGAAGTGTCTCTTGGACGGCCTCCATACCTGTCTCAAGTTCGCGCCGTTTCTCTTCGGTCGCCAGAAGCTCGGACTGCATAATCGAAATCTGTTGCAGTGCAGAATTAAACCGCTCCTGCGCGGCAACCGCCTCAAGTGCGCGCATGTCGCGTTCGCTCGACAATGCGCTTAGCCTCTGTTCATAAGTCAGCTGATCACGTTGGGCCTGTGCGCGAAAATTTCCGGCGCCGATGCTGTCCATGAGTAAGATCGCGGTTGCAATGATGGTCCATGCGACAACAATTGTGCATCCTGTCCACGCGATCAGCTGCGTTTCCGATTTCAATCGAATAAAACGCGTTTCCGTCTCTGACCGAAGAAACAAGCGCCTCTCAGGAAAACGACGCTCTAGAAAAGCGTGTATAGTCTTGCTTACCCGTGATTTCACGATGCGTTTCCGTCCCGTTTGTCCCGTCCACCGACCCCCACACCGGCGTTGCAGTCCGTGTTAGTCGGACTCAGCCAGTGCTGCAAGATTTTTGCGCATTTATGCATGGATTACGTGGTGTTTGTTGGCTTGTGCGCAAGGAACTGCCGAAACTTGCCAACAGGAAGCCTTTTGATCGGTTGATCCGACGGCCTTCGCAGACGCGTCTCATCAAAACTCAACATGCTAACCCGTTTTTAATCGTTCGTACGGTAGGGAAGGTGGGTGGCAACGAAACAGATGCGCAAGGGGATCATTTTGGCTGAAGAAGTGTTGACGAACATCGTGCTTGATGTTGACGGCTGGTTGGACGCTCCACACCCCGTCATTGATGCATTCAAGGCCGGAGTTGCTGGAAAGATCGTCGTTGACGCCTCTTCTGCGGGTGTCATTCCAGCTCAGGTGGCTCAGTTGCTGCTGTCAGCGGCTAAGTCCACCGCAGAACATTCAGGATCTTTCGAAATAGTACACCCGTCGGACGCGGTGAAAGACAGTCTGGGGTCTCTGGGCCTAGCTGAACTTTTGTAAGGGGAATTGGTATGACACAAAAAACGATCCTTGTTATTGACGACTCCCTAACCATCAGGCGGCTCGTGACCCAAACCCTCGAAGAAGGTGGTTTTGCGGCGGTCAGTGCTGAAGACGGCGCGCTTGGTGTTGAGGCTTTCCAAAAAGAGCGCTTTGACGCCGTCATTACCGACATCAATATGCCAAATCTTGATGGCTTTGGTGTTCTTGAAGCCATCCGTACCGGCCCTTCAAATCGCAAAGTGCCGATCTTGGTCCTGACTACGGAAAGTTCGCAAGAGTTCAAAGACAAGGCCCGCGGGTTAGGCGCCACCGGGTGGATCGTTAAGCCATTTGATGACAAGCAATTGATCGACATCTTGTCTTTGGTCACTGGGGCTGACGCGGCATGACCATGGATAGTCTTAGAGAGACTTTCTTCGCCGAATGCGAAGAGTTGATCGAGTCTTTGACTGAAAACCTTGATCTGGTTGCCAGCCATGAATGGGATACTGAGACAATCAACGCGGTTTTTCGCGCGGTCCATTCAATAAAGGGCGCAGCTGGAGCTTTCGGTTTCAACCACTAATCGTGCAACACACCGGAGCGGGATTCAGTGCGGGGCTTGCTCGGCTGCTGGATTGTCGGGTCGAACCAAAGGTGATTGAAGCTGCCGACGAACTTGAATTGTCCAAAGGAACAGTGATGATTGCGCCAGGTGCCAATGCACATCTCGTTCTCGAGGCACAAGAAACCTTGCGGTGCCGTTTAGAGACAGGTGATCGAGTAAGTGGTCATCGACCTTCGGTCGATAAGTTGTTTATTTCGGCGGCAAAGATAGCTGACCGAGTTACAGCGGTGATCCTTACTGGGATGGGACGTGATGGGGCGCAGGGTCTGTTGGCGCTAAAGAATGCTGGCGCACGAACCATTGGCCAGGACGAGAAAACATCGCTGATTTTTGGCATGCCGGGCGCTGCTGCAGGCTTGGGAGCAGTTGAGAAATCACTACCGTTGTCAGAGATTGGTCCAGCAATTCTAAAAATGTCGCAGATCGGTGGTGGCCAATGACACTTGTCCAGTCTTGGCCACAAGGTTACCAGACCAGAATAGACGCCGTTATCCAAGGGGAATATAACGTTTCATCCCGCCCCGAAATCGTTTTGTCGACAGTATTGGGGTCCTGTGTATCAGTTTGTTTATTTGATAGATCTGTTGGTATTGGAGGGATGAATCACTATCTTTTGGCGGATAGTGGCACCGCTGCAGGCAACAACCTAAAATACGGTGCACATGCGATGGAATTATTAGTTAATGGTCTGTTAAGAGCTGGCGCATCTAGGGGTAACCTAGAGGCAAAGATTTTTGGTGGAAGTTTGATGAGTGGGAGATTTGACCACATTGGTCCGCGTAATGCAGAATTTGCCATCGGATATCTAAGGGACGAAAACTTACCCGTGATTGCAGAGGACACTGGAGGAACAACAGCACGGCGGGTGAACTTTCATCCAGTAACAGGACAGGCCCGGGTTATCAGGACACAGGCGTAGGTTGAGCAAAATTTGACCAATAATTTGCAGACAACGCGCAGTAGCCAGAGATCAGATCGTGCTGTCTTGTTTTGATCGTAACTTCGAGCTTTGGTGTGTGGTTTTTCGCTGTAATGCTCACCCATTGAACGCGTCCCGATGCGTTTGTGCGGCATGTGTTACGTTGTCTTTGCACTGTAATGAGGTTGCAGGAATTTGTCGAAGCGAGTGATTTATTGCCATGCGACTTCGGTAGGAAATCATGTCAGCCGGGCGTGAACCTGGGGGTTGCTCAGCTTTGCCGGTTCGGAGAGGCGGTAGAACTTGCCTTGGCCTTTTCGCCGATTTTAAACTTGGCGAATTATCTTAATGCCTCCGCTCCGGTACAGGTGAACATCGAATGCAACTCATCTATCTTCATGGGCCTCCAGCAGTTGGAAAATTGACTGTTGCTAAGCATTTGGTTGAGCTCACCGGCGCGCGCTTGTTCGACAATCATGTTGCCATTGACCTCGCGCGATCCGTTCTCAGTTTTGAAGAGAATGGTTTCTGGGAGCTTGTTAAGCGTACCCGGCTATTAGTGCTTGAAACAGCGGCACAGCAAAACATACCTCTGATTGTGATGACGTCCTGCTATTCGGACGAAGAAGATAGGGAAACGCTTGACGCTTACGAAGAAACCTTAAACCGCTTTAATGCGACAATCCTACCTGTATTTCTTCGATGCTCGTTTGAAGAAATGCGAAGCAGAGTCACAAACCCAGATCGGAAGGAACGTCGAAAAATCTCCACCGAGTTAGACTTGGAGCGCTTTGTCAGCGAGACGGTCTGTACGCCAATACCACGGGAGAATTGTTTGGAGTTGAGTAACGACACCAAAACTCCGATGGAAACTGCAGAGACAATCCGCGCGCACTTCGACCTTTGATCGGACGACAAGTTCAAGCCTGTGCGACTACTTTCAAGTCCAGACGTTCATTCGGAATGCATCATCGGTCAAAGTGGGCTCTTCAGGTTGGTTGACTGCTCACCGTTTGAATGACTGGTTTAGCCAGACCCAGGCACAGACATCTCCGTAGAGCCCACAAAGGCATGAACCAGCGCGATAAGTGAGGTCTACGCGCTCAAGGCCTTGGCTTCCGTTGTCGATCACCGGTCACAGCACCTGATGTGCATGATCAACCATTTTAACCCGTGGTCATCACACATGATTACGCGGGCTGTCCAGTTCAATGACCGTGGTCATCGATACGGCTTGCGGAAGCTTAACTGGGGGATCGATTGAAGGCGTTGCCCTCTGAACGGCGGCGGTTTGGATATCGTCGCCTTCATATCTTGCTTTTGCCCGTTGGATCGGCGGTGAACTGAGTTTGAGGGGGCCGTGGCCTCTCTATGGCCGCGTAGACCCCGAGAGCGCGATACCGCATCTACCGCGAAGAAGGGTTAACGGTTCATAAACGGGTCGGACACAAGCAGGCTGTGTGGTTGAAAAGGTTGCGCCACGCCGCGATCATGCGGCAGGCTTTTCTTAGACCCTCGAAAAGGGTTTCGTTCAAACATTCACCCTGCATCCCGCCGTTGATGGGGAAGACGGCCCCGCTCCTGAGAAGGGACCGTATGATGGTCCTACATTGCAAGAGGAGCTTTCCCATGACCCCAACTACTGTTGGCCTCGATCTGGCCAAGAACGTTTTTCACGTCCATGTTGCCGATGCGTTGGGCCACACCATTGACAGCAAGAAGCTTGCGCGGCGTGAGCTGCTGCCATTCTTTGAGGCGTTACCGCCTTGTCTAATTGGTATCGAAGCCTGTGCGACTGCCCACAACTGGGCGCGTCAGCTACAGGGGTTTGGACATGATGTGCGTCTTATTCCTCCAGGTTACGTCAAACCCTTCGTGCGGCGCGGGGCAAAGAATGATGCTTCAGATG
>JBCBGX010000061.1:0-12306 GCA_038526325.1 Pseudomonadota bacterium | reverse complement strand
TGAAGGCTGAGGGCTGAAAGCCAGACAAATGTTCTACGTGGCGGCAAATGTCAGTTGACCGCGTTGCATCTTGGTCTCGACAACCCAAACTCAACAGGGCTTTGGTGGCTCTACTTGTTCTTGATGTCAATAAATGCTTGGCCGGATCTTTGACGGGACCTGAAACGCCGAACGGGCGAATGCCGGTTCTGAAACATGCAGTTTTTTGGATTTTACATTTGGCACTTGCTAGGTCGGATTTATGACTTCGGCCGGGCCTCAAGCGATGCAATGCGGCGTTTCAGCATCTTCTTTTCCTCATGCAAAACCGCAACGGCCTTTTGTTCAGTGTCGCGCTCGTGGCGACACTGTTCCAGGCTACTCCGCCAAAAATCTATTTCCGTCTTCATCGTGTCAAGCGCCTGGTCAGACGCGCGTCCAAAGCGCCAGATCAACCAGCCAAGGCCAAGACCCAGCAAGAATGTGACGAGCATGAAGGCAAAGATTTGAAGCAATAATGGTGACATCTGATTATTCCTGCTCGTCTGAGGTGTCATCGCCAGTGGCGGCGTCTTCACCCGTGGTTTCGTTCGTATCATCGGTCGCTGTCGCTTCCTCAGCCTCAGCCTCAGCCTCAGTCTCAATCTCAGCCTCAGTCTCAATCTCAGCCTCAGCCTCAGCCGGTGTTTCAGCATCGGTCGTCTCTGTCGCCTCAACTTCTTCGGCAGCTGTCTCTTCGATGATCTCCGGTTCTGCTGTGCGTATCTGCCAATCAAATGTGATGCGGCGGTTGGCAGCGCGGCCTGCGGCAGTTCCGTTGTCGGCAATAGGTTGTGTTTCTCCAAATCCTACGGCGCGCATGTAATCGGTTGAAACGCCGCCTGCGACCATGAAGTCTAGAACAGCCTGTGCGCGCGCTTCACTGATGGCCTGGTTGCTTTCTTCTGCGCCTTGGCTGTCTGTGTGACCGCCAATTTCGATGATGAGGTCTTCATTGGCGCAACCAATTGCAATATCGCGAAGATCTGCGAGCGACTCTGCGGACGCGTCATCGATTGACGTGGTCCCGGTCGCAAAGGTGATTTGCGAGGCTTCCAGGATTTCTCTAGCCCGCGTGCTGCATATCTCGGCCAATTCGGTCACCGGCATGTCAGGGTTACCCAAGCCCAAGCGTAAGTTTTGAATGGTGCGCGTTTGGACTGCGACTTGCTCCGTCAACTCAGCGATCTGCGCATCAAGCGCTGTGAGCTGCGCTTCTGTGTCCGCGGGGGCTGTGGTCTCGGCGGCTGCGGTTGCTTCTGACAGGGCGGCTTCCAGACCTTCGATCGTGGTGTCGCGCTCCGTAATTGCGTCTGTCAGGTCGGCAATTTGGGCATCTGTTTCGGCTTGCTGCGCGTTTTCGCTCGCGGTAACAGCGGCGGCGGCTTCAGCTTGAAGTGCAGCGAGGCTGGCATCGCGCTCTTCGATCGTTCCCGCTAACGCGGCCACTTGTGCCTCGGTTTCTTCAGCAGCGATTTGTGCTTCGGACACTTGTGTCTCAAGTGCAGCGATTGCCGCCTCTAGATCCGCAATCGACGCATCCCGTGCGGCAAGCTCTGTCGTCAGGGCCTCAAGCTCGGCGGTCGTTTCAGCGCCTTGATCCGGCTCTGCCGACACAGTGGCGTCCAAATCTGCGGTCAGCGTGGCTATTGTCGCCTCTAGGCCGGTGATAGCGGCCTCCCGCTCTGCAAGTTGTGCTTGTAGCGCGCCCAATTCATCGTTTGACACATTGGGGGTCGTTGACACAGCGGCCGCTTCCAGTTCTGCGACGCGTGCGTTGGCGGTATCTGCCTCAACCTGCAGCGCTTCGAGACGAGAAGACAGCGTTTCAACTTCAGACGTATTAGCTTCCAATGTCTCCATGAGTACCATGACTGTCCCTTGCGCTGCGGCAAGCCGGCCATCCCGGGCAGACAGCTCGGCCTCTAGGCCGCTCAGGTCTGATGCCAGCCCACTTTCCGCATCATCTTGGGCCTCCATGGCGCTGTTAAGATCGGCGAGTTCCTGTGCCAGCCCGTCGCGTTCCTCGGTGACGGATTGTATCAATTCTGTGAGTGTTGAGATCTGGCTCTCAAGTGCGGCGGAGGTTTCCGTGAGGTTTGCAATTTCTGCAGCGCTTGTGGCGTTTGCGTCCGAGAGTTGTGATCGCAAATCTGTTTGCGCAGCTTCAATTTGCTCTGCGGCAAGGCTCTGTGCGCTCTGAGGCGCCAGCCAAGAGGCCAACAAAAATGCGATCGCCGTCAGGCCGATCACCGCAAAAATGAGCACAGATCTCATAAGTGTATTCCTTTACAACACTGGAACCGAGGCCGAAGGTGCCGCCCCACGGTGGGGGATAAGCACAGATTTGGTCGAATTTTAGGCGCTTGTTCCAAGAAAATCGGGCAACGTAAAGGCAGGACTGTAGCAATGCCGGTGAAATCCTTCGGAAGGGCTGTGAAGTAAAGCAAGATGTTGGCCCTTGCGCTGCCGGAAATTCTTGGGCAGTGCGTCCGCCATGACCATTCTCAGTGCTCTTTCTCTGTCGCGTCGTCCGGCTGCCGCTTTTGTGGTCATCGGCCTTTTCTGGGGATGTTTTGCGGCACATGTGCCAGTCATAAAGGCGCAGCGCGGGGCGTCGGATGCGTTGTTCGGGACACTTTTGCTTGGTTCCGCAACAGGTCTGGTGTCTGCGATGTGGTTGGCGCCGCATGCGGACCGAATCTTAGGAGCCAGGGCGATGCAGGTCGGCGTTGTCGCTTTGGTCTGTGCATGGTTATTGCCTCCTATTGTGTCTATGCCGCTTCTTTTTGCCGGTGCGATGGCGCTTGTGGGTTTGGCCTCTGGCCTTTTGGATGTGGTGATGAATGCGCGGGTGAGCGAGCTTGAGGCGCAGCATAAACGGTCTTTGATGAACGCCAATCACGCGATGTTTTCGGTGGCCTATGCTATTGCGGCGCTGATCGTTGGGGTGACGCGCGAGTCCGGTGTGCCACCCGTCTATGTTTTTGCGGGCTTTGGCTGTGCCAGTCTGGTCATGGTGCCCTTCATCCGGATGGATGTGGCACATGTTACGCCAGAAGAGGATTATGCCGGACGCTACCCAATTTGGCCGATTGCGTTATGCGGTGCGATTGTGTTGGTGGCGTTCATGTCCGAAGCGACGGTCGAGGCATGGTCTGCATTGCACATTGAACGTACGTTGGGTGGTGGTGCAGCCGAAGGGGCATTGGGCCCGGCCATGCTCGGTCTGACCATGGCCATCGGCAGATTTTCCGGTCAGGTTGTGGCTGAACGGCTGCGCGAAGTCACTGTGGTTGTGATCGCATCCGTTATTTCAGCCAGTGGCGCGGTTATAGCTGCGATGGCGCCGACACCGATCGTCGCTTATATCGGCTTTGGCATCTTGGGGCTGGGTGTGTCGGTTATCGGGCCGATGGGGCTTGCTTTGATTGGTAAGCTTGTTGCCCCGCATTTGCGGACAGAGGCGATCAGCAAGACAGCCGTGATCGGGTTCTCGGGTTTCTTCTTTGCGCCGATGCTTATGGGGCTGATATCAGATGCTTTTGGGTTGCGGGTGGCCTTTGGGGCCGTTGCAGCCTTGTTGCTGACTGCGCTGCCAATAGCACTCACCGTGGCTCGTCTTCGACCAGAGTGAGGGTTGTAGTCTTCTTTAAAGACGAGGGGCAAAGCGAGTTGTGCTTTGCCCCAAATTACGACGTATCCAAGCTGAGTTAGCGCGGCGAAAAGACCGATAGCTTGGTTGTGGGATGTCTAAACCCGTGCGACAGAATGCCGGTGATTGCCTAGTCAGCGGCCGTCAGAATGACTTCCTGACCGTTTTCCTCTTCTTCGGTGTCATCGTCATCGTCATCGTCATCCGCAACTGCAGCCGCGATAAGAAGGGCGGCAAGAACTCCCAGGATCACAAATGTCGGACTGATCGATGTACCGGCTGGCGCTGGAGCTTCGTCGACAGCCACAACCGGTGCTTCCATGATTTCATCTGCAAGACCGCCAGCCATACCAGCCGTCCCCAACGCGATAAGTGCTGCTGAAGTTGCAAGAGTTTTTGTAATGCGCATCGATCAATCTCCTTCTAAATGCGTACTCAACACCCGGAGGCATGCCAACCACACCGCCGCGATAATTTGTTCCTATCGATCAAATAAACGTCAATCACTTCATTCGACTTTTTTGTGAAACTCAACAAAAATGCTGGAAATCCTGACCATCGCCTGTGTTTTTGGGGCGGTCACGACCAGCGCCCTTCAAAATCTTCCGGGACCAACAGCACGTCTCGATCCAGCGTTTCGACGTCCCTGCGCCCACAAAGTGCCATTGTGGTGTCCAGTTCCTTGTGGATGACCTCTAACGCCGTTGTCACCCCTTTTTCGCCCATTGCACCAAGACCGTTGACGAAGGCGCGCCCAATATACGTGCCCTTTGCTCCCATCGCGAGCGCCTTGAGAACATCCTGCCCGGACCTGATGCCACTATCTAGATGCACCTCTACTTTGTCGCCCACAGCCTCGACGATCGATGGCAGCACGCGGATTGACGACAGAGCGCCATCCAATTGGCGCCCGCCGTGATTGGACACGATAATTGCATCTACCCCCAATTCGGCGGCTTTGCGCGCATCATCGGCATCTAGAATACCCTTCAGGATGACTTTGCCGTCCCACATGGCCATCAGCTCTGCCACACGATCCCAATCAAGAGCGTGATCGAATGCCTCGGCTGTCCATGCGGAAAGCGACGATGCGTTCGACACACCCTTTGCGTGGCCCACGATATTGCCAAAAAAGCGACGCTTGGTTTGCAGCATCTCAATGCCCCAGGGCCATTTGGTGGCGAGATCTGCCATGCTGGCCAGTGTGAATTTGGGTGGGGCGGACAGCCCGTTTTTCAGATCCTTGTGCCGCTGGCCCATGATCTGCAGATCGAGCGTAATGACGAGCGCCGAGCACCCTGCATCCTGCGCGCGCCCGATCAGTCGCTTCATGAAATCGTCGTCTTTCAGTGTGTAGACCTGAAACCAGAATGGTTTGTCGGTATGGGCGGCCACATCTTCGATTGAACAAATTGACATGGTGGACAATGTGAAAGGGACACCGAACTTTTCCGCCGCTCGTGCTGCTTTTATCTCTCCATCTGCCGATTGCATGCCGGTCAGGCCAACCGGGGCAAGGGCCACCGGCATCGCCACGTCCTGGCCGACCATCTGGCTGGCCGTGGTGCGGTTCGTCATGTCCACGGCAACCCGCTGACGCAGGCGGATCTGATCAAAATCAGAGGTGTTCTCGCGGAAAGTCTGTTCCGTCCAGCTGCCGCTTTCCGCGTAATCGTAAAACATTTTGGGCGTGCGGCGTTTATGCAGGCGCTTCAGATCATCAATGGTGGTGATGACTGGCATGATGATTTCCCCCGAATTGGTAATGAATAATTACCGATTCAGGGAATTTCAGCAATGGGGTTATGAACAAAAAAGACGCTAGGCGCGATGCGCGCCTGCTGCGAGCGATGCAACAAAGTCCAACACCTCAGCCACTGGTTTGCCTGCGCCGACCTTTTCCACAATCGCAGACCCCACGACGGCGCCATCGGCAACCTTAGCAATGGCTTCGGCCGACTCCGGTGTCTTAATACCAAAGCCCACGATTACAGGCAGATCGGTCTGTGCCTTGATGCGCGCCACCTCTGGGCCAACTTCACTGGCTTGTGCATCAGCGGTGCCAGTGATCCCGGTCATTGAGACATAATAGACGAAACCTGACGTGTTCTTTAAAACGGCTGGCAGACGGTTTTCATCGGTCGTTGGGGTGGCAAGGCGGATAAAGTTGATCCCGGCTTTCTGAGCGGGCAAGCACAATTCATCATCTTCCTCGGGCGGCAGATCGACAATGATCAGCCCGTCAATTCCCGCGGCCTTTGCGTCGGCCAGAAATGCCTCAACGCCACGAGAGTATATCGGGTTATAATAGCCCATCATCACAATCGGGGTTGTGTTGTCTGATTTGCGAAGGTCACGCGCATATTGCAGCGTCTTTTCCAGAGTCTGACCCTGATCCAGCGCTCGCTGTCCCGCCAATTGGATTGTCGGGCCATCGGCCATCGGGTCCGTAAACGGCATGCCCAATTCGATAATGTCCACCCCAGCCGCGGGCAGGCCCTTCACGATTTCCAAACCGGTCTCATAATCAGGATCGCCCGCCATGACATAGGCGACAAACGCCTTCCGACCAGTGGCCCTCAGTTCTGCAAATTTCGCGTCGATCCTGCTCATCACCTGTCCCCGGACTACAAACTCGGCACTCTGTGCGCGATGGCGCGGGGAAAATCAATGGGCCAAACGGACCAAGGCTGCTTGCACGCTGCTTCTAGCCCCCCTAGAAGCACCTCGATCAAGCAGGAGTGCCGCTATGGGTTTCAAAATGGGGATTGTGGGGTTGCCGAATGTGGGCAAGTCGACCCTTTTCAACGCGCTGACAAAAACAGCCGCGGCGCAAGCGGCCAATTTTCCGTTTTGTACGATTGAACCCAATGTCGGAGACGTGGCGGTCCCCGATGCGCGGCTCGATAAACTGGCGGCCATCGCGCAATCCAAGCAGATTATCCCGACACGCATGACCTTTGTTGATATTGCAGGCCTTGTTAAAGGTGCGTCTAAGGGGGAGGGGTTGGGCAACCAGTTTCTGGCCAATATTCGCGAATGCGATGCCATCGCCCATGTGCTGCGCTGTTTTGATGATGACGACATTACCCATGTGGACGGTAGGGTTGATCCGGTCGAAGACGCTGATGTGATTGAAACCGAATTGATGCTGGCTGATTTGGAATCGATCGAGCGGCGCTTACAAAACATCGTTCGCAAGGTACGCGGCGGTGACAAGGACGCTGTTCAACAAGAGCGGCTGATGACCATAGCCAAAGAGGCTTTGGAAAGCGGTAAGCCTGCGCGCGTGGTTGAGGTGGATCCAGAGGATGCCAAGCAGTGGAAAATGCTGCAGCTTCTGACGACCAAACCTGTACTTTACGTTTGCAACGTCGAAGAGGAGAGCGCTGGTACAGGCAATTCACAATCTGCGCGCGTTGCCGAAATGGCCGCAGCACAAGGCAACAGCCATGTGGTGATATCAGCCAAGATTGAAGAGGAAATCAGCCAGCTTGACGCTGACGAGGCAGAGATGTTCCTGACCGAAATGGGGCTGGAAGAAGCAGGTCTCGACCGGTTGATCCGCGCGGGCTACGACCTGTTGCATCTGCAGACATACTTCACCGTCGGCCCGAAAGAGGCGCGCGCCTGGACGATCAAAGAAGGCACCTCCGCCCCGCAAGCCGCGGGTGTGATCCATGGCGATTTTGAGCGTGGCTTTATCCGTGCCGAAACCATCGGTTATGATGATTTTGTCACGCTTGGTGGCGAACAGCCAGCAAAGGAAGCAGGCAAAATGCGCGCCGAGGGCAAGGGCTACATCGTCAAGGATGGCGACGTGATGCACTTTCTGTTCAATACCTGACATCATTGCCGGTCCGGCACCTATCACCCATTTATTGCAGTTGGTCGCAAGAGGGTAACGGTCATCTCAAACTATCTTGCGGCTGAGCATTGCTGCGGGATCCTCAACCGTAAAAACGCCTAAGGATCTTCCCCGCGCAGCCGCCTGGTGATCCGTTCGGCGCGCAGCGGCGGCAGCGTGGGGGCCGCATCGCGCATCTTTTGCACTTTTTCTTCGGCCCCTTCGATCAGCGATTGGATATGCGCAGCCTCGGGCAGGTTTTTCCAGTATTTCTTGGGCATTTCGGATGTCATCGCCTGCACCTTTAACCGGGCTGGATTGAAGATGTTGCAGAAATAGGTCCCCCAAAGCGCCTCTGCCCCGTCTTCGGGTAGGTCGGGTTTGGGCTGACCGCGATGAAAGCTCAGATTGCCATCGACAAACTGTGCGGTCACATCAGGTGTCGCGATCATCCAGTCCATATCGGCAAAACGGCGGGCAAAGAATGGTGCTGTGGGTTCGATTGTAAGGTGGGTCGGTTCAAACCAGGCAGCAAAGCTGCGACGCGCACCGCCTTGGCGCAAATCCCGAAAGCGGACAAACGCCTTCATCTTGTGCTGGCAGCGGCGCACGGCCTTTTCCATCTGGCGCAGTTTGGCCAGGTCCGGATCGCCCCGATCCTGCATCAATCCAGGCTGGTGTCGCAGCCGCCACAACAGCGCATAAGCCCGTGCAAACCGCTGAGGATCCTTGTGCCAAACCACCGTGTCAGCCAGTGCCATGAAACTCTGCGGGGCCTTGATCCGCCGGGTCAGTGGCGGAAGCGGTGTGGCGGTCGCGAAAAGCTCGCCTATTTCGGCCCCGAAATCCCACAAGATATCTTCGGGGGACACGCCCGCCCCGATCAATCGCCTGGCTGCATCACGCCATGCAATATCTGTTCCAATGCGGGGCAGGGGGACGGTGTACATGTCAAAAAAGGCTCAGTTGCTGCGGGGGAGGAGCGAATGTCGCGCGCAAATTCGCACTGTCGGTCAGCGTACCAGGCGACCAGTCCTGCGCGGTGATAAAAGCGCGCGCCTTTTTCAGCGAAGCACCCATGCGCAACAGATCCTCATAGCGAAGTTTTCGGTGCCGCCGCGTGGACAGGATGCGTCCAACAGTCCGTGTGCCAAAGCCGGGTATGCGCAAAAGCATTTCCTTACTGGCCCTGTTGACATCCAAGGGAAACAGCGCGCGGTTCTGCAGTGCCCAAGCCAGTTTTGGATCAAGGTCCAGATCCAGATTGCCATCAGATGTTGTTGCTGTGATCTCTGCCACGTCAAACCCGTAAAACCGCAGCAGCCAATCCGCCTGATAAAGCCGATGTTCGCGGATCAGGGGTGGCTTGATCAGCGGCAGTTTGGCCGTTGCGTCAGGGATTGGTGAAAAGGCTGAGTAATAGACGCGCTTCAGCTTGAAATCCCCATAAAGCCGGGTCGATTGGCCAAGTATTGTGGCGTCGGTTGACTCGTCTGCGCCCACGATCATCTGTGTCGATTGGCCTGCTGGGGCAAAACGTTTGCCGCGCTTGCCGGTATGGCTTTTCTCGGTCGCCGCAGCTTTGCGCGTTCGGACATCACCCATTGTCTTGCGGATAGTGTCTGGGTTCTTTTCAGGTGCATATGCCTGCACGCTTTGATCACTGGGTAATTCGACATTGATGGAAAGACGATCTGCATAAAGCCCCGCCTCTTCGATCAACTCTGGTGCTGCGTCGGGGATTGTCTTTAGGTGGATGTAGCCGCGAAAATTTTCTTCTTCGCGCAGTCGTTTGGCGATGCGGACGATATCCGCCATCGTCGCGTCGGGTGATCGGATGATGCCCGAGGACAGAAACAGCCCTTCGATATAGTTACGACGGTAAAATTCGATGGTCAGTTGCACAACCTCGTCCACGGTGAACCTTGCGCGCGACACGTTCGAGGAAACCCGATTGATGCAATAGGCGCAGTCATAGATGCAGAAATTCGTCATCAGGATCTTCAGCAAGCTGATGCAGCGGCCATCGGGGGCATACGAATGGCAAATCCCCGAGCTTTCGGTAGAACCCAGACCCTTGCCATCGCGACTATCACGACGGGCCGTCCCGCTTGAGGCGCAGGACGCATCATAGCGGGCGGCATCACTGAGAATGGCAAGCTTTTGGGACAGGTCGAGGTGAGGCATATGTTCATGTTATGTTCTTATTGATATGTTGGCAATTCCCAAAACGCGGCCTGTCGCAAAGTGGCCAAAGATCTCACAGATCTCGCGCTCTAGGGGAAATCCTGTTGTGTTGGATGGCATTATTGTTAAGTGTCTGCGCAATGTGGATATGGAGACCAATAGTCCATGCCGAAACTCATCCGTCCGCGACGGCCACCTGTCCAGAAACGTCCTCTTTCAGACACGTCTTGGCAGGTCCTGCATGATATTGATGCCCTTCTGTTGGATCGCGAGACGCGTGATCAACACAGCTACAAGTCAATCCGACGCAGACTTAATTCGGTCCCGCGGGCACAACGTGGCTTGGATTGGACAGAACGCGTTGTCGCGCTTTATTGCGTCAAAGGCATGCGATTGCGCCGTTGTGCGGCGCTTAAGATCAATATCAGAAACCGCCGTATGGAGCAGCAAGAAGAGGCTGAATTCGAAGCATTCGCTGAGCGGTTACGCCAAACAATCGCACCGATGGTGCTGACCAATCATGGGATGTTGCTTCCCTTTGCCCATCGCGATCAGGATGAAGTGGCCCAGGATTTGGTTGATCTTTTTGCGCTTCTCGACAGGCTTGGATACCCGTCATTCATCAATTCCGGCACGCTCTTGGGCGCGGTGCGGGAAGGCGCATTTCTCGGGCATGACGATGATGCGGATCTAGCAGTTTTGATAGATGGTGCGACCGACGAAGATGTGGTCACATCGCTTCATAAGCTTTGCGAGGACCTGAACGCGACTGGTGAGTTGCTAAAGCCAGCTTGGTTCCACCCAAAAGGCCCTATCGTTAAGGTGCTTGTCGGGTCGGGGGTTGAGGTTGATTTGTTCCCGCTTTGGCTTCGCGATAACAAAGCATTCATTTGGCCACACACGTTCGCGGACCTGACCAAAGATGATATTTTTCCATTGTCCACCCAAAAGCTGTGCGGCACGGAAATGCCAGCACCCCTTGATGCGGAAAAGATGCTGGCGGTCAACTACGGAGAAAATTGGCGTGTTCCTGACCCCGACTACTTTTTCCCATGGGGAGAGGCCAAGTTGCGCTTTGCGTCTGTTCTTGACATTTACGTCAAAAAACATGGCAAGCGGTCTACGGGCCAGCACTTGCGTGATCTATTTGGAATAAAGCGCGTATGAAAACAGTTATCACCTACGGGACTTTTGACCTTTTTCATCTGGGACATGTGCGGCTGCTACGCAGATTGGCAGCATTGGGTGATACCCTGATTGTCGCCTGTTCAACCGATGAGTTCAATGCAAAGAAGGGCAAGAAAAGTGTGATGTCCTTTGAACAACGAGTAGAGATACTCGAAGCCTGTCGCTATGTGAGCAAGGTGATCCCCGAAAACACGTGGGAACAAAAGCGCGACGATATTTTGCGTGAAAAAGCCGATGTCTTTGGCATGGGTGATGATTGGGCTGGCAAGTTCGACGATTTGATCGATATCTGCGAAGTCGTTTACCTCCCCCGAACCGACGACATCTCAACCACACTGCTTCGTCAAGAAGTGCAAAAGCTGAGCAAATCGTAGCGTTGGTTAGCGAGGCTGCGTTAGGGCCTGCCATCGCGGCGCAGGGCGTATGCTGCTTTGCCCAGAAGGTTTTGGATCCGGTTGACGTAAACGTGTAATCGCTGGAACCTGGAGAATTTCTGAACTCCGCTGTGGTTTCGGCCTGTAATTGTACTTTGGCCATCGTCCTGTACGACACTTGGAAATGGACAGAGCCCGAAGTGTTGAATTTTGTGGATGTGACTGCGGTCCATCTCGTGGTCGATCGGGCGCGTGATTGGCTGGAACCGGGCTTGCAATTTGGGGATCACACTTTGGTTGATCAGATAGGCGCCAGTTCCGGTCAGGGGCCCGATGAATTCGCAAAGTGACCATTTACCAACCTGTCGCCTGTTGATCGGAAGTTTTGCGCGGATGTGGTTCAGCTTTAGAATGTCCCACTGCTCATGGACCAGCAGAGCAGCATCGACCGCATCCCGAAATTCATCTGCGAAAACCACATCGTCTTCCAGGATAAGCGAGACTGGCGCATCGGTCTTTGCGAAGTCTTCCCAGACACGCAGGTGGGAATGATAGCACCCGATCTCACCAGGCATGACGGGGCGTCCGACATTGCGTTCAAAGTCAGCGATATCAACGCTGTCTTTTAGGACGGACCAATCCTGTTTGCCGTTGACCGCTTCGAAAAGCGTGTAGGTCAAGCCGAGTGATCTGAGTTGCTGATCCATGGCACTGAAGCGCTGTGTCGATCCGGGCAGGTTGATCAACCAGATGGGAATGTTGTTCAGTGTGGGTGCTGTCACCTCAGATCGGCCCATTTAAGTTGTGTGTTATGCGTGACGGCCCGGGTCAGCGTTTTGCCCACCACCTTGTCAAAATCATAGCCCGCAATCTCGCCCGTTCCGGGGCGGCGCGCCCAGATATCGGCTTCGGTAATCAGGTGCCCCTCTGGCAGGTCACGGTCCGCCACGACGGACGCACGCGCAAAGCGATAAACATCTTCTTCGGCGCTGGTCCGCTCTTTGGGATTGCGCAACGCAGTATGGATTTCGCGGGAC
>JBCBGX010000060.1:0-12358 GCA_038526325.1 Pseudomonadota bacterium | reverse complement strand
GTAGAGCGCTTCGTTTACACCGAAGATGTCGGGAGTTCGAGTCTCTCATCACCCACCATTAGACCTCCGCGAAATGAAGTTTGGTGCGCTGATGCACAATTTGTCTGTTCCCATGATGCTGTTTTTTCGAGGTTTGCTAACTTAACTCTGGCATGACCCGAAAAAAGGAGATGTCAGATGAGCTGGAACCCCGCACTTGATCCTGATTGCCCAACCGGGGACGCGGTTGATGCAATTGAAACTGTCATTGTCCCGCGTGCGCGTGACTTGGGCGGGTTTGAGGTGCGGCGCGCGCTGCCCTCTCCCAAACGCCAGATGGTGGGACCGTTTATTTTTTTTGATCAGATGGGCCCAGCTGAGTTTGTGACCGGCAAGGGGCTTGATGTGCGCCCACATCCGCATATTGGTCTGGCGACGGTCACCTATCTGCATCGCGGATCCATCCATCACCGTGACAGTCTGGGAACCGATCAATGGATTGAGCCGGGTGCCATGAACCTGATGATTGCTGGCCACGGGATCACCCATTCGGAGCGTATGGATGGCGAGGCGTTAAAAGCCCCGCAAAGCCTGTTCGGTATTCAAACATGGATTGCGCTGCCCAAAGGCGCAGAGGATCGAGAAGCGGGCTTTATCCATGCGCCTAAGGCTGATTTGCCGTTGATGGACGGGGAAGGCAAACAGGTACGGCTGATCATGGGCGACGCGTATGGTGAGCGGGCACTGGTCGAGACGCCGTCAGAGATGTTCTATCTCGACGCCATTCTAGAGCCGGGCGCGGGGCTTCCAATGCCCGATGATCATGAGGACAGGGGCGCGTACGTGTTGGAAGGGTCCGTTGAAATTGCCGGGCAGAGATTTGAGGCTGGGCAGATGATGGTATTCCGTCCGGGCGATAGGATCAGCATGCAGGCAGGTGCAAAAGGCGCGCGCGTCATGCTATTGGGCGGTGCCACGTTGGAAGGCGACCGATATATATGGTGGAACTTCGTCGCCTCAAGCAAAGAACGTATCGACGAGGCGAAAGAAGCCTGGCGTGCAGGCGATTGGCAGAACGGCAGATTTCAACTGCCTCCTGGCGATGATGCTGAGTTCATTCCGCTTCCAGATCGATGACCAAGCCCCATGGACGGTGGCAAAGATTTTTTGCCACCGGGCCACGTTTTGGCGTTGACGGCTTGCCCCGCTGGTATTATCCCGCCCCTCACGCGCGGTTGTAGCTCAGTTGGTTAGAGTACCGGCCTGTCACGCCGGGGGTCGCGGGTTCGAGCCCCGTCAACCGCGCCATTTCCTGAAATCGGGTCGAGACACGACACAAATGTTGCAACACCTAGGGTCGTCTTGGTGGCTCAGGCTTGCTGTTTGAGCGGACCCAACCTATCCCTGACATCATATTTTTGGCATAGGTGGTCGATGGTTCGGCAGTTTTTGACATACCGTTTTATAAAATTTGGGATGGTGGGCGTACTTGCGACCGCGTCTCACTATGCGGTTATGTTTGCTGGCATATCGTTGTTTTCTGCGCCGGTTCTATGGTCATTCATCGGCGCAGTGGTTGGCGCGGTTGTGGGCTACCTTCTGAATTATCTTTATACGTTTCAAAGCAGCCGACCCCATAAGCAGACCACCTGGCGCTATGGTGTGATCACGGTTTTGTCGATCCTGCTGAACACTGCAATCTTTTATATCTTGCATCGGGTGGCGGGGTTGCCGGTCATTTTGGCGCAACTGTTCAGCACGGCTCTTGTGTTTGTCTGCAATTATCTCGCACATAAAAGCATAACCTTTGACGAGAAAGCGGCGGGTCCATCATGAACGTGCCAGAGATATCCATTGTTGCGCCGGCCTATAACGAAGAAGCGTCGGTAGAAGCCTTCTATGAACGGATGGTTGCCGTATTTGCGGATGCAGGGATCGACGGCGAAATCATCTTTGTCAACGATGGCAGCACCGATGGCACCTTGAGTAAATTGATCGATATCCACGACCTAGACCCTCGCGTGGTCATTATTGATCTGAGCCGTAATTTCGGTAAAGAAATTGCGCTGACCGCCGGGCTAGACCATGTGCGCGGGCAGGCGACGATCCCTATCGATGTAGATTTGCAGGATCCTCCGGAACTGATCCCCGAACTCATTTCGAAATGGCGTGAAGGGTATGTTGTGGTGAACGCCCGCCGCCGCAGCAGGCAGGGTGAAAGCTTTTTGAAGAAAGCGACAGCCTCGGCCTTTTACAAGTTGATGCAAATGTTTGATCGCCATTCATCAATTCCGGCGAACGTGGGAGACTTCCGCCTGATCGACAGAAAAGCGTTGGATGCGATAAACAGCATGCGTGAACGCCATCGTTTCATGAAGGGTATCTTTGCGGTCGTCGGGTTCAAGCAGGCGTTTGTCGACTATGACCGCGATCCGCGCTTTGGAGGGACAACGAGCTTCAATTACTGGAAGCTTTGGAATTTTTCGCTGGAAGGCATCACGTCGTTTACAACCCTTCCATTGCGGCTTTTTGGGTATATCGGGGTGATCGTCGCCTTGATGTCTTTTGGGTATGGGATCTTTATTCTGCTCAAAGCGATGTTTTTCGACGATCCGGTGGCCGGTTTCCCCACGCTCTTTGTCGCGATCTCGTTTTTGGGAGGGGTGCAGTTGATTGGGCTTGGCGTGATCGGCGAATATCTGGGCCGGATCTTTAACGAGACAAAGAACCGACCGCTTTATTTTGTGAACACGGTCTATGGGTCAGAGGTTGATCAGGCCAATATCGTGGCTACATGGGCTCCAGTGTCGATTCACTTGTCAGAGTAATGCGACCTTCAGCAAACCTCGACTTGTCACGAAAGTTTCGCGTGAATTTCATTAATTGACAGCCGAGCTGTTAAACTTTGCCCTGATCCTGACCTTTCAAACCAACAAATCGAAAGGTCACAAGATGCCACTCATTACGTTGTCACGTCGTCAGACGTTGATGGGGTCCGCAGCCCTGGGTGCCTCCGTTTTCATGCCAAATTTAAGCCGCGCACAAAGCCGGCCGATCGTGACCCATGGGGTTCAGACCGGGGACGTGGCCCATGATGGGGCGGTGATTTGGGCGCGTGCGGATCGCGAAGCCCGGATGAAGGTTGAATGGTCGACTGTGGAAAGTTTCTCCGATGCAAGGGCATTGCCGGGGCTGGCGATTGGTGCGCCATCGGACAATAGCGGCAAAATCGCATTGACCGGTCTGCCTTCCGATCAGGACATCTTTTATCGCGTGTCCATGGAGGACTTATCAGATGGTGTGATGTCGGACCCCGTCTTGGGCCATTTCCGCACAGCGCCAATGGGGTTGCGCGACATCTGCTTTGTGTGGTCGGGCGATACGGCAGGTCAGGGCTGGGGCATTGATGAGGATCGCGGCGGGATGGAAACTTATGCCACCATGCTTGGACATCAGCCTGACTTTTTCTTGCATTCCGGCGACACGATCTATGCTGACAACCCTATGCAGGCCGAGGTCGCATTGGACGATGGGACGGTCTGGCGCAACGCCATGATCGAAGAAAAGGCCAAAGTGGCCGAGACGCTGCAGGAATTTCGCGCGCAATACTATTACAACCTGATGGACCGCCATGTGCAGGCCTTTAACGCGGCGGTGCCGATGATCGCCCAATGGGACGACCACGAGGTGACCAATAACTGGTATCCCAATGAACAGCTGATCAGTGATGACCGTTACGCCGAAAAGTCACTGGGTGTTCTGTCGGGCCGCGCGGCCCAAGCGTTTCACGAAATGATGCCCACCCGTCAAAACCCGGCAGAGCCGCATCGGGTGTATCGCAAAGTGGCCTACGGGCCGCTGCTGGACATTTTCGTCATCGACCTGCGCAGCTATCGTGGTGACAACACTGCTAATACTGAAGCTGAAGGGACTCCATTTCTGGGGCCGGATCAGCTTGCTTGGTTGAAACGCGAGATGCTGAACAGCCAGGCCACATGGAAGGTCATCGCCTCGGATATGCCGATTGGGATGATGGTGCGCGACGGCGACGCGGCGATGGAAAATGGTGCAAATGGCGATGGGCCGGTTTTGGGCCGGGAACGCGACATTGCGGCCATTCTGTCTTTCATCAAGTCTGCGGGCATTGCGAACACGGTTTGGCTGACAGCAGATGTGCATTACACTGCCGCCGTCCGATGGACTGCAATTCTTTGGTAAGGTGGATATCGCCGCAGATACCCGCGTAATGACGGTGCGCCTGATGGACAAGGCCGATACGGTGCTGTGGTCAGTTGAATTGACGCCCGCACTAGCATAAGCGGGGCCTGTTGGGGTGTGGCAAAGCCCACCCCGACGCGTCACGCGGTCATCTGGTGCAGGATCCGTGCCCAGCTTCGGATACCTTTGTGAAACGAGGACAGATCGTATTTTTCGTTGGGCGAATGGATCTGGTCATCGTCTTTGCCAAAGCCGATCAGCATCGCATCCATATTCAGGATATCCTTGAAATGCCCTGCAATCGGGATAGAGCCGCCGCAGCCCACATAGGCCGCGGCATTGGGCCATTCATCGGACAACGCCTTGCGGGCTTGGTCAAAGGCGGGGTGGGTGGTGGTCATCTGGCCCGCAGCACTTGCCCCGTGATCGGAAAATTCCACGCTGCAATCGGGGGGGAGCATGTCCTGGACCATCTTGCGGAAGTTGTCGCGGATCTTTAGCGGATCCTGAGTGCCGACAAGGCGAAAGCTAATCTTGGCGCTGGCTTTGCTGGGCAGGACTGTTTTGAACCCATCGCCCGTATATCCGGACCACATCCCATTCACCTCGCAGGTGGGGCGCGACCAAATCATCTCTAACGGGCGGCGCCCCTTTTCGCCAGCAGGTTCTGATAGTCCGACCTCACCCAGAAATTGCTTTTCGTCGAACTTCAGATCATCCCAAGCGGCGGCAAGTTCGTTGGAAAGCTCTGGAACGCCATTGTAGAAATCTGGAATCGTGATGCGCCCGTCTTCGTCGTGAAGGCTTGCGATGATCTTTGCCAGGACGCGTGCGGGGTTCATGGCAAGCCCGCCATACATGCCGGAATGCAGGTCTTTGTCGGGGCCAGTGATGGTCAACTCTTCGCCCAACAACCCCCGCAGTTGGGTGATGATCGCGGGCGTGCTGTCGCCATAAAGGCCGGTATCGCAGATCAGCGCGATATCTGCCGTCAATTCCTCGGCGTTTTCCTCCATGAAGGGCGTGAGGGAAGGGGAGCCGGATTCTTCTTCCCCTTCGAAGAAAATCGTAATGTTCGCGGGCAGCGCCCCATGCTCCGCTTTCCATGCGCGACAAGCCTCGACAAAGGTCATCAGCTGTCCTTTGTCATCGGATGAGCCGCGCCCGCGGATCACCTGGCCGTTGGGCGTGTCTTCAATCTGAGGATCGAACGGATCGCGATCCCAAAGGTCCAATGGGTCCACAGGCTGCACGTCATAATGGCCATAAAACAGGATATGCGGCCCTTCACCGCCCGTATGGGCCACCACCATCGGATGACCGGGAGTTGGCCGCTTTGTCGCCTCAAAACCAATAGATTGCAGGTCTTTAACAAGCCAATCAGCAGCGTCATCGCAATTTGTCTCATAGGCTGGATCGGTCGAAATAGACGGGATGCGCAACAGGTCCAGCAAGCGCTCTGTCGCTTGGGGAAGGTCGGTGTCGATACGGGCGAGAACGGGGGCAAGCGTCATGAGCACTCCTATGATGGTGTTTGGCGCTAGGGTGCCACGATCAGCGAGGGCGTCAATCGGATTTCGGGGTAGGGACAGCCTGACTTTGATCCACATCAATGAAGCTTTAGGATCGCAACGTCATGAAAGGGGTGACAGAATGTAGCGTGTTGCCGACCCGGGCACCGCCCTATATGACACTTAGAACGATTCAAAGACCGCGTGTTGCCCGGGCTTTGTGACGAGGAAAAGGACGTATCAGTGGATTACGACGCCCAACTGGACACCGCGATTGACCGTTTGCACGAGGAGGGTCGGTATCGGACCTTTATCGATATCGAGCGCAAACGAGGCCAGTTTCCCCACGCCACTTGGCGCAAACCCGACGGATGTGAGCAGCCCGTAACAGTTTGGTGCGGGAATGACTATTTGGCGATGGGTCAGCATCCTGCGGTATTGGCCGCGATGCATGAAGCGGTCGACGCAACCGGTGCCGGTTCGGGCGGAACGCGCAATATTTCGGGGACGACAGTCTACCATAAACGGCTCGAAGTAGAGTTGGCAGATTTGCACCGGAAAGAAGCAGCCTTGCTTTTCACGAGCGCCTATATCGCCAATGACGCCACGTTAAGCACGCTGCCGAAGCTCTTTCCAGGCCTCATTATTTACTCTGATGCCTTGAACCACGCCTCTATGATCGAAGGGGTCCGTCGCAATGGGGGCGCCAAGCGGATTTTCCGCCATAATGATTTGGCGCATTTGCGTGAATTGCTTGCGGCAGACGATCCCGCCGCACCCAAAGTGATTGCGTTTGAATCGATCTATTCGATGGACGGGGATTTTGGTCCCATCGAAGAGATTTGTGATCTCGCCGATGAATTTGGAGCGCTTACCTATATTGACGAGGTCCATGCTGTTGGAATGTACGGTCCGCGCGGCGCTGGCGTAGCAGAGCGGGACGGATTGATGGGGCGTATTGATATCATCAATGGGACCCTAGCCAAAGCGTATGGTGTTATGGGGGGCTATATTGCTGCATCGGAAAAAATGTGTGATGCGATAAGGTCTTACGCGCCTGGTTTCATCTTTACCACTTCTCTTCCGCCAGCGGTGGCGGCAGGGGCGGCTGCTTCGGTGGCGCATCTGAAAACTGATCAGACGTTGCGCGAGCGTCACCAGACCCAGGCTAGGACACTTAAGCTACGGCTAAAGGGGATGGGGCTTCCCATTATCGATCACGGCAGCCATGTCGTGCCATTGATTGTTGGAGATCCTGTGCATACGAAAAAACTGTCTGACATGCTGCTTGCTGACTTTGGGATCTACGTTCAACCGATCAACTTCCCGACCGTCCCACGCGGTACGGAACGTTTGCGCTTTACGCCTTCACCTGTCCACGGCCCTCGGGAAATGGATGCCTTGGTTGGCGCGCTGGACAGTCTTTGGTCACATTGTGCGCTAAATCGCGCCGTACTTGCCGGTTAACGTTTTTTCAATATGTGCATGTCCCCTGTGGTTATGTTATCGGTTTCAAAGGCGTAGACGGCTTTTTGATTCGAAGAGGCCGTACGCTTAGGGGCAGCAAGCGGCGGGACAGTCGATGATCGGGAAGACCTTCAAGCGTGATGGCGCATCGGAGGACGTTGGGGCAAAGAGCTTTGACGACTTCGAACTGCGGCTTGGCGACTTGATGCGCGGAGAACGCGCCACAATGGGCAAGAGCTTGTTAGATGTTCAAGGCGAGTTGAAAATCAAGGCAGCCTACATCGCAGCCATCGAAAATGCAGACCCTTCGGCTTTTGACACGCCCGGGTTTATTGCGGGTTACGTGCGGTCCTATGCCCGATACCTGAATATGGATCCCGATGCAGCGTACGAAACATTTTGTGCCGAAAGCGGATTTGAGACGGCCCATGGGATGTCAGCCGCCGCTTCCTCAATAAAGCCGAAAATGGCTGATCCCATGATGAGCCCTTTGGGCAAGGATATTTTTACGGCCTCTAACACCCCGTTCATTCCCGCAGGCGAGGCTGTCTTTTCCGGGATCGAGCCGCGTGCAATCGGATCGATCATGGTGCTGATAGCCTTGATTGGCGGGCTTGGTTATGGTGGATGGGCGGTTCTGCAAGAAGTACAGAAAGTACAGTTTGCTCCTGTCGAACAAGCACCTGTCGTTGTTGCCGATATCGATCCACTTGCGGGTGCATCTAACGCGCTTCGCACCAGTGACCCGCTTGCCGTGGTAGATCAGCCCACCCGTGAGGCGCTGGATCGATTGTATCGACCGCAGGCTCTGGATGTACCCGTGCTGGTCGCGCGGGATGCACCGATCTCGACGCTTAGCCCAAATTCCATCGGGGCATTACTTCCGGATGCGACCCTCGAGCCGCCTGTGGCCGTGGCCGAGGCTAATATTGCCGAGGACTTACCAGTCCTTCCGCCAATCCAGGTGGTAGAGCCGCCGGTGCCAGAGGTGCAATTGGTTGCCGTTCGTCCCGCTTGGGTGCGTGTTCGGTCTGCCGACGGGACAGTGATTTTTGAGGGCGTGATGGAACCGGGGCAGAACTTTGTAGTGCCATCTACCGAAGAGCCTGCAACACTTCGGGTCGGTGAAAGTGGCGCTATGTATTTTGCCGTCAATGGCGTGCATTATGGTCCAGTTGGGCAGAGCGGCGTTGTGACATCCAACGTTGAGCTGACGCCGGAGAGTGTGACCCAGACTTACGCCGTTGCTGATTTGACTGCAGATGACGACTTGGCAGAGATCGTCAACTTTGCCGAGGTTGTTGCAGAGGAATGATCGCGGCTTGATTGGTTGCCGCGCTGTTGGATGCTGTTAAATTGGCGGTAAACGACCAACTTAGGAAAGCGGTCCCTCCATGTCGATGAATCACATCCGCCCTTGGCGCAATATCTATCGCCGAAAATCCCGTCAGATCATGGTTGGTTCGGTCGCGGTAGGGGGCGATGCGCCCATAAGCGTACAGACGATGACCAATACGCTGACCACCGACGTTAAAGCGACGATTGAGCAAGTAAATGCCGCAGCGGATGCTGGCGCAGATATCGTGCGCATATCTGTTCCCGATGAAGCCTCAAGCGCCGCCTTGAAACAGATAATTCCGAATGTGTCGGTGCCGATCGTGGCCGATATCCATTTCCATTACAAACGGGGTATTGAAGCGGCAGAGGCCGGTGCGTCTTGCCTGCGTATCAACCCGGGTAATATCGGTGACGAGGCCCGGGTGAAAGAGGTGATAAAGGCCGCGCGGGACCACAAGTGCTCAATTCGGATTGGAGTGAATGCAGGGTCACTGGAAAAGCACTTGCTAGAAAAATATGGCGAACCGTGCCCGGATGCGATGGTTGAAAGCGGGCTCGACCATATCAAGATCCTGCAAGACAATGATTTTCACGAATTCAAGATTTCCTGCAAAGCCTCTGATGTGTTCATGGCCGCGGCCGCATATCAGCAATTGGCCGAGGCAACCGATGCGCCCATCCATCTGGGGATCACAGAGGCGGGGGGGCTTGTGTCTGGTACGATCAAATCTGCGATTGGTTTGGGCAATCTTTTGTGGATGGGGATTGGTGACACGATCCGTGTGTCGCTGTCTGCGGACCCCGTCGAAGAGGTCAAGGTTGGCTATGAGATCCTGAAATCACTTGGTCTGCGCCATCGCGGGGTGAATATCATTTCTTGCCCATCCTGCGCTCGGCAAGGGTTTGACGTGATCAAGACCGTCGAACAGCTTGAAAAGCGGCTGGAACACATCAAGACACCGATGTCACTGTCGATCATTGGTTGTGTCGTTAATGGCCCGGGCGAGGCGCTGATGACCGATGTCGGTTTTACCGGCGGAGGGGCGGGGTCCGGTATGGTGTATCTGGCCGGCAAGCAAAGTCATAAGCAATCAAACGACGATATGATTGACCACATTGTCGAACAGGTTGAACAAAGGGCTGCCGAGCTAGAGGCAGCGCAGGCGTTAGACGCTGCGGAATAGCGTTATTCGCTTCGTAGCTCTGCGACCACCTGCAGCATTTCATCTGCCGGTAAAAAGCCACGCAGCATTTGGTCTTCGACCACAAATGTGGGTGTGCCGGTGATTTGCAGTTTTTGCGCCAACGCACGGTTTTCTGCGATGATTTTTGTCACCTGAGTATCGTCCATCATCGTTGTCACAGCCGCATGGTCCAACCCAAAGCTGTCGCTCAACCGGGAAAGAACCTGGTCGTTAATGTCGCCTTGAAACTCCATAAGAGTGTTATGAACGTCTTCATAAACGTCATCGCCCGCGACCAGTTGGGTGGCAATGGCATAGCGCGACGCCAGCACTGATGCCTCACCCAAGATCGGGAACTCTTTGATGATGTAGCGGATATTTGGATCGTTGCTAAGGACGGCTTGCAATTCTGGATAGGCCCTTTTGCAAAAACCGCAGCGATAATCCATGAACTCCACAATGGTGATATCGCCGGATGGGTTGCCACCGACAAAGGAATGCCCGTCATTGAACAATGCGTCTGCGTTCTGTTGGGCCAGTGTGACGTCGTTCTGTGCTTGCGCAAATTGTTCGCGCTGTTGAAGCACGCCAATCGCTTCGCGAACAATTTCGGGGTTTTCCAAAATATACGCCCGAATTTCTGCTTGAAACGCTGTGCGCTCCGCATCGGTCATGGCGCTTAAATCAAGCGCCTGGGCAGCAGACCCTAGGGCCAGAAGACAGGGCAGGGCGAAGCGAAATGACATAACTTGATCTCCTGAAAGACCCATCCATCCAGACCATATCTGTAATGCTTTGCCAAGGTGCATTGACGTCACATGCCGGTGACAGGCAAATAGTGGAAAAACAATAGAGGCAAAGCAGATGCGACAGGCAGCCCGCGGCGAAGTCGACCCGTTCATCGTTATGGATGTGATGGAGGCTGCGCAGAAAGCAGAAGAGGCAGGTCGCCACATCATTCACATGGAAGTGGGTCAACCTGGTACGGGCGCACCGAGTGTGGCCAAAGAAAAGCTGATCGCCGCAATGGATGAACCTTTGGGCTATACGGTTGGGCTTGGGTTGCCAGACCTGCGTGCCCGCATCGCACGACACTATGGCGAATGGTATGATATCGAGCTCAACCCGTCTCGTATTGTTGTGACAAGTGGTGCATCTGGGGCCTTCTTACTGGCTTTTTCGGCACTTTTTGACAACGAAGAGCGGGTTGGTCTGGGGACACCTTGCTATCCATCCTATCGCCAAATCCTGAAAGCAGTGGGTCTGACAGCTGTCGATATTCCGACAACTTTTGCGCAAAGATTTCAACCCATGCCGGGCGACGTAAGAACCCATGATCTGGCAGGTTTGATTGTTGCCTCACCTGCCAACCCGACAGGTACAATGCTGGACCGGCCTGCTCTGCTGGCTTTGTCAGATGCGTGTTCAGCCCGGGACGCGGCTTTGATATCTGACGAAATCTACCATGGTATCGACTATGAAAAAGCGCCCGTCACAGCGTTGGATGTGACCGACGAAGTTTACGTCGTAAACTCATTTTCGAAGTATTTTTCGATGACGGGGTGGCGGGTCGGGTGGATGGTTGTCCCTGATGACCATGTGCGGCGCATCGAAAGACTGGCGCAGAACATGTTCATTTGTGCCTCCCACGCGGCCCAAGTCTTGGCTTTGCACGCCATGGATTGCACCGAGGAGCTGGAGGCCAACAAGGGAGTGTACGCGGTCAATCGTGATCTGATGATGGATGGATTGAAATCGGCGGGCTTTGACCGCTTCGCCCCGCCGGATGGCGCATTCTACATCTATGTCGATGTGTCCGACCATACAGACGACGCGCTGGCCTTTGCAGCTGAAATCCTTGAACAGGCAGGCGTTGCGGTTACACCCGGTCTCGATTTTGATGCAATCCGCGGGCGGCATTGGCTGCGGTTTTCTTATGCCCGCAGCACCGATGATATCCGCGAAGGTTTGGACCGCTTGGCGCGTTTCATGAAAGGCCGTTCAGCATGATTAGGTGGGTGCTCGTGTTGTTATGGGTTGCGACTGGAGCGTTGGCACAGGTGACTGTCGAGCCCGAACGAAGTGTCGTGCGCGACGGGTGGTGGACGCTGCAGATTGATCTGAGACTGAGTGAGGTCACTCCCTATCGGGTCTTTACCTTAGACGACCCAAAGCGTCTGGTTCTGGATTTTCACGACCTTGACTGGACGGGTGTGGATCCAAATGCACTTCTTGATGGGAACCGCGCCACGGCGATCCGTATCGACGACATACAGGATCAATGGTCACGCATGGTCATTGATCTGGCTGAACCCTTAGAAGTGGTTGAGGCAGGGATGCGCGCCAATCAGAGCGGTGCCGACCTGAAAGTGGTGATGGAGCGGACATCCAAAGCGGCATTTGCGGCCGCAAGCCGTACGCCGTCAGACTTGGGGTGGAACCTGCAAGATGTGTCACAACGTGATACTGCGACAACTTCAACAGGTCGCGACGACTTTGTTGTCGTGTTGGACCCGGGGCATGGCGGGATTGACCCAGGTGCCGAGCGTGCTGGACTGAACGAAGCAGAGCTGATGCTCACTTTTGCGCAGGAAACGGCAACGGCGCTGGCCAAAGTGCCTGATCTATCCGTGGTATTGACCAGGGATGAAGATGTATTTG
>JBCBGX010000059.1:0-12422 GCA_038526325.1 Pseudomonadota bacterium | reverse complement strand
TGATGGATGAAGGGTTGGACCGGGCAAAAATCCAGAAGCAGACGGGGCAGATCCTGGGGGTGCATAACTGCTCTCTTAATGTGAAAACTGGCGAAATCCTTGTGCTGATGGGCTTGTCGGGCTCGGGAAAGTCTACGCTTTTGCGCGCGGTCAACGGGCTCAACCCGGTGGTGCGCGGCGAGGTGCGCATCCATGACGGCCGTTGGCGCTGTGCTGTGGGCAGTGCCTCCGCACAGGACCTGCGGCGGGTGCGGCGGGAATGCGTCTCGATGGTGTTCCAGCAATTTGGGTTGCTGCCCTGGCGAACGGTACGCGACAATGTAGGGCTGGGGCTGGAACTGGGCGGGCAAAACAAGGCCGCACGGCGCAAACGGGTCGACGGAGAGCTTGAGATGGTCGGCCTCGCCGACCGGGCAGATGCGCTGGTGGGCGAGTTATCGGGGGGCATGCAGCAACGGGTCGGCCTGGCGCGGGCTTTTGCGACGGACGCCCCTATTCTATTGATGGACGAGCCGTTTTCCGCCCTTGATCCTTTGATCCGGACACGGCTGCAGGATGAGCTTCTTGATCAGCAAAAGCAGCGCAACAAGACGATCATCTTCGTCAGTCATGACCTGGACGAGGCCTTCAAGATCGGCAATCGCATCGCCATCATGGAAGGCGGGCGGATTGTCCAATGCGGCACCCCGCGCGAGATTTTCACAAATCCAGTGAACGATTATGTGGCCGATTTTGTCGCCCATATGAACCCGCTGGGGGTGTTAACTGCGCGTGATGTGATGACACCGGGACGCGCAGACGGTCCACAGGTTGATATTGAAACACCAGTGCAAGAGATCATGCTTCAGATTGACAATGCAGCTTTGCAAGTCGTGGAAGACGGCACGCCGGTCGGCAAGGTCACGCAAAGCTCACTTTTGGCGCGACTGGCCCCGCCGACTGTTGAGTGATCTTATTGCTGCAAACCCGGCATTACCGTCGGTGGGCCAGCCTTCGAGATGTTATGCGAATTGCTCTCTGATCAATCGCTCTTCAAGTCCATGACCTGGGTCGAAGAGAATGCGGTGCTGCACGGTGGGTTCTGACCGGATTTCGACGCTGACCACGTCGCGCACAGAGTTTCCATCGGCCTCAGCCATCACTGGTCGCTTGTTAGGATCGATCACATCCAGTCGGACAACTGCAGATTTGGGCAACAGCGCACCACGCCAACGGCGCGGGCGAAACGCCGAGACAGCTGTAAGTGCCAGCACATCCGCGCCGATGGGCAATATAGGACCATGAGCGGAGTAATTATATGCCGTTGATCCTGCCGGTGTCGAAACAAGTGCCCCGTCACACACCAGTTCGCTCATACGTTCTTTGCCATCCACGGTGATCCGCAATTTCGCGGCCTGGGGCCCAGACCGCAACAGGCTCACTTCGTTGATCGCCAACGCTTCGTGCATGTCGCCAGATGATGACAGCGCTGTCATAGCCAGCGGGTTGATCACCTCTTCAACCGCAGCATCCAACCTATCGCGTAAATCATCCGCATGAAATTCATTCATCAAGAACCCAACAGTGCCACGGTTCATTCCATAAACAGGTACATCGAGACCCTCGGTCGCGTGCAGTGTCTGCAGCATGAACCCATCACCGCCGAGCGCAACAATCACATCGGCCTCATGCGCCTCGACATCGCCATAGGCCGCCGTCAAATCGCGCAAAGCTGTTTGCGCAATTGGCACTGGGCTGGCGACAAAGGCGATTTGTGAGCGGGCCATGACGTAAAAACCTTTCAGTTCCGATACGTTGTGCGGTGATCACACCCGAAACGCAAGCTGACGATACGAAACGCCCATGACGGCCTCATGATGATCATGGTCGTTTTGACGCTTTAGATAAGGGCATTCCTGCGGTAAGACGGCGCCAAGTAAATATTTCCGGCACCTTGAGGGGGATGCACTTATGAACATCACTGTCCGCGATGATGGCTTTTTCACCGAAACTCTAAAGACCCGTGATCCGGCGTTGCACGCCGCGATGCAGGCCGAGTTGAAACGCCAGCGCAAAGAGATTGAGCTCATTGCCTCTGAAAACATTGTTTCAGCTGCCGTGATGGAAGCACAGGGCGGCGTGATGACCAATAAATACGCCGAAGGGTATCCCGGCCGCCGCTATTACGGTGGTTGCGAACACGTTGATGTCGCCGAAAACCTTGCCATCGAACGTGCAAAACAACTGTTCGGTTGTGGATTTGCAAATGTACAGCCGAATTCTGGATCGCAGGCAAACCAGGGGGTGTTTCAAGCACTCCTTCAACCCGGCGATACGATCCTTGGCATGTCGCTTGATGCTGGTGGTCACTTGACCCATGGCGCAAAGCCCAACCAGTCAGGCAAGTGGTTCAATGCCATTCAATATGGTGTTCGCCTTCAGGATAGCCTGCTGGATTACGATGAGGTCGCCCGCCTGACAGCTGAACACAAACCCAAGATGATCATTGCCGGTGGGTCAGCCATTCCGCGCATCATCGATTTTGCAAAAATGCGTGAGATTGCTGATACCGTTGGCGCTTATTTGCTGGTTGATATGGCTCATTTTGCAGGTCTTGTTGCGGCTGGTCTTTACCCCTCACCCTTCCCGCACGCGCATGTTGCGACCACAACGACGCATAAAACGCTTCGTGGTCCACGCGGCGGCATGATCCTGACCAATGACGAGGCGCTGGCGAAAAAGTTCAACTCTGCCATCTTCCCCGGCATTCAGGGGGGCCCGCTCATGCATGTCATCGCGGGCAAGGCGGTTGCCTTTGGGGAGGCATTGCGCCCCGAATTCAAGACTTATCAGGAACAAGTGATCAAGAACGCGCAAGCCTTGGCCGACCAATTGATGAAAGGTGGGCTGGATATCGTAACCGGAGGGACAGACACGCATGTGATGCTTGTCGACCTGCGGCCCAAGGGAGTGAAAGGCAACGCCACAGAGCGGGCGCTGGGACGCGCGCATATTACCTGCAACAAAAATGGGATCCCCTTTGATCCGGAAAAACCAATGGTAACGTCTGGCGTACGCCTAGGGTCACCTGCTGGCACAACACGTGGTTTTGGCGAACCAGAGTTTCGTCAGATTGCAGACTGGATCGTAGAAGTCACAGATGGTCTTGCTGCAAACGGTGAAGACAACAACAGCACGGTCGAGACCAAGGTGAAAGCCGAAGTCGAAGCGCTTTGCGACCGGTTTCCGATGTATCCACACCTCTGACACTGGCATCCCTTGGATCGGTCGGGTTCGGCAAGATAGCACTTTGAAAGTCACGTTTCGTTAAATCACCTCTGCTAGATCGGCACCACAGCGTGTCGATAGGAGATGTGAATGCGGCTCGGGCGTATTGTACTGTTTGTGCTTGCACTGCTTGGATCGGTTTCGCTTATCCTCGCGGCCGAAAGACTCGTGCAGGCACATGTCAAGTTGCAGCAAGACACGCAGCTTGCCGGCCTTGCAAGCGCGCGGTCCGATTGGTTTCAAGGCACAGTGGCACTGTCCTTTGAACGTAGTGTGACCCAGGTGGCCTTTGCCCTAGACACAGCGATCCCCCCCCTTTCCGCGATTTGATCAACGAACAACGCGCATTGTCGAAAGATCTTCTTGAACAGACCATCAGCCAAATCACTGAAAGAACATCTTTGGTAAATCGCGACAGGTTTATTAGGCAAAGCAGTCAGGCACGTGACCGGATTACGGCGTTGCGGGAAGAGG
The DNA here is from genome assembly GCA_038526325.1 of Pseudomonadota bacterium. GTDB lineage: Bacteria > Pseudomonadota > Alphaproteobacteria > Rhodobacterales > Rhodobacteraceae > Yoonia. The sequence continues at coordinate 8,681 of JBCBGX010000059.1, read as the reverse complement.
CTGACCGCATGCTTGCGCTGCCCAAGGAACTACGGGACGCTGACCGTGCAAGACAGTTGCCATACGAGTTGAAGGGAGAGATTGAAAATCTGTTTGCGCAAGCGGCAGTCCTTGTTTTGCCCAACGGACGATCGTCGACAAACGAAATGGTGTTGGGCAAGATACAATCGCTTGCCTGGGAAATCCGAGAATATGGTGGGCGCGCCCGAACATATTACGCTATCGCAGCTTTGACAGGGACGCCGATCCCAATTGCCGACGCTGGTGAAGCGCGCGTTGATGTGTCCCGGGCAAAGGCTGGATGGAATCAGCTCATGATCGCGGCAGAGACCATTGAGTTGCCACAGACGCTTCAGGCCGCTTTACGCGATGTTGAAGGACCGTTTGTGAGAACATTTTTGCCATCCCTTACCCAGATGGATCAGGCGATGGAGCGGATGAGGAAGGGTGAGGATGCACAGATCCCTTTCACATTTGAAGAGTTCTTTGGCCAATCCAACGAGGGTTTGGATGAAATTGCCGGAATTGCGCCCATTGCCGGAGATCACATTCAGGAGTATTGGCAAGATCAGCTGGCAAAGTCCCACACCACCCGCATTATCAACAGTGTCGTGATGGTGTTTATTGCGTCGCTTACTGCGGCATCTTTGATCGCGTTTCAACGCAAACTCATACGACCACTTACAGCTGCAACCAAGGTGCTAGAGGCAATAGCAAATGGCGACCTAAGTCGCAATTTTCGGCAAACCAAGCGAGGTCTCGATGAAATCGAGATTATGTGGCACGCAATGGAAAGCCTGACCAAAAAACTACGCGCCGCCCGCGACGGCGCTGCACGCGAAAAAGAGGCTGAGCAACGGGCGAAAGAGGGGATAATCGGTGATCTCATGGCCGCGTTTGAACGGCTTTCTAACGGCGATTTAACCTATGAAATCACCGCCGATTATGGCGAAGCCTACGAGACTCTGATTCAGAATTACAACAAGACATGCGCGACTTTGCGAACGGCGATTTCTGACGTTGTTTGTAGTTCATCTGAGATTGCCAGCAACTCAAGCAACTTAGGCTCATCGATCATAGATTTGTCGAGGAGGACCGATAATCAAACGAGCATGATCGCCGAAACGACCCTAAAGTTAAGAGAATTATCCGAGGCACTCCAGCAAACCGCCAAGAGCACTGGCCGGTCTACGCAAGCCGTGGCCGACGCCGCTGAAACCTCCGCTAACGGTGGCGCGGTTGTGCAGAGCGCCATTGAGTCCATGGACGCCATCCGCGCGACATCCGAAGAAATTCATGGCATAAGCGTTATGATTGACGAAATTGCTTTTCAGACTGGCCTTTTGTCGCTGAATGCCAGTGTAGAAGCCGCACGCGCTGGCGATGCCGGGAAGGGCTTTGCAGTTGTGGCACAAGAGGTCCGTACATTGGCAAGCCAAGCGTCAGATGCGGCGCAGCAAGTCAAGGACCTGGTTCATAACAGTGATTCCAATGTCAAAACCGGTGTGAAAGAGGTTGCAAAGACCGGCGCATCTCTCAACGAAATCAGCGAGATCGTCCAAAATGCTCTGAAGCACATCGAAAGTTTCGGAAACACGTCGCAGCATCAATCCGCAACCCTGTCACAGCTAGGCGAAACGATGCAGAATATCGACGCAATGACGAAACAAAATGCGAAGATGGTTGATGATGTGACCACCACCAGCGAGACCCTTCGCGACACCTCTCTCAGACTTCAGCAGGCCGTGGCGCAATTTAGGACCGGAGACGACAGCGGCGGCCAATTGCGCATGGCCAGCTAGACGCAATTGGTAGAAAGGCCTCGTATCAAATGCGGCGGGATGGGTAGTTGGCCTCATCTGCGTTGGCACCCAAAGTAGAAAGATATGCTGCTGCAGCGACTTCAACACGCCAACACTACTTCAAGCGCCTTGGGACTAAATGGAATTCGTTGTTACGGTTGGTGATCCGGCACCCTTTATGGCGCCGATCAATCTTATTTCCCCTTCCTCGTATCTTTGCGATTTTGAGGTAATTTGCGCCCCATTTTTTGCCTGTAAGGAAAACGAATCCCGCACAGTGGTCGAGATGGCCGCCAAATGCCGAACCTCACCTGCAAAGCAAGCGCATAGGCCCTGGATCTAGTGACAAATCCTCGACTTTATCCGCGATTTTTGGCGTCACACTGGCTCCGAACGAAACTGTGCCGCAGGTGAGATATCGAACCAATCATGCTGTTTGCTCAAACGATAACTTTTCTTCGCAGGCCCGTGCCCTTTAGCCGCCAAGTGCCCCACCCCCCCCCTTGGGCGGTGTCATTTAGGGCAAGCGAATAGGTTAAAGTAAGGCTGACCCAGAATTACACCGGCAATATCGGCTGTTTTAGAACGGTGGCCAGGTGGTCATAAACTAGCCTGATCCGCTTCGACTTGTGCAACTCGCGATGCACGGTCAGCCAATATGGCACCTTGATGGGGTCAAGCTCCGGCAACAAGAGCACCATTTCAGGAGATAATGTCGCAACATCTGTTGTCATTGGCATGACACCAAGGCCCCGCCTTGCAAATTGCCAACCTGCAACACCGCTATCCGCAACAATGACCAAATTCTCTTGTGTTACGGGCAGGCCCCAATTTTGCAAAAAAACCAAAAGTTGGTCCGAATTGTCGATTGCGATGATGTCGGCACGAGCAAGATCATCCCGTGTGCGGATTGGCCCAGACTTTTCAAGGTAGGTCTGACTTGCGTAGAGATGACCGCTGCAACTGCGTACCCTTTGAGCGATCAAATCAGGCTGAACCGGTGCTACATGCCGCACGGCAATATCCGCCTCGCGCCGCTGTAGATCGGACAAGGTGTTTGACGCCTGTACCTTGATTTGCACCTCTGGTGCGATCCGGCGCAGATCCGCCACAATCGCGGGCATCGTGTACATTGCGAAGATGTCTGTGACAGAAATACAAACCTCACCCGAAACCGCTTCGGCACGTCCAGATGCGGTTAAGCTTGCAGCAATTGCGCTATCGCCCATCGTTCGCAAATGCACCAGCATGTCGCGCCCTGCTGGTGTCAATTCCAACTTGCGCCCGATCCGTTCAAACAAAACAATATCAAGGGCCTCTTCCAATCCGGCCACTTGGCGCCCCAATGTGGGCTGGGTCATGTTTAATGCACGGGCCGCGGCCGAGAATGACCCCGTCTCGGCTGTGACCAGAAACGCGCGCGCCTGGTTCCAGTCAAAATTTAGCGCCGCCCAATTCATGCAAATATGTATAACCAACAGGCATTTTTTGGCAATTCCATCACGGTCCATACGCAGATAGTTAAAAATAACCAAGCTGCGGGGGGTGTCATGGATAGTGCTGGATTCTGGGATCGCATCGCGCCGAAATACGCCAAAGATCCAATCAGCGACCAAGCTGCCTATGAAATCACGCTTGGTCGAATGCGCCACCATTTACAACCGCACTATGACGTCGTTGAGATCGGGTGTGGCACTGGATCAACGGCAGTCTTGCTCGCGCCAGGTGTCAATAGCTATCTGGGCGCAGATATATCGCCCGTTATGATCCAGGTCGCTTGCGGCAAATTGAAGGACGATATGTCCACCCGTTTGGGATTTGATGTCGCTGGCGCAGCAGACATCCCCGATGGCCCGGTTGACGCAATATTGGCTTTGAACCTGTTTCACTTATTACCCGATCTGCCGCAAGTGCTGCAAAATTCCTTTCATGCCTTGCCATCGGGTGGATTGCTGATGGCCAAAACCGGGCTTTTGAAAGAAGGCGCATGGTACCTGGGCCTGTTGATCCCTGTCATGCAAGCCTTCGGCAAGGCCCCTTATGTGCAGCGCCTGTCCGAAGCAGACTTGGCAAGAGCCTTGGCCGAGGCTGGATTCCAAGAGGTTGAAACCATCCGTCAGGACGGGATCGTGCCCCGCCTGTTTACGGTGTACCGCAAACCGTAAGGCTCTGCGAAAAGTCTACACATATTACCATCAAGCTCCCATACCGGGCACTCTACGTTTGGTGTATGAAGCATGAAAAAGCAATTGATAATTGGCTCGCCCAACGGCTGCCAACAGCTATAACGGCGTTTACGATGTTTGTGATCAAGCAAGGCTGGGCCTGTCTTTTTGGTGGCTCGCTCTTATTGGCCGTCATCATGACAAAGCTGATCTGGCAAGATCACTGGCTGCTTGCGCGTTACGATGCACTTGCGCTGATCGCCATCGGCCTGCAAATCCACTTTCTTTGGATGAGATTGGAAAGCTGGAACGAAGCCAAAGTGATCGCACTTTTCCATGCCACAGGGACGCTAATGGAGATTTTCAAGGTCAGTGTTGGATCTTGGAGCTACCCGGAGCCGGGGCTTTTCAAGCTTTATGACGTGCCGCTTTTTTCGGGGTTCATGTATGCCGCTGTTGGGAGCTATATGGCGCGGGTCATCCGGCTGTTTGATATGACGTTTGCCCCATTCCCACTAATGATCTGGCACTTTGGCCTTGCAATCGCCATTTATCTCAATTTTTTCATGCACCACTATTTTTGGGACGCGCGCCACCTGCTGTTTCTGGGCACTCTTCTGCTATATGCAAGAACCCGCATCTATTTCCGAATTGGGGCGCGATGGTACTGGATGCCGCTGCCGCTTGCCGCTTTTCTATCCAGTCTAGTTTTATGGATTGCCGAGAATATCGGCACCTTTACCGGTACATGGGTTTATGCAGGCCAAAGCGCGTTGGAGTTGGTCAGGATCGACAAGATTGAATCATGGTATCTATTGCTATTCGTCGCCTTTGCGACCGTGACTTTGATTAAACGCGATGTGCTTAAACAAAGCCCCGTTGCACCAATACAACCAGAACCAGCACACCTGTCACCAGTAATGCGAACACGATAGATGCCGCGAGGTTCAGGCCCGCTGTCACCCGCCTTTCGGTCACGTTGATCGTTGTCAGATAGGCCGTCACGTTGGAATGAGCCTTTTGTAATCTTGCCTGATCAACCATGCGCGACAATTTGGGATTCTCGGATAGCGCAACCGACGTCGCAATATAGGTTGCATCACGCCGGACATGCCGCGGCAAAAGCCGCCCTGCTTTGCGCACTTGTACCGCGAGCGTCCGACCCCGCACGCCGAGTTTTTCGTCCAGCAGGCTTTGCAACGTGGCTACCTGATCATCGATATCCTTCCCCATAGGCGCCCGCTTAGGCGCTATCAGCGAAACGCTCAATCCCTCTGGCTACTGAGCGGTTCAAAGGGTTACAAGCGATGCATGTTGAACACGGTTCTTTACGATGGGCCCGGCGATGTCCCACTGTTGATCGTGCACGGGCTTTTCGGCTCTGCACGGAATTGGGGGGTGCTTGCCAAACGACTATCAGCCAATCGTCCGGTTATTGTGGTTGATATGCGCAATCATGGACAGAGCCCGTGGTATGATAGCCACTCTTATGAAGATTTGGCGGCAGACCTAGCGGGGGTGATTGAGCGACCGTGCGATGTCCTGGGCCACTCTATGGGTGGGAAAGCCGCCATGGTGCTGGCACTCCAAGAACCACAAAAGGTTAAGCGATTGATCGTCGCCGATATCGCGCCAGTGGCCTATACCCATTCCCAACTTGGCCCCATCACCGCCATGCGTCAGGTTGATTTGACCAATATTGCGAGCCGCGCAGATGCCAAAGCCCAACTAGGTGACTTGGAGCCTGGTGTGCCAGACTTTCTTCTACAAAGCCTCGATATGAAGACACGGCGCTGGCGTCTGAACTTGGATGTTATCGAAACCGAGATGGACAAGATCATTGGCTTTCCCGATATGACAGGCCGCTTTGATGGGGCAACCCTGTTTCTTGCCGGGGCAACCTCCGACTATATCAAACCCGACGCACGCCCGACAATCAAGATGCTCTTCCCGCAGGCAAAGTTTGCCAAAGTTCCGGGCGCGGGCCACTGGCTGCATGCTGAAAAACCGCGCGAATTTGAGGCCGCAGTCGCTTCCTTCTTGTCCCAGACTTGACGGGGCTGCAGCTGGGTCGTGATCTTTGCAGCATTAACCCTGCAGGAGATTGCCATGCTTAACCCATTCGAGATCTGGTCGCCGACATTCCACGCGCCGTTTTCCGGCGACGTCACGCAAGAGATTACACCCCGCGTCTTTTCGCCTGACATCAAAGGTAGCCTGGGCATTGAAAACCGTGTCCAGACCGAGGTTGCAAGCTACGGCAAGCAACTCGGCAAAATTTTGGAAGCCTTGGCGCTCCTGTCAGAACAGACTGAGACACCGCTGCCCGAGATTGACGCGCTGATCAATAGGGTCGAGACTGTGAAGTCCAACGCCAAAGACGTCTTGCGCGAAGAGGCTATCGCCGCGCTCGATCGTCTCAAAAAGGCAGATCCACAGGCGCATGCAGAGTTGCTTATGCCGTAGACTTGGTGTTTTCAGCGACTGCGCCCTTGATCAAATCTGCCGCTTTTTCCGCAATCATAATTGTGGGCGCATTCGTGTTCCCGCCGATCAGGCATGGCATGACAGACGCATCGACCACCCGCAGCCGATCAATGCCCCGGACCCGCAAGTGCGGGTCCACAACAGCTAAATCGTCGATACCCATCTTGCAGGTACCGACCGGATGATAAATCGTATCGGCACGAGCGCGAATATGCCGTTCCCACGCCGCATCAGTCATATCATCATGGGTGCCGTGTAATTCCTTGTGGCGGTACGTTCCCAAGGCCGGAGCCTGCAAAATGTCTCGCATGCGCTTTGCCCCCTTGATGGTCGTTTCGAGGTCGCGCGGATCTGAAAGGAATCGCGGGTCAATGGCCGGTGGTGCCATCGGGTCCGCGCTGTGCAATGACACCTGTCCCCGGCTGTGGGGGCGCAGCACGCAAACGTGGCAGCTGAACCCATGCCCCAAATGCAGCTTGCGGGCGTGGTCGTCGACAATCGCAATTACGAAATGTAACTGAATATCAGGCCGGTCAAGCGCCGGGTCCGTCTTCAAAAACGCGGCCCCTTCTGCAAAGGGTGAAGCGAGCATGCTTTTGCCATCCTTGCGCCAGCGCAATGCATGCCGGATCAGGTCCCAACTCCCCCGCACGCTGATCCCGAAATTATCGCGATCTTTGGATTTGTAGGCGAGGGTGAAGTCCAGATGATCCTGCAGGTTCTGCCCCACTCCGGGCAATTCATGCACCATGCTGATCCCATGCGGCGTGATATCCTCGGGCCGTCCGATGCCGGACAATTGCAAAAGCTGGGGTGAGTTGAAGGTCCCACCGCACAGCAGCACCTCCCTGCGTGCCAGCACCTGTTTCTCGGCCTTGCCCTGCCAATACATCACCCCTGTCGCGCGCTTGCCCTGAAACAGCACCCGCGTCGCCTGCGCGCGCGTGATCACTGTCAGATTGGGGCGGTCCATCACCGGGTGGAGATAGGCTGCCGCCGCAGAGCACCGCTCGCCCGCACGGGCGCCATGGAATTGCGTGACCTGATAGGTGCCGATCCCTTCATTGTCGCCCCGGTTGAAATCCGCCACTTCGCGATACTGCAGACTCGCACCCGCCTCGACAAAGGCGCGCGTGATAGGGCGCATCGCCTGCTGGTCGGTCACATGCACCGGGCCATCGCCGCCGTGAAACTCATCCGCTCCGCGCGAGTTATTCTCGGACTTTCGGAAATAAGGCAGCACATCATCCCAGCCCCAGCCGTCGCAGCCCAGATCGGCCCAGCCATCGTAATCCGACCGGTGCCCGCGCACATAAAGCATCGCATTCAGCCCGCTCGACCCACCCAGCATCTTGCCGCGCGGCTGATAGCCTCGCCGCCCGTTCAGCCCCGGCTGCGGCACGGTCTGGTACGCCCAATTGCTGATCTTCGGCCACCCGGGCAGCATCACCAGCGCCCCGGTCGGCAGACGGTAAAGGAGGCCCTGCGCTGGCCCCCCAGCCTCTAACAGGCAAACGGATGTGTTGGGGTCCTCAGAAAGGCGCGCCGCCAAGACAGAGCCCGCCGAGCCCCCGCCCACAATCACATAATCATAGGCCATCCCGCCCTCCCTTGGCGCGCAAGGTAAGGCTGCGATGTGGGAGATGTCCAGCGGGTCAGACGACGGGCGAGGTCAGAAAAGTCGCCAGACAAAGACCGCCCATCACAAAGAGAAAAGCGTGAGGCAGAAAGCGCATCGGATGCTCCATCGAAGGGTGATGGAGGTTAAACGTGGGAGGCGGTGGTTTCCGTCGCGTGGGGTTGGCACCGGTCCGGGTGAAACCCGGCAATTGATCCGGGGGATCAATTGAGGTGACGACGGGCGGAGGCCCCGGGGGTCTTTTCAGTTGTCGTGATGCGTCGAGCAAACGACGCGCCCGCCCCGTGGGGGCGGTTCGGGCGCTGCCAAATCGAAGATTTGGCAAGGGTTGACCTACATAAGTCTAGTTGGTCAAAAATTACTTACCCCTCTACTTTGCGATAAAACTTCTGCGCTAGCTTGAGCGCATCACCGTTCAAATTCATTGCATACGGACCCTTTATGTACTTCAAGCCGTGATTTGCTACTTGTTCTGTCTTCGGATTCTGGTCTTCCCCCAGTGAAGTGGTCCTCCGCTATGTTTAGGAAAACGGAGGAAACACATGGCAAACAAGCGACCAAAGCCCGAAGAGATTGTCACGAAGTTAC
>JBCBGX010000058.1:0-12825 GCA_038526325.1 Pseudomonadota bacterium | reverse complement strand
GGCCCAGCAAGCTGTCAAGCTGGTCGCCAAGGTGATCTTGACCATTATACGTCGTCATGATGATCCCGATGTTCGGGCGCTTCGTGGTCATTATTTGGCTTTCATAAGAAGATCTGATCGAAGCGAGCGAACATCGGGATCATCATGACGACGTATAATGGTCAAGATCACCTTGGCGACCAGCTTGACAGCTTGCTGGGCCAGGTCGATGTGTCGGTCCATATCTACGTCTTCGACGATCAGAGCAGCGACGGAACGCTTGCCATCCTAGATCTTTATGCCGCATCCCATCCGGACCAGATCACCGTTTTTCGCAACGCTCAAAACTCGGGCGGCACTGGTCTGAATATCTTCAACAACTTGCACCTGGTTCCAACGGAGCACGATTTTTTCGCCCTCGCTGATCAGGATGATATCTGGCTCCCGACGAAACTGTCGCAAGCCGTGGCAACGCTAACGCAAGATCAAACGGACCTCTATTTCTCTGACTTGCTTGCATGGGATGGGCAAGACACGATCCTTGGCACAGTTCGCAAATCCGGGTCTCTCAAGGCGCTTGACCACTTACTTGGCGGCGGCAGCGCCGGGTGTACCTATGTCCTAAGCGCACCCCTTTTTACCCATCTGAAAAATGTTCTTGCCGCCACGGATATAACGGCCATTCAACGTATCTCTCATGATTGGATTATCTACTTCATTGCGCGTCATTATAGCTACCCCGTCAGCGCCGCGCCGGATGCTCTGATCAAGTATCGTATCCATGCCGAAAGCCAATATGGCGGCATGTCTCTTGGGGGCATTGGCGCGCTACGGCGGAAGGCAAGTATGTTGCGCGCTGGTTTCCTGCGCGAACAGGTCGCAAATGCCCTGCTCTTCGCGCAAAAGGGGTCGCCTGAACGCGACATCCTGCTTGCCTACCAGAAAGGGCCCCTTCATCGATTGGCAATTCTGTTGCGCCACAACTTTTCACTCGCTCGCAGCAAGATGCGGTTTTTCTCACTCGTCGTAGCGTCATTGTTATTGTACTAGCACCCCACAGCGCCTTCCAAAGATAGCTTCTCCACTCCCGACCATGTCCAAACCGACGCACGATCAGCACAAACAGGAGATCGCACATTGTCCGACGCCCCTATTTTCATAATTGGCGCGGCCCGATCCGGAACGAAGTTTTTGCGTGACTGCCTGCGGGCCGACACGCGCATTGCAGCTGTTCCGTATGACATCAACTACATTTGGCGCTTCGGCCAACCAAAATGTAGTGACGACCAGTTATCACCACTGACCCTGAGCCCGGCGCAAATCCGGTTCATCCGCCGCACGACGGAAGGTCAGGCACGGCTCGCACCTGGTCAGATCTTACTGGAAAAATCGGTGTCCAACTCGTTGCGCGTCCCCTTCGTCGACGCAATTTTTCCAGGCGCCCGCTATGTCCATCTTGTGCGGGACGGGAGGGACGTCGCCCTGAGCGCCATCAAGCAGTGGTCGGCACCGCCAGATTACCGCCGGCTGGTAGAGAAACTTCGTCGCATTCCAATCTCCAGCCTTCCGTATGTCGCCTGGTATATTCGCAACTCTATTCTGGGGAGGCGGAAACAATCGGGGTCGCATGTGAATGTCTGGGGGCCGCGTTACCCCGGCATCCGAGCCGATGTTGCATCCCGCACGCTCGCCGAGGTTTGTGCGCTTCAGTGGCAGCACTCGGTCGAGACCGCTCGAACCGATCTCGCAATGCTCCCACAAGACTCTGTTTTCACCGTTAAGTACGAAAACTTGGTGAGCGATAGATCCGTCATCGCTGAACTGGCAGCTGGGCTGTGCCTTGATGGCAATTCAATCGTCAATAAATGGGATGCAACCGTGGTTCCAAAACACAATAATGTGCTAGACCCGTCAGAGGCCACCACCATGTCCGAGATTGAAGCCGTCATCGCCACGACGCTATCCAGTTTTGGGTACTAAAGGAGTAGTTGACCTGATTGAGTCTGTACCGTTTTTCCGCCCGTCTGTTTCCGAGCGCGAGATCGAAGCCGTTGTTGAAACATTGCGCTCAGGTTGGCTGACTACCGGCCCCTCTACGAAGGACTTTGAGCGAGAATTTAGCGCCGCGCTTGGTCAACAAGAGCTGCATAGCATAGCAGTGAATTCCGCAACCGCAGCACTGCATTTGGGGCTCGAGGCGCTTGGAGTCGGACCCGGGAACGAGGTTATTTTACCGACGCTCACCTTCACAGCAACAGCTGAAGTTGTCCGCTATCTCGGAGCAAAGCCGGTCTTCGTTGATATTGAACCTCATACCCTTTGTATCGACGTCGCCGCTGTCGAGGCGGCGATCACTCCCGAAACAAAGGTCATCATGCCTGTCCATTTTGCGGGACGCTCCTGTGACATGACAGAGCTACGCGCCTTGGCAGATCGCCACGGCCTCCGAATTTTGGACGACGCGGCCCATGCACTCCCCGCCGCGCACAAAGGTATCGCAATTGGCGCGGATTTCGCGGACGCAACCGCGTTCAGCTTTTATGCCAACAAGACCATGACCACAGGTGAAGGCGGTATGCTGGTGACCCGTGATCCGACCATTGCCGAACGTGCCCGCATTATGCGCCTTCACGGCATCGACCGAGACGTGTTCAACCGCTTTACAGACAAAAAAGCGTCCTATTTTTACGACGTTGTCGCGCCAGGCTTCAAATACAACCTTACCGACGTTGCCTCGGCGATGGGCCGAATACAGTTGACAAGGATCGAGGAATTTCACGCGAGACGGTGTGCCTTGAAGTCGGCCTATGAAGAACGCTTAGCGCAGCTCCCGCTTATCCTACCTCCAGAAGCTGCGCCAGGCGATGTCCACTCTTGGCACCTTTACATAGTGCAACTCGATAAAAGTGCTGGAGTCACCCGGGACTCTTTCGCCGCCGCCTTACAGGCCCAAAATATCGGCGTTTCCGTACACTACCGTCCATTGCACCAGATGACCTACTGGGCGAACATATCGCGCGGCGAATTTCCTGTCTCTGACGCGTATTTCGAAACCTGCTTGTCACTGCCGCTCTTCATGGACATGACCGACGCGGAACTCGACTACGTTACTGACGCGATAAAAGGGATCCTAGGCTCGTGATTAGAACCGTCGATATCGGGATTTCGGCCATCGTGTTGCTCCTGACGGCGCCCGTGCTCGCTGTCGTGGCGATTGCTGTGCGAGTATCCTCGCCGGGCCCGATATTTTATCTGGCGGATCGTGTCGGTATGGGTGGCAAGCTGTTCCGAATGTACAAATTCCGCTCGATGCATGTGAATGCCGGAGGGCCAGACATCACCGCGACAAACGACAAAAGGGTATTCGCTGTTGGCAGGATCATTCGAGCCCTGAAATTGGATGAATTGCCCCAATTCTTCAACGTGATCCGTGGTGATATGGCGATCGTCGGGCCCCGTCCGGAGGCCCCATCGATCGTGGCAGACCATTATCGCCCGTGGATGAAGGAAACGCTTGATGTTCGGCCGGGGATCACGTCGCCTGGTGCTATTTTCTACTATGCCTACGGAGACGAATTGCTAGATAGTGAGGATCCTGATCGAACCTATGTCGAGAAGATCCTCGCTCCAAAACTGGCCTTGGATTTGGCTTACTCAAAACGCGAGAATGCACTTTCAAACGTGATTGTTATGGCGCACACGGCGATTGCAATCATTGCCAAAACCATTGGTAGGCCAATTGGCCCACAATCCATTGATATTGAAGCCAGCAAGCAATGGTGCTCTCCTGACGCTTTCCTCAGTGTCAGAACCCATTGATTTCCGCATAATTTCGTGCGGTTCTTTTTTCCTGCTCATAGACCTAGCACCACTGATGGACTCTTGGGTCACTTAGACATGGCCGATGACTGGGGTCGGGAGCGTTAGCGGCGCAATCGGGTCACAAATGTAGATTGTCAGCGGACAGGGATCTGCCCGGCTAAAGCAAATGCCCCGACTTAGCGACCTTTGTCGCTAGATATCCCTGATTGTGCCTGTTTTCACCAACCCTGAGCGGAACACGTTCGGTCACTTCTATCCCGCTTCCTTCCATGCGGGCCACTTTGGCCGGGTTGTTTGTCAGTAACCGGACAGAGCCAAAGCCCATCTGTTTGAGAAGCTCAGCCCCAATCCGAAAATCACGCTCGTCATCCTCAAACCCAAGCCGGTGGTTGGCCTCAACTGTATCAAACCCCTGATCCTGTAGCGAATACGCCCGCATTTTATTGGCAAGGCCGATCCCCCGCCCTTCCTGATTGAGGTATAGAAGAACCCCAGCGCCTTCAGCCCCCATCTGGCCAAGAGCGCCGCGCAATTGCGGCCCACAATCGCATTTGAGAGACCCCAACAAATCCCCGGTAAAGCAAGCGGAATGGAGACGCGACAAGACCGGCTTGGACCGATCCGGTTGACCAATCTCAACGGCATAGTGTTCTTCAGCACCATCATCGGGCCGGAAGATGTGAAGCCGACCCGCCTCTGACACCTCTAACGGAAGACGCGCACTAATAATCGGATTTAGCGGGCTTAGCTCAGAATCCATAACCGCTTCGGTCGGGATCAGCGTTAAATTGTGTTGGCTGGCAAACCTTGCGGCATCCGTAACATGCAGCACCAACGCAGCCGGTAGAAGATGCGCCGCCTTAGTGAGTGCGATCGCGGCATGATGCACCTGGGCATCCCCACCCCGCACGGTGCGCAACGGTCCTTTCATGGGGGCGCGTAGATCATCGGCGGGGTCTGCAATGGAGCGCACCCAAGAGAGGGTCACGTCAGGTGGAAGCAAGACACGAGCCAGATCCCCATCGTAGGCGTGCGCCTTCAAAGTGCGTGCTCGCCATCCTGTTATGGCCAAGACAGGCTCGCCGCCCAATGTTCGCAAATGCGCCAAACGGGCCGCATCAAGCGTCTCAACAGCCAAAACAACTGCCCCACCATTCAGCATCACCGGAACGCCCATGCGCAAATCAGCAAGCGCTCGCGCCAAACGTTCTGTAATATCTGGAGAGAATCCCATGCGTTTCAGCCCCTCATTTGTTTCATCTCATAACCGTTTCGGCCCTAAAGTGAAACAATTGCACCACTAATCACACGTCCGTGTGAAACGGTGAAGCAGGCGGTTGTTAGAAACGTAAAGACAACACAAATCTAATGACGAACCGAAGGAGGATGTCATGGGACAGCTCAAAAAGATTTTGCTCGTCGATGACGACGATGACCTGCGCGAGGCGTTGGGCGAACAGCTTTTGATGACCGAGGATTTCGACGTCTTCGAAGCCGATGATGGTGCCAGCGCCATGGTGAAGGCAAAGGAAAGCCTGTACGACTTGATGATCCTGGATGTAGGCCTGCCCGACACCGATGGACGCGAGCTATGTCGTTTGATGCGGAAACAGGGCGTGAAATGCCCGATTCTTATGCTGACAGCGCAGGACAGTGACGCAGACACAATTCTGGGTCTTGATGCTGGCGCCAATGATTATGTCAGCAAACCGTTCAAGTTTCCGGTACTTTTGGCCCGGATCCGCAGCCAGCTGCGCACGCATGAACAGTCTGAAGACGCGGTGTTCCAGTTGGGGCCTTATACATTCAAACCAGCCCAAAAAATGCTTGTGACAGAAGACGATAAGAAGGTTCGGCTGACCGAAAAGGAAACAAACATCCTGAAATTCCTGTATCGTTCAACAGATGGTGTCGTGGCCCGCGACGTGCTTTTGCATGAGGTTTGGGGCTATAATGCTGGTGTCACGACCCACACATTAGAGACACATATTTACCGTCTTCGCCAAAAAATAGAACCAGATCCGTCCAATGCCCGCCTTCTTGTGACCGAATCTGGTGGCTATAGATTAGTGGCGTAGTACTCCAAACCCGATGATGAGGGCCTCCCTTTCCTTATCATCGGGCGCACGAAATCCCGCCGGAGATCGGGTTACATCTCCACCTCCCTGTTGGACTTGCCCGGGCTTCGTGCCCGGGCTTTTTTTGGGGGAATGGGGGCGGAACGATCATTCTGACGTTTCCGGCATCTGCAATAGTGTCGCGCGTTAATAACCAAGCATCACTGAACCAGTTCAAGACCGAGCCATTTGCGACCACCCGATGAACAATATCCACCGCCGATAGGGTGACTGCTGATTTGTCCTCGCTGGCCTTCCAACATAGCTTTGTTAGGATGACAGCAATGAGTATGTTCAGGGAGCTTTATAAATGAAATCTGCTAAGGATTACCTTGAGGAAGCAAACGCCGTCGTCCCGCGCATCAGCGCAGAGGATGCAATCGCAAAATTCAATCAGGGCGGTGGCGTTTTTGTTGATGTGCGTGACAGTGCGTCCATCGCCCAGACCGGCACAATTGCAGGAGCACATCGGATCGCGCGGGGCATGGTAGAGTTTATCGCCGATCCGAGCACCGATTTTTACAACAAGGCGTTAACACCAGACGCTGAAATTTATCTGGTCTGTGGCGCGGGTGGGCAAGCGGCACTGGCTGGGAAAACCCTGCTGGACATGGGGTATCACAACGTCACAAACATTGGCGGCATCGGTGCTTGGAAAGACGCTGGCGGCGCGATGGAGGACTAGGTTTCCAGGGCTTGCTTCCAGTCGGCGATAAGATCGCCAATATCTTCAATGCCGACCGACACTCTGATCAGGTTTTCGGGGATACCCGTGTCGGGTTCAATCGTATGGCGATGCTCTACCAGGCTTTCGACACCCCCAAGTGATGTCGCCCGAAGAAACAGTTCCAGTTTGCCGACGACTTTCAGGGCGTCCTGTCGGTCGCCCTTGACCAGAACAGACAGCAAACTGCCAAACCCTCCCTTCATTTGGCGGTCAGCCACCGCATGACTGGGGTGATGCGGTAAACCAGGATACAGAACATTTTCCACATTTGGATGCGCAATAAGCCACTGTGCCAATGCCATTGCA
Source organism: Pseudomonadota bacterium (assembly GCA_038526325.1). Taxonomy (GTDB): domain Bacteria; phylum Pseudomonadota; class Alphaproteobacteria; order Rhodobacterales; family Rhodobacteraceae; genus Yoonia. The sequence goes on along the minus strand of JBCBGX010000058.1, from coordinate 5,874 downwards.
TTCTGCGACATCCGCTCAACCCGCAATGGCAGTGTCCGCATGGCACGGGTCAATAGCCAAGCCTCAAAAGGACCAAGGACCGCGCCCGCCATTTTTCTATCGTCACAGATTGCTTGCCACATTCCTGTTGTCGCATCACGGGTGGACAGCACACCCGCCAAGAGGTCGGAATGTCCATTGATCGCCTTGGTTGCGGAATGCATCACAATATCGGCGCCAAAGTTCAAAGCCTGGGTCAGAATTGGCGTTGCCGCTGTACCATCTACAACCAAAACCGCCGATGTCTGCGCCCGAAGCTGTGCAATATCAACCGACTTTAGCCAAGGATTTGAGGGGGTTTCGACAAATACCAGAGCTGCGTCTATTGCAGTGCAGGCGCTGTACAAGTCGTCAGCGTCAAGCTCATGCAGGGTTACATCGCGCCGCGCACAAAAATTGCGTACCCAAGCGGTCGTGCCCCAGTAGATGCCGGATTGTATGATCACCTGCACACCGGCTGGCAAGGTCCGAAACACCGCCGCTATCGCTGCCATGCCTGAGGGAAACAGCAACGTATCGGCCGCTTTTTCCAACCGCATGAGGACAGCTTCAGCTTGCCTGACATTTTCAGAGTTGTCGCGGGAATAGATGTTGTCGTTTCGGATCAGCGCGTAATCCTGGTCACGCATGAAGGTCGTTGAGGGTTGAATTGACGGAACAACACCAGCTGACTGTGGGTCAGATGCACCCGCCGCATGGGCCGCAATGGTCGCTGGTTTGTGGGGCTGTTTCATAACCTTCTTTTGCAGTCGCAGAAGCAACAGTTGCAAGGACTTTAAGGGTAGTTTCTTCAGAGGTGTGGTCTTTGTTGAGCCGAGGGCTGGCGCGTTTCGCCATAATCGTTAATATAAGGTTAACCCAGGGTCACCTCACGTCTGCAAAACACGGCTCTGCGATACGCCAATACTACAATATTGCACATGCCTAGGTTGGATAAGGTGACTGTTGTACAATCTGTTAACGCTTTGGAAGTATTTAAGAACTTAACTCAAGCTAAAGGTGTATTTCCCTGTATTTTTGTACAATTACATAAATTTGCCCCATTCGAGTCCAGATATTCATAGATCATAAGATTGGAAGGTAACGAGGATTGTATGATGGTTTCTAGAAATCGACGCACCGCTGCTGATGATGCGGCAGAGGCATTTTTTGGCCAAAACGAAAAGGCCTTTATGGAGCAGGTTCAGCAGATTTGCAGTGCAGATCCACGCCTGATCAAAGTGTTCAAAATGACTCGTGAGTCTTTTCAAAAGTCCGCCAGACCAAGTTAACTGACGGCAGATGTGACATTTAGGTTACACGCCCGTGCTTTGGTAATGTCTGCCGTACCGGCACGCGGCGAAAATTCACCTGATCGTCACGCGGCGCGAGCAATCCAGTTGTTTCGCCCATCTGCCCCGGCCCAATATCCTGTCGTCAGGTCACGAATTCATCCTTGCTGTAACCCTGCAGATATAACAAGGCAGACAGGTCACTCTGGTTGATGCGTATTTCGCATTGCGCCTGAACGGTGGGTTTTGCATGCAGTGCAACGCCCGTGCCCGCACGACCCAACATGCCAAGATCGTTGGCACCATCGCCTACAGCAATGACGCTGGCCTCTGTCAGACCGCGCTGATGCGTGATTTCTGCCAAAGCGTCCACTTTGGCTTGCTTGCCCAAGATCGGACGCGAAACGTCACCGGTGAGTTTTCCGTCATCTACCAACAATCTGTTTGCACGATTTTCGTCAAAACCCAGCGCCGCAGCCACCCGCAATGTAAAAGCGGTGAACCCACCCGATACAAGTGCGGCATAGGCTCCATGCGATTTCATCGTATTCACCAGTTCATACCCTCCGGGCATATAGGTGATCCGTTCATCTAGAACCCGTTCAACGATCGTTTCGGGCAATCCTTTCAATAGACCGACCCGTTCCAGCAATGCCTCTTCAAAATCCAGCGAGCCATTCATCGCGCGCGCTGTGATGTCCGCCACGCGTTCGCCAACCCCTGCCTCGGCGGCAAGCTCATCAATGCATTCCTGCCGGATCATTGTGCTGTCCATATCCGCCAACAACATTTTTTTGCGTCTATTTTCAGCACGCTGAACAACCAGATCAACACCGACCTTCTGCAAATCGGCCCAAACATCCCACAGGTTATCAGGTTGGCCCGGCAGCGGGAATTCCGCAGCCTCGTCAATGGCCAACCAGCGCACCTCTCCGCCGCCCCAGGCATTGCGCAGACTGACCACCAATTCGGCAGAAAGGCTGCGTTGGCTTGGGGCAGATATAAGGGTGACGACTTGCATAGCGAACCTCGTGTCAATGTTGACGCGAGGATCTACCCTGCTTCATGCTGAATACTACCCCTAAAATGGCAAAAAGCCCTGAGCGAAGGGAAGCGTCTTAAGAGAATAGCATGCCGCCATTGATGTCGATATTCGTGCCCGTCATGAAAGCGCTATCGTTAGAGGCCAGAAACAGCACGAGATTAGCGGCATCGTCAACATGGCCCTGGCGTTTCAAAGGCGCATTGGCTTCAAACCCCCGGCGCCCGGCGTCTGGGGTATGAATATTGTGAAAATCAGTATCAATCATGCCGGGGCATAGCGCATTTACGCGGATGCTTGGCCCAAGTTCTTTGGCAAGTCCACGAGTCATCGTCATCACCGCACCTTTGGCGGATGCGTAAGGGACGGCACCGGGACCGCCACCATCGCGCCCCGCTTGCGATGCCAGATTCACAATTGAGCCTGATGTCATATGTTGCAGCACTGCATTCGTCATCAAAAACGTGCTGGTCAGGTTGACATCCATAACCTCCTGCCAGTGCTCTAGCGGCATTTCAGCAATTGTCTTTCGGGCGACAAGACCCCCTGCATTATTGACGAGAACATCAACGCTGCCAAAGGTTTCGACGACTTTGGTCACAAATGAAGACACCTCTGCCGCCTTCGTCAAATCACCCTGGATAGCAAGGGCGCGCCCACCAGCCGTTTCAATTGCAGATACTGTCTCCTCTGCGCTAGCGGCACTTGAGAAGTAGTTCAGTGCGACAGACGCACCTTCTGACGCCAGTTTCTTAGCGACGGCGGCCCCGATATCCCGGCCACCGCCCGTCACGATTGCCGTTTTACCTTTGAGTTTCATGTTTTTCTCCGCATTTAGGTGTTCGCCAATTTTTTCATTACGACCTTGAAGGTGTTTTCATCCGCATCCGTAAAATAGAGATCCGCATCATAGCCCTGGTCGTCCATGAAGTTGAAAATCCGCTTTGGTGCATCAAGCCGATACGGCACAAGAAGTGTCGCTATCCGATGGCGCGTCGCCTCCGCGTAGTGAGCCGTCAAGCAGGTACTGACTGGAAGGCCATCATAGTCAACCGGGTCGACATCGGTGAATTCTGTCTTTTGGGAAATCAGGGGCTTGCCGCCTTCTGACCAGACAACTTGACCATAAAATCCGGCCCGTTTGCCCGAATTGCGAAAAGATGTCTTGCCCAGCGTATAAGGCTCATTGGCGTGCAAGAGCCAATCGACTGTTACAGGCTTTGTGGCGTCTACTTTGTCGATGATGACAAAGTAAGAATTGCGAACAAAATAAATGTCGCGTTCGGCACGCGTGATCTCTGGAGTCAGGCTTTGATATGCAGCCGTCGCGTCGCCGCTAATAAAGATGTGATCTTCATGTTCCTCGGCAGCCAGGATTTTACCAGACGCGGCCAGCGCTTTGGCCTTGTCTTTTTCCGCGTATTGGCCGTTGCCATTGATCAGGATCGCATTTTTGGAACGGGTTTGCCGCCGCCAATTTCGGTGCATAGACGAGTTGAAGGCAACATAATGACCCGATTGAATCGCAAGATCTTCGCCGTAAGCGGCGAGGCAAAACGCGTTCTGATCCCCGTGGCTATGGCTGATCGACCCGTAGGGCGACGATTTGAAAACGAACTGAATATGCTCGTCATCGTCATCCATTGCGTGCTGCGCTGCCACCCATCCGATTCCCTTGAAGTGGCGCATCCCGCCTGGGGGTGGTACGGCTACGACGCTTGGCCAATCTGTCCGAAAAGCAAGCTCGTCAAAGCGGACATCCCACCAGCCCCAATTATAGAAATCACCCTCGGTCCCAGGATTGCGCCGCAGATTTTCATCGCAATACCATTGATAGGCGCCGTTGCCTGTCACACCGCCAAACTGCCGCAGATTCAACCCGATCTTGATGCAGGTCAGGTCACCCATGGTGCTGTCATCCCCAAAGGTTGCCCTGCGCGTGTTAGGTGCTTTGGTGAATAGAGGGAAGTCGGCAGTGTTTTGAAAGAACGGTCGGTCGTACAGGTTGATACCCACAAAGGTCTTCAGCCAATTCGCAGCGTCCAACAAGTAAGAGATCCCCGTCATCCAATAATGTGGACCTTCAGCCCACCCACCGTCTGCGTCGCCCCAAGGCGAATAGACCGTGAAGAGAAACTCGATAGAATAATTCAGCCAATCCCGCGCTTCATCGTCATCATCGTCGCCCAAAAGGGCGATACATGCCGGGATAACGGTGGCCGAAATGGATCGGACTGCATGGCTGTCATAGGGGAACAAATGAATTTTGGCGTGCTGGATTGCGTGATCCGCAATGTCGCGCGTCCTTTCCAGGAGGGCTGATCGGACCTTGGCGCGCTCCTCTTCCGAAAGCTCTTGGCAAAGCCAATCATAGCCCCAGGCGAGCGCATTGCAGACGCGGTAGGCCCATTCGTCGGTATAGGCCCGCGACGTCACACCAAAAGGGTCCCAGCTTGCAAGTTCAAGCAACCACGCTTTGGCGCGATCAGTCATTTCAGGATTATTCGTCACCTCGCCACCTATTGCCAGATGGCGGATCGCGTACCAAGCTTCTTGCAGATCGATATAGGTTTGGCGCCAAACGGAGGCGACACGTTGATGGTTCGGGTAGCCTTCCGGCTCTGTCATCGGGTCGCGGTCCATCCAAGGCAAGACCGACTTTTCATAAAAGCTATCCCATGCACAATGGGTCGGAACGGACTTCACAGATGCCTTGAATGCGGTCAACCGTTCCGGTGTCATCCAAAGTCGAGGATGATTGGTACCAACATCTGCAAACCGGGAAGCCCGCGGTGCAAGCGGGGTCTCTGGCAAAGCGTCAGGTAAAATAAAGCTTCGAACGCTGCTCCAACTGCTGGATGGCGCCTTGGTTTCAGCATCCCACATCGCATATGACCAGTAATGCTCACCAGCGGGAAAGCTTCGATCCGGCGTGAAGAAATTCAGCGGAATATTCTCAAATACCAGCGTCTTATCTTCTGGAAACTTGGCGTCTTCAGATACTCGCAACACGTATGTGGCATCGTCTTCCAACACGGGCAACCACGTGAACCGAGGCGGATTTTCAACAATTTCTGTATCGGCCTGGGGACCATATTGAATGGTCAAACGTCCCGCGGTGGGTTCTTCAAGCGTTGGCAAGGCGGATGCGGGCATTTGTACGAAGGTCCATGTTGGGCAAGAGGTGTTCAGGGGCGACCAAAACGGCCGCCCCCATAACGCGAGAAACGATCAATCGCCGTATTGACGATCGTACGCAGATTGCATGACGACCAAGAGCTCCTGCATGCCCATTTCGTCTAGTTGCGCAAGGTAAGCGTCCCAGTCTGCCATCACATCGCCATTGCCCAGAATCCAGCTTTGCTGGCGTTCAAGCATATAATCGCGGATCGAGCCCCAGGTCCTGTCATAGACCTGCTGTTCTTCTTCGGTGAAAGCGACACCAAGGAAGTCAGGGATCAGGTAATCGCCTTGATCATAAAGCTCGATGCCAGCCTTGGCGAATTCGTTGGTCCACTGCCA
>JBCBGX010000057.1:0-12866 GCA_038526325.1 Pseudomonadota bacterium | reverse complement strand
CGTCAGCATCGGATTTGCCGTGCCGCATCGTGCCGAGGATGGATGTATTTATGAAGGTGTTCCACCACATGTCGAACCCACCAATGCCAAGCGACGCCACTAGCCCATATTTCGACCAGAGCGGCTTAACGTTGCGCACCTTTTTGAGGTCTTTGCCAATCTCGCCTTCACGAACCGCGGCATCATAACCGTCGAGCATGTCGCCGCTGCGCCCGGCCTTGATCGCCTCTGCGGCGGCTTCGGCTGCCGCGATGCCGGACAGCATGGCGTTGTGATTGCCCTTGATCCGGGGGACGTTGACCATGCCGGCAGCGCATCCAAGCAATGCGCCGCCCGGGAATTCCAGCTGCGGCATCGACTGGTACCCGCCTTCGGAAATCGCGCGGGCCCCGTAGGCGACGCGCTTGCCGCCTTTGAGAAGGTCGGCCACCATAGGGTGATGCTTGAACCGCTGAAATTCCATGTAAGGAAACAGATGCGGATTTTTGTAGTTCAGGTGGACCACAAAGCCCACATAAACCTGATTGTTTTCAAGGTGATAAATGAACGATCCACCGCCAGCATTGCCTTCTAGCGGCCAGCCGGAGGTGTGAGTCACACTTCCTTCGCGGTGTTTTTCGGGATCGATTTCCCAGATTTCCTTCATCCCGAGCCCGTATTTCTGGACATCGGATTTGGCACTTAGGTCAAATTTCGCAATCACCTGTTTCGACAGCGACCCGCGCACGCCTTCGCCAAGGAAAACATATTTGCCATGTAGTTCCATGCCGGGCTCGTATGATGGGCCGGGGGTGCCATCCGGGTTTTTGCCAAATTCACCGGCCACAACGCCTTTGACCTCGCCATTTTCGCCATAGACCAGTTCAGAGCAGGCCATGCCGGGGAAGATCTCTACCCCCATTTCTTCGGCCTGTTCGGCCATCCAGCGACAGACATTGCCCATCGAGACGATGTAGTTGCCGTGGTTGTTCATAAGGGGCGGCATGATGAAGTTGGGGATGCGCAATTGCCCGGCTTCGCCAAGCATATAGAATTTGTCATCTTTGACAGGCACGTTCAGCGGCGCGCCTTTTTCTTTCCAATCCGGGATCAGCTTGTTCAGGCCAACAGGGTCAAGCACTGCGCCCGATAGGATATGCGCGCCAACCTCAGACCCTTTTTCAAGCACCACGACGTTCAGGTCAGTATCCAGCTGTTTCAGGCGGATTGCCGCTGACAGGCCCGCGGGACCAGCACCCACGATTACCACGTCATATTCCATCGTTTCGCGTTCAATCTTGGCCATCAGCACATCCTTTAAACTTTGGCTACCATGCAGGGGATTTCACCCTTTTATTTAGCGTCCGCACCGGTTACCTCAAGGAGAGTTAAGGGGCAATCAAGACACGACGTCAAAACTGTCTGGCGCGACACCACATCGCGCCGATGACTTGACTTTGGGCGTCTCGAATGGACTATGAACGACCGATTGAATGAAATGACCTCTGCTTGGAGGAGGAAATGGACAAAATACCGCTGACCCGTTCTGGTTTCGACAAACTGGACGCAGAATTGAAGCATCTGAAAAGCGTGGAACGCCCGGCCATCATTCGCGCCATTGCGGAGGCGCGCGAACATGGCGATTTGTCTGAAAACGCGGAATACCATTCTGCCAAGGAAAAGCAGTCTTTCATCGAAGGCCGAGTGAAAGAATTGGAAGGCGTGATTTCGCTGGCGGACGTTATTGACCCATCGAAACTGTCAGGCGCAGTTAAGTTCGGGGCGACAGTCGAAGTGGTCGATGAAGATACCGACGAAGAAAAGACGTATCAGATTGTCGGTGAATACGAGGCCGACATCGAAAACGGCAAGCTGAATATGAAGTCCCCGCTTTCGCGTGCTTTGATCGGAAAAGAGGAAGGCGATAGTGTGGAGGTGCGCACCCCCGGAGGTGTTCGTAGCTACGAGATTTTATCGGTAATCTATAAGTAAAGGATGCGCGGGACATGGCGCAGCAACCGGTTAGCGAAAAGGCGCGCGAAGCGCAGGGCCTAAGCCAGGTTGAGGCCATCGCTATGGCGCTGGCCGTTGGATGGCTGGTCGCTGTCGGTCTCTTCTTTTGGATATTGCCGCCTCAGCAGCCCGAAGATGCGCCCTTTGACAGCTTGCGTTTCGTTTTAATGTTGATTGCGATCTTTATGCCGGTGGGCCTGATCTGGGTCGCGGCTGCTGCAGCCCGGTCTGCCCGTGTCATGCGCGAAGAATCCTTTCGCGTCCAAGCTGCCATCGACGGAATGCGCCAGACTTACCTCGCGCAGCAGGCGATGATGCCAGCCGCCGAACCGAACGTCGAAAGGCAGCTGCAAGCGATTGCGCAATCGGCAAAGAAAACCGAAACAGCCGTGTCACAATTTGCGTCCCGCCGCGAAGTGTCGCGGATCATCGTACCACGGGCCGCCCCGCAGGCGCCTTTGGATCAGCCTGCACTCGCACTTGGGACGTCTCAAGAAGACATCGCCCCACCTTTGGACAACACTGATCTGATCAGGGCGCTGAACTTTCCCAATGACGAACATGACACAGAGGGCTTTGCCACACTGCGCCGGTCTCTGCAAAATCGACCCGCGCGCAAGTTGATCCAGGCGGCCCAGGATGTTCTGACGCTGCTATCGCAGGACGGGATCTATATGGATGATATGCGCCCGGAACCTGTCAGTGCTGAACTTTGGCGCGAATTTGCCCATGGGAAGCGGGGCCGGGCAATAGACACGCTGGGCGCGGTCAGAGATCGTGCAGCGCTTGCCTTGGCGGCAGGACGCATGCGCGAAGACACGATCTTTCGCGATGCGGTGCATCATTTCTTGCGCCAGTTTGACCAGATGCTGGTCACGTTTGAGGCCTACGCCACTGATACAGACTTATTAGAGCTGGCCGAGACCCGGACGGCCCGTGCCTTTATGCTGCTTGGTCGCGCCACGGGCACGTTCGACTAACAACGCATGGTTGAGATTTTTCTGCAAACCTTGCCGTTTTTTATGCTTATCGCGCTTGGCTACGGGTCCGGCCGGACAAAGTTCTTTTCCGAAGAAGCCACTGCCTATCTGACAAAATTCGTTTTTTATTTTGCGCTTTCGGCGATGTTGTTTCGGTTTTCTGCAAACTTGTCGCTGGATGAGATCCTGGATTGGCAGTTTGTCATGGCCTATTTGGCGGCGACCGCTTTTGTCTATGTCTTGGCCACGTGGATCGCGTTACGACGAACTTCAATCACCGAAGCGGCGGTTGAGGCGCAATGCGCCGTGATCGGCAATGTGGGGTTTCTGGGCATCCCGATGTTGGCGCTTTTGTTGGGCGAGGCAGCGGTCGGTCCGATCATGATGGTTCTGGCAGTTGATCTTATAGTTTTTGGCAGCCTGATTGTTATCCTAATTACCGGATCACGTGACGGGCGCATGTCGCCCCGGATATTGTGGACGGTCGCGGTTGGATTGATAAAAAACCCGATGATTGTGTCTATCTCACTGGGCCTTTTGGTCTCTGCCAGCAGCATTCCCATACCTGTTCCGGTGAACGAGTTTCTGACGCTCTTGGGCGCGGCTGCTACGCCCGGGGCGCTTTTTGCGATTGGGGCATCACTTGCCTCTAAATCGGCAGAGCGGGTGGCCGTCGCTGGCTGGCTTTCGTTCTGCAAACTGGTCCTGCACCCTGCGGCTGTTGCGGTGGCGGCGCTGATGATTTTTGACGTTCACGCCTATGCCGCAGGCGTGATGATCGCGGCGGCGGCCTTGCCTGTGGCTGGCAACGTCTACATCATTGCGCAGCATTACAGCGTGGCACCGACGAGGGTATCGGCGGCGATCCTGCTTTCGACAATGGCGAGTGTTCTGACAGTGTCGCTCGTGATTGCTTGGGTGACAAGCCTATCGGCCTAGGTTAGCCCTTTGGTTACAGGACAGGAGGGCGCAATGAAGACCATATCTGAGAATAAATGTTTTGATGGCATCCAAGGGGTATATTCACATGTATCTGAAGCATGTTCATGTGACATGACCTTTGGCCTTTTCCTGCCTGCAGAGGCTGCTGACGCTCCTGTGCCGTTGCTTTGGTTTTTGTCCGGCCTGACCTGCACCCATGAAAATGCGATGACAAAAGCCGGCGCCCAGGCCTGGGCCGCAGAACAGGGAATAGCACTCGTTTTTCCTGATACCTCCCCGCGCGGAGAGGATGTGCCGGATGATGACGGGTACGACTTGGGCAAGGGGGCCGGGTTCTACGTGAACGCCACACAAGACCCCTGGGCTAAGCATTACCACATGTGGGATTACGTATCTGAGGAGTTGCCAACTGTGCTGGGACAGCACTTTGCCTTGGATATGGAAAAGCAGTCCATTGCGGGGCATTCGATGGGTGGGCATGGGGCGCTTACGCTGGCAATGTCTCTGCCCGAGCGTTTTAGGTCTGTTTCGGCCTTTGCGCCAATTTGTCACCCGACGCAAAGCGATTGGGGGCGCAAGCAATTGGGTGCCTATCTGGGTCAGGATGAAGGGCAATGGGCCGCGCATGATGCAACTTTGCTGATGAAGAAGACGGGATTTGACGGTCCGGTATTGGTCGATACAGGAACTGACGATCAATTTGGCGACTTGTTAGGGACCGAGCATTTGGCGCAGGCGATGGCTGCGCGCCGCCAGGATGGTCAATTGCGACTGCAAAAGGGGTATGACCATTCCTATTTCTTCATTTCCAGCTTCATGGAAGATCACGTGGCCTTCCATGCCGGGGCGCTCTACGCATGATTTTTGTCGACGCCGATGCGTGCCCTGTTAAGGCAGAGATTGAGCGTGTTGGCACCCGGCATCGTCTGAAAATGTTCGTCGTCTCAAATGGGGGAATCCGCCCGTCTCAAAACCCCTTGGTTGAGACGGTCGTGGTTCCTGACGGCCCTGACGTGGCGGATATGTGGATCGCTGATCGGGCCAAAAATGGCGATGTGGTGGTCACTGGGGATATTCCGCTTGCAGCCCGCTGTATCGAAAACGGGGCTTTGGTCATCAAGCACAATGGCGAGACACTAACAGACAGAAACATCGGCAATGTTCTGGCCACGCGGGATTTCATGGCCGACATGCGTGCTGCGGATCCGTTCCGGCAGGGGGGCGGCAAACCCTTTGGCAAGGCAGATCGCGCCCGGTTTCTGGACGGGTTGGAACGAACGGTTCGACAGGCCGCACAATTGGCATAGGGGGCTGCAATGGAGAAAATAGACGCGGTTGTTTTCGACATCGGCAATGTTCTGATCGAATGGCAACCAGAACGATTTTACGACAGCGTGATTGGCGAAGAGCGCAGGCGCGCCATGTTTGCCGAAATTGATCTGCACGGCATGAACGATGCGGTGGACCGCGGCGCCGACTTCCGCGAGACCGTCTATGCGACAGCCAGAACCTATCCTGATTGGGATGCTGAGATCCGCATGTGGCACGACCGCTGGCTTGAGATGGCACGACCTGCGATTGATCATTCAGTGAGATTGTTGCGGGCCTTACGCGCGGCAGAAGTCCCGGTGTTTGCCTTGACCAATTTTGGCATTCAGACCTTTGAATTGGCAGAGCCGGTTTATCCGTTTCTTGGGGAATTCGACCGCCGCTACATCTCGGGCCATATGGGGGTTATCAAACCCGAAGCACAAATTTATCAGATGGTAGAGGCTGACTGCGGGTGTGATCCGCACTGCTTACTGTTCACCGATGACCGGATAGACAATATCGATGCGGCGGCTGCGCGGGGCTGGCAGACGCATCTATTTGACGGGCCACAAGGCTGGGCAGATCGCCTTGTCGAAGCGGGAGCAATAAGTCCGGCGGCAGCCGCATGACGCCCATGATTTCTTTTGATGAGGGCGAGCGACATTTAGATTGGCTAACGCTGACAGATGCGTTGGCGGCGGGCCATGACGCACCTCGAGCCGAAGTGGCGGACGTTTTTCTTTACGAAGGCGACAACACCCTCCTAAATCGGTCCGCCTGGATTGCCGGTTTGGGCTTGGCCGTGAAATGCGCCACGATTTTTCCGGGAAACCGCGACCATGGACAGCCAGCTATTGGCGGGGCGGTGAACCTGTTTTCAGGTCGGGATGGGGCGCTTGAGGCGATACTGGACTTTCATCTTGTGACGAAATGGAAAACTGCAGGCGACAGTTTGTTGGCCGCGCGGCGGCTGGCGCGCCCGGATAGCCGCGACATCCTGATCGTGGGTGCGGGAACAGTGGGCCAGTCCTTGTTTGTTGCTTACAGCGCCGCCTTCCCAGAGGCCCGCTTTAAGATCTGGAATAGATCGCCCAAAGGCGCTCAGGCCTTTGTGTCAAAGTTTCCCAGCGTGCAGATAGTCACTGACCTTGCTGCCGCCACGGCCGAAGCAGACATCATAACTTGTGCTACGATGTCCAGTGATCCTGTGATCAAAGGTGAATGGCTGCAGCCGGGGCAGCATGTTGATCTCATTGGGGCTTATCGTCCAGACATGCGTGAAGTTGATGACAATGCGCTTTTGCGAGCTCGTGTTTTTGTGGACAGTCGAGAGACAACGATAGGGCATATTGGCGAACTGAAGATTCCCATATCTCAAGGCGTGATTGACGAAGATCATATTGTCGCAGACTATTACGCCTTAGATGAATTTGTGCGGCATGATCCGTCGGAAATTACTTTGTTTAAGAATGGTGGTGGGGCGCATCTGGATTTGATGACCAGTCGCTATATCCTCTCGGCTTGGCGCTCTGCGCAAAGCGATACGGCTGGTCGGAGTTAACGGGGAACGGTCAAAATGTGGTACGGCTTGGGGATTGTCGCTTTCATCGTGCTGGCCGTGCTTCCCACTTTTCTGGAATGGGCGCGGACGCCGGTTGGCCCGGATCAACGGCGTAACGCAGCCGGCGGATTTGCAGATTTATCGTTAGGTGTGACCCATTATCGTTGGGTGGGGCCGGCCCGTGGCCCTGTTGCAGTTCTGATCCATGGGCTGGCATCCCCGCAGATCGCCATGGAAGGTCTGGCCGAGGGGTTGGGTCGGATGGGCTATCGTGTTTTGACCTACGATCTCTATGGACGCGGTTTGTCAGACGCCCCGGAGGGTCGACAAACCCGCAAGTTTTTTGTGGGACAATTGTCAGAATTGCTGGCTGAGCAAAATGTGAAAGAGGAAATCACCTTTGTTGGATACTCTATGGGTGGCGCCATCGCGGCGGCCTATGCAGCTGAAAACCCGCATCGCATCAATCGCGTTATCTTGGTCGCTGCATCTGGAATAGTGACTAATGAAAGCCGTTTCTCGAAGTTTTGCAGAACGATCCCCATGCTTGGCGATTGGTGGCACGGCATGTTTGTGCAACGGCGAATTCTAAAGGCGATCCCTGTTGAATCCGACAGCCCGTATGTCGAACGTGTCTTGGCCGCGCAACGACAAGAGCTGTCCCGCCGAGGCTATTTGCCAGCGATCCTCTCAAGCCGTCGTGGCATGCTGGCGGCATCGGGATACAAAGATCACCGCAAGCTCGCGCGCGAGGATGTTCCTGTTATTGCCATTTGGGCCGAAAAAGATCTGATCATACCAATTTCTGCTCTGGGCGTTCTCGCGCAATGGAATCGTGCGGCGCGCCAAGAGGTCGTTGCGGACGCTGATCACGCGCTGCCATTTACACATACGGAGCAGTTGTTGCAGGCTTTGCGCAGCGCAATGCGAGGCTAATACGGGTTCATGTCGGCCCCCGACCAACTCGCAAGAAATCGGGTCATTACGGTAACTGGAGGCGCGGATCTTTCATACAGTTTGCTGAAAGTATCCTGACAAAACGCGTGCGCTGGTCAGAGTAGCATCTGAAAAATCTGCGACGTAGGGCAAATCCTGATGCAGACTGCCGGGATGAAACAGTGCAGTTAAGCGGTATTAGGCCGCGGCGAATTTTGCAAATTCTTCGGACATATCATGAATGTCGCAAGCCACGCGATTGCGGCCATCTGACTTTGCGCGATACAGCGCTTTGTCTGCATATTCCCTATGGTTATCAAACGACATAGCCATCTGCGTCCAAAACGCCCCAATACTAATCGACAAGTTGATTTCGTCGTCCTTGGCTTTCATTGGTTTTTGACAAATTGACTTGCGGCATCTTTCTGCAATCGCATGCGCCTCCTCTGGAGTAACAGAGTTCAATACGATAACAAATTCATCCCCGCTGATGCGTGAAATAATGTCCTCTGGACGCAGACAAGCTGATAGCCGACTTGAAATTTCTACCAGCACCGCATCGCCAAAAACATGGCCATGCGTGTCGTTGATCGATTTGAACCCATCTACATCGATACACAACATCGTTCGACCATGTGACGCTTGTTGTAACGCAGGCATGTTCCGAAACGCCGCGGTAGCTGTGCGCCGATTGATCAATTCTGTCAGGGGGTCGATCGTCGATTCACGTTCTAGCCGATGGCTTTCTGCAAGCAATGCCCGTTCCCGCATTATGAGTGTCCCAAGCAACATCGTCCCAATAAGGTTTGCGACGAGAACTTTCGGTCCCAGTTCCATGAAAAAGACATTGCGCACATCGGACGGCAGCAAAAGCGCGACGACCATATGCTGCGAGATCATGGCCGTTAGGATAAGCAGGCCTAGGTTCCTGTTGTTGATACGCGGGCGAACAAAGTACCCCCAAAGGCATGCCATTGTACCAGCAGTCGCCATTCCCAGCACGCCAAGTATCATCCCGTCGCCGCCCAAGGACAGTCGCATGCCAGCTCCGATCAAAAATGCGATCAGGCCCCCGATGATCCCAAAAAAGGCCGCAGCAATCCCAACAAAAAGGTTTCGAATATCGACGATGACACCATCCGCGATTGGGATGGGTGAGGACATTGCCGCAACAGCCGCAAAACCAAAAACGCCACCCATAAGTGCGTTCAGAGTGTTCCGGTTATCTACCAATCGTGAAAAAACGCCGTATAAATAGATCAATAAGACAGCTAAAGCTATCGGCTGTAAAAAAAGCATCATTTTCTCAAGCGCTAGTATCATATCGGCATCGTCCTCTTTGGAGCGGCACCATATTTCGCGGATGGTAAGGGCAATCTTAACAGGACGCCAAATTCTCAAAAACAACCTAACCGTGTTATTCGAAATTAGCTAAAATCCGATCCTTTTGCCTAAGACCTGGTTTACAATACACCACATTTGACATTCGATATTGCCCTTGCAGCCGGCGTACTTTTCAAAGCCCGATTGTCCGGCTATCCAGACGCGATGACGATGCAGAAGGTATATGAGGATGCCGTGGCGGCTGGCACCTTGCGCAAGGACGAAGCGCAACTTGGTGTGTTGCCTGAACTAGAACGTGTCCGCTTGGCCTTAAGCGAACCGCCTGCCAAAAAAGGTTTGTTTCGCAAGGCGCCGCCACCCGTCCCGGGTCTTTACATGTGGGGCGGTGTGGGACGGGGCAAATCCATGCTGATGGATCTGCTCTACGACCATGTGGATGCGCCGAAACAGCGGCGTCATTTTCATGCCTTCATGCAATGTGTTCATGCTGAAATGAACGTGGCACGATCAAATGGTGTGGATGACGCAATAGCGCCTGTCGCGGCGAAGCTGGCCGATCATGTCCGGTTTCTGGCTTTCGATGAAATGCAGATCACCGACATCACCGATGCCATGATTGTCGGAAGGTTGTTTGAGGCCCTCTTTGCCGCAGGTGTGGTGGTTGTCACCACTTCTAACCGTCCCCCTGATGATCTTTATAAGGATGGTTTGAACCGGCAGCTTTTCCTACCATTCATTGTTCTTCTCAAAGGTCGCATGGTCGTGCATGAATTGGCTAGCGCGATAGATTACAGACAAGACCGCCTTGCCGGGACGCCGAGCTATTTCGCACCCATCAACGCCGAGGCCCGCCAGGCCATCAAGGATATCTGGGCACGGCTGAGTAATGGGAAATCTGAAACGCTTGTCTTGCATGTTAACGGACGGCAAGTGGAGTTACCGCATTTTTACAACGGTGTGGCCCGCGCAAAGTTTTTTGACCTGTGCGGCAAGCCGCTGGGCGCGGCAGATTACCTTGCTTTGGCCGACGCCGTACGGGTCTTGATCCTGGAAGACATCCCGGCCCTTTCGCGCAATAATTTTAACGAGGCAAAGCGTTTCGTGACTCTGATAGATGCGCTTTACGAGGCCAAGGTGCATTTTATCGCCACGGCCGCAGCCAAGCCCGAAATGCTCTATATAGAGGGTGAGGGGACGTTCGAGTTTGAACGTACCGCCAGCCGGCTGCGCGAAATGCAATCGGCAGATTGGGTGCGATAAGGGAGTCAGCCTTGGGCTAAAACCGCTCGGCCCGCAACACCTGCGCGTCGGTGATGCTGACAACACCGATATGGGTTTCGACAACGGCAAAAGCGGCCTTCAATAATTCGTCTAGCCGTTCCGGCTTGATTAGACAGACCACGGCGACCATTCCTGCGCGGCCAACTTGCCCCTCGCGAGTCCATTTGCCGGACCGCCCGGAACCGCCGCGCACCGGCAGGATTGTATATCCTGTCACCCCGGCGCTGGTCAGCGCGTCAGTCAGGCGGCGTTCCAGCGGAGCTTCGATCACGATTTCAACACGTTTTGCGGTATGGGTTTCCATATCAGCCTCCAGCCACGGATTGGGCGACGGCCAGGTACAGCGGTATACCCAGCGTCAGGTTAAACGGGAACGTCACGCCCAGTGACAGGGTCAAGTAAACAGAAGGATTCGCCTCTGGTAGTGCCACGCGCATAGCCGCTGGAACAGCGATATAGCTGGCTGAGGCGGACAGCACCATTAATAGCACAATACCACCGAGCGACAGGCCGATCAGCATGCCAACACCCAGACCAATTGTGGCAGAGATCATTGGCATCAGAATGGCAAAGCCAACGGCCCCCATCCCCAATACGCCTTTGGACTGCCTCAACCCGCGCCCGGCAATCAGGCCCATATCCAAAAGGAACAGGCACAAGACCCCCTGAAACGGTGAGACGATAAAGGCGCTGATGTCATTCAGACCTTCCTCGCCAGTGATTGCCCCGATAAAGAACGAACCGACCAACAGGACGATAGACCCGTTCAAGAGAAGCTCTCGGATCAATCCCGGCTCCATCTTTGCGCCACCGCCACTGCGCGCCACCAACCATAAGGCGGACAGGATCGCGGGCGCCTCCATCACGGCAGCAACCGCAACCATATAGCCCTCTGCATCGATGAAACGTCCCTGTAGAACGGATGTCCCCGCAACGAATGTCACGATGCTGATGGACCCGTAGTGTGCCGCGACAGCAGCCGCATCCACATGGGACAGGCCGGTCATGATACGCAACAATGCACATGCAAGAAGCGGCAGTGCAAATGAAAGGACCAGCCCAGCCAAAAGGGACAAGAGCAAAGTCTGGTCTAATCCGTTGGCGCTCACCGCAACGCCGCCCTTAAACCCAATTGCAAAGAGCAGGTAGATCGACATGCCCTTGGCGACCGCCTCGGGGATGGTCAGGGCAGACCGGGCAAGTGCGGCGGCCAAACCCAGCGCAAAGCTGAGAATGATGGGAGAAATTAAGTTCTCGCCCGCCAACGCAAGAATTTCAGCCATTTCTGTCCCTCGGTTTGTTTTGTCGCGGTGTAATGCAAACCGGATCAAATGCAAACGTCAGGCCCCGTGCTTGCAACTTTGATGTCTGCTCAGTGGTCCATTTGGTGATCTGGTCAAGCGCCCCGGGTGCATAAGCCCCTTTGCCTTGCAACAAAAACAGCAGTTGGACATTGCTTTGAAACGTCAGGTGCGCCTGCTCGAATTCAGACCGGCGACAGCTGTTCGGAAAAGTCGCATTTTGGAATCCCGCCCTATTTTCATTGAGATAGGTCGCATTTTTCCGAATTTTGAGGAATTTTCCGCCTCTGCTAAACCTTCTGGGAACCTTGATGGGCTAGCAACGCGATCATGGACATAATTACACCTTTCCTGGCCTCGGTTGCCGATGCAGAGCCTGATGTCATCGTATTGCGGTGCCCAGACTCTTTATACTTTGACCCAACCGCGGTGAATGCGCTGTTTGCAGAAAAAGGGGTGGAAGAGGCCGAAGAAGTTGTGTGCCGCGTTTTGGAAGACATCGCAATGCGGCTTGATAATCTGCAACAGGGTCGCAGCGAAAGCCGTTTTGATCTTATGTACAAACCTGCACGTCGAATTGGAATAGTCGCCGACCAGATCGGCTTGATCGAGGTGTCGGCTGCCGCTGGGCATGTCGTCACTTGCTTGGAACAGCTTGATGGAGTCGCGTTGGAAGCAACGATGGCGCGGCTGGAGCGGGCCTTTGATGTCGCGGTCTCGGAAATCTGGAATTATCGGTTGGGATAGGCTCTTGCGGCGGGTCTGCTTGGGGTTAGGGTAAGCCTGACCTAAGACCAGTCAGGATACCAGATGCCCCTTGCCTTTGCCGAAGATGACGCTGCAGCTATACCGCTTCACGTTGTGGATGCTGACGCGCTAGCTGTCGCTTTCCAGACCTTGCAAGAAACCGGGCGTGCCTGGGCGCAAACCCAAGGGTTTACCGCAGGTTTGGGCCAGGTGTTGCATGTGCCGGATGAAAAGGGTTCCATAGCTCAGGTTTTGGTAGGCTATGGAACTGCCGGTAAACGTGCCCGCGGTCGGTTCCATATGGGCGCAATTGCCAAATCCTTGCCGCAAGGGACATACCGAATCGCAAGCGGTCTGCAGGGCCGCGAGCTAGAAGAAGCCGCTCTCGCCTGGCTTTTGGCTGGCTATGCGTTTGATCAGTATCGCAAGCCAGCCAAACCAATTGCTATGCTTGCGGCACCGCCAGGTATT
>JBCBGX010000056.1:0-12943 GCA_038526325.1 Pseudomonadota bacterium | reverse complement strand
GCTGATGTGGTCGGTGGTGACCATGTCACCCAACATGGCGAGCACCTTGGCGTTTTTCACGTCGTTGATATCGCCTGGTTCCTTGGACATGCCTTTGAAATAGGGCGGGTTCTGGACATAGGTCGAGGCAGCAGGCCAATCGTAGGTTTCACTGTCGGTGGTTTCGACCGACTGCCATTTCTCGTCACCTTTGAAGACATCCGCGTATTTCTTCTGGAATGCTTCGCGGGTGACGGTCTTTTCGACCAGCTCGTTGATCTCGGCAGAGGTCGGCCAGATGTCTTTCAGATAGACGTCGTTGCCGTCCTTGTCCTGTGCGATCGGGTCGGTGGACAGGTTGATATCCATCGTGCCCGCCAGCGCATAGGCCACGACCAGCGGGGGCGAGGCCAGATAGTTGGCGCGCACGTCAGGTGAAATCCGGCCTTCGAAGTTGCGGTTGCCGGAGAGGACGGAGGTGGCGACCAGATCGCCTTCGGCAATCGCATCGGACAGTTCTTTCTGGATCGGGCCGGAATTGCCGATGCAGGTGGTGCAGCCATAGCCCACGAGGTTAAAGCCGATCTTGTCCAGATCCTCTTGCAGGCCAGCGGCCTCCAGATACTCTGAAACAACCTGAGACCCTGGGGCGAGCGATGTTTTGACCCATGGCTTGCGGTCGAGGCCCAAGGCGGCGGCCTTACGGGCCACAAGACCTGCGCCGATCATCACATATGGGTTCGATGTGTTGGTGCAGGAGGTGATGGAGGCGATGACAACATCGCCTGAAGACAGGGTGTAATCCTCACCAGCGACAGCGACTTCCTTGTCCATCGGGCGCTTGAACGTTTCTTCCATTTCCTTTTTGAAGGCCGTCTTTGCGTCCGTCAGGGCCACGTAGTCCTGCGGGCGTTTGGGGCCGGAAATGGCGGGGACGATGGTGCCCATGTCCAGATGCAGGGTGGTCGTGTAAACGGGTGCATAGTCGGCGCCGCGCCAGAACCCGTTTTCCTTGGCGTAAGCCTCGACCAATGCGATCCGGTCTTCATCACGGCCGGTGTTGCGCAGATAGCGAAGCGTCTCGCCGTCAATGGGGAAGAAGCCACAGGTCGCGCCATATTCAGGGGCCATGTTGGCGATGGTGGCGCGGTCAGCGAGCGGCAGGCGGTCCAGGCCTTCGCCGTAGAATTCGACGAATTTGCCGACAACGCCCAGTTCGCGCAGCATCTCGACCACTTTCAACACAAGGTCTGTACCGGTGGTGCCTTCAACCATTTCGCCGGTCAGCTCGAACCCGACAACTTCGGGGATCAGCATAGAGACGGGCTGACCCAGCATCGCGGCCTCGGCCTCGATCCCGCCAACACCCCAGCCAAGCACGGCGAGGCCGTTGACCATGGTTGTGTGGCTGTCAGTGCCAACCAACGTGTCGGGATAGGCCACTTCTTCGCCGCGCTGGTCTTTGTCAGTCCAGACGGTCTGGGCCAGGTATTCCAGGTTCACCTGGTGGCAAATGCCTGTCCCGGGGGGGACAACTCGGAAATTGTTGAAGGCCGACTGACCCCATTTCAGGAATGTATAGCGTTCCAGGTTGCGCTCATATTCGCGGTCCACGTTCATTTGGAACGCACGTGGATTGCCGAATTCATCGATCATGACCGAATGGTCGATCACCAGATCAACCGGGTTTAGCGGGTTGATTTGCTGGGCATCCCCGCCCAAAGCCACAATGCCATCCCGCATGGCCGCCAAATCCACCACTGCAGGAACGCCGGTGAAATCCTGCATCAACACGCGGGCAGGGCGGTATGCAATCTCACGTGGGTTCTTGCCGCCTTGTTCGGCCCATTCACCGAAGGCCTTGATATCATCTACCGAAACGGAAAAACCGCCATCCTCGAACCGCAACAGGTTCTCTAGGACAACTTTCAACGCCGCTGGAAGCTTGGAAAAGTCACCCAAACCTGCCGCTTGTGCTGCGGGGATCGAATAATAGGCGACGGACTGGTCGCCGACTGTCAGGGTTTTACGGGTTTTGGCTGTGTCTTTGCCGACAGTAATCGTCATGGCTATCCCTTTCGTGGCTATGCAAAGCGAGACTTGAGGTGCTTCTGCACCAAGCTGGAAAGGCAATCAAGTGGCCCAGCGCATTTTTTGTATACCATTGCACACAAAACTTTTCAAAGCCCAAACTGTCGCAGTATGGAAACATGACAGACCACTCGCGATTGGTTGATTGGCTATTTCAATCAAAGCTGCGTAGATCTGTTTGGCAATCGAATATCAGGACTTCCCATGCGCCCATTTTTCGCCGCCCTCGCATTTTTTGGTCTTCTGCAAACTTCACAAGCATTCGCGCAAAATGGCCCCGTGGTTGTTGAACTTTATACCTCTCAGGGGTGTTCTTCCTGTCCTCCCGCGGATGCGATGTTGCATGATCTGGCCAAGCGGGATGATGTTATCGCCTTGGCGCTGCATGTGGATTATTGGGACTATATCGGCTGGAAGGATGTCTTTGCGCAGCCAGAATTCACCGCTCGGCAAAATGCGTATGCTAGGGCCGCCAATTCGGCGACTGTATACACCCCGCAGATGGTGATTGGTGGCGTAGATCATGTGGTGGGGTCCCGACCAATGGAAGTGATCGAGACATTACAGGCCCATAGTATCAAGGGGAATTCTGTTGACGTGACGCTTGCGCGTAAGGGGGACCAGGTGCAGATCAATGCAGAACCGGGCGGACCAGGCGGGTATGTCGTGCAGTTGGTTAGGTTCAGGCCAGAGGAAAGCGTGGCAATCCGACGTGGCGAAAATGCTGGTCGAAATTTGAGCTACGCGAACATAGTCACTTCGTGGAATATCGTTGGGCAATGGGACGGACAGACGCCGCTGATGCTGGTCGAGGATGCCGCAGGAGATGACCCTATCGCGGTCATTATTCAACAAGGCGGCAATGGGCCGATTGTCGGAGCGGCACAGCTGCGCTAGCGGCCTTTCCATCGCCGATGTACCCAAAACCATTGTTCGGGGTATCTTGCAATCATTGCCTCCAAGCGCTCGGTCATGTTGGCCATCATACCTGCTGGCTCACTGTGGGGCACGGGTTCTTGCACCTCGACCTCAAAGGACGTGCCGTCGGGCTGCCGGACCCCAAAATATGGAACCACAAGCGCGTCCAATTTACGTGCAATATCAGCTGCTGACGTGGCCGTCCGCGCCGGGTGCCCGAGAAAGGGCAGCGTAATGCCCTTGGCAGACACGTCAAACAAGAGTGTGCCCATGCCGCCAGATTTCAGATGCCGGGCAAAGCCCATTGTACCTCGGCGGCCTTGCTCAAAAACAGGTCCGCCCCAAGAGGTCATCGTTTTAGCATAATGGGCATTGAAATAAGGGTTTTGCATAGGCCGGTAGAGCCCGCCAATAACGTAGCCCATCCGTGTCAATACATGGCGCGGGGCCTCGTGATTGCCAAAATGAGCTGTCACAAAAATAATCGGGCGACCGATTTTGGCGGCCTCGATGACGCGTGGCAAACCGCTTCCGGCTGGCTGCACGTGTGCCAGACGCTGGCCAAATTCCTGCCAAGAGTAGTTTTCAATCAGTGTCCGCCCGAAATTGTCGCAGCAGGCATCGGCAATGTCGCGTCGTTTCTGGTCTGACCAGTCGGGGTAAATCAGTGCAAGATTGGCTTCTGCCCGTTTGCGGTAGCCAGCAAGTGGACCAATAGTACGACGCATGGCCGTGCCCATCAGGGTTAAGCGGCGTTCGTACGGCAGCTTTAGCGCCGCGGCGATAATGCCCCGAAACGCCCGATCTGCAAGCCAATCCGCAGCGGACCCGTTTAATCCGACCGTCGAACTCACGCGGTTGGCGGCGCTTTGGCTAGCCCGGTGCCGATCATGCTGTCGCGGGTTACCAGTTTGGACAAATCGGCCTGCGACCAGCGCTCTGTTCCTTTTGGCCGCGCAGGGATCACGATATACCGCATGTCGGCGGTGCTATCATGCACACGGACTGTAGTTGTGTCAGGCAGGGCAACACCGAATTCGGCGAGCACGCTTCGCGGCTCCTTTACTGTGCGTGATCGGTAAGCGCGCGACTTGTACCAATCCGGTGGCAAGCCCAACAGATTGCGGGGGTAGCAAGAGCATAAAGTGCAAACGATGACGTTGTGTACCTCTGCGGTGTTTTCGACTGCGATCAGTTTCATCGGGCCGATGTCAAACCCCATTTCGCGAGTCGCGGCACTGGCATCGGACAATAGAGCCTCGCGAAAGGGTGGGTCCGTCCAGGCGCGGGCAACAACGCTGGCGCCGTGAGCGGGGCCACGACTGTCCATTGCATTAATTTGTGCGTTGACTTCGGCCGCTGTTGTCACGCCTTTTTCAATCAAAAGCTCACGCACGGCGATTTCCATTTGTTGCCAGTAGGTGAGCGGATGGTCATTGTCTGACCGATAGGGGTGCCCTGATGGCGAAATATGATCATGATGGTCATGCGGCATCTGTTCGCTCCACTGGTTCGAGCCAGTGTGCATAGATCTCGGCATCGATTGTGTCGTGGGGGTAAGGGACATCTGGTCCCCAAACCTCTTTCATCGTGAAGCGCATACGCAATAGGGTTAGTGCGTCCGCCTTGAGGCCGTAAGCAAGTTGTTCTGGGTTCGGGAACGGACCCAATTCGCGTTCGATCCAGCCGGTTTTGCCACGCAAGTAAGCAGGCGTTCGCACATGGCCAGGGGGCATATCTGCGCGAACACGCATGAATTCGCGGCTATCCATTCGCCGCCTCACCATATGTTTCGCCACGGGCGGCGACGTCTGCCATGCGCGCACCCAGCTCAGCCGTCGTATAGACACCTGCCTCGATCAGGTTTTGGTTCACAGAGGCGATCCACCGCTCATAATAGCTCATTGTTTCAAAGGCTTCCGCACCCATATCTTCAAGAACGCGACGCAGCCCATCTACAGTGAAAAGTCCCTTTGTGGAACAAAGGATCATGACTGCGTCGACGCGCTTTTCCCAGATCGCAAAATCATGTTGATCTTTTGGTATGGGTCCGGCGTTTTGACCGCCCATATCATGCCACCGGCGTCCATCGAAACTTTGCGCATCATCGTTCATGTCGTCAGACTAAAGCAATTCCAAGCGCAAGTGCATCCCAATTATGCAATATCGTCATCTTGCCACGTCCCGGGCATTTGGCGTGGAATAGGGATTCTGTCAGTGGGCGTCTGCTGCTGCGCTCGCATCCAGACCAAATGAGTCGATGTTTAACGCATGCACTTACGTTGCCCGCTGGCGCGTGCAAAGACCGCAAACGGTGTAGAGCGATATCATTGCTCTGATCTTAGCTGTCTTCGTCTGTCGCGTCGGGGTCGCGCAATGTGATCTTACCATCATCAACCAACCCCCGGATTGTGGTGGTGATTTCGGACATTGCGGCCTCTCCATCGGCCTTCTTGACTGTCCCTTGCTCTTCAGCATCCTCGCGCATTTGGGCGCCGATGCGTTGTGAGACATTGGCAAGGATGAAATCTGCCGAGGCGCGCAATTCGGCTTCGTCGGCCAAAGCGTAGGCCATCGCCTTGGCAAGCACATCTGCTGGCACTTCGCGGATACAATTCGGCACATCAATCGGTTTGACCCGATCGACGATGTCCTTGAAGGTAAAGATGGCCTTGCGCACATGGCCCGCGAATTCGGGGTCTTCGCTGCCCAACCCTTCTAATACATCGTCGCGTCTGTCAGCGCGCGTGGCGTTCAAAATTGCCCCAAGACGTTGCACGGGCGCCTTTTCAAAAGCGACCACCGGGATCTGACCATATTCATCAGCCAACGCTGCACCAATGGTGCGTACCGCTTCAGTAGACGTATGTTCGGTACGTGACATGGCCAAGCTGATGCGCCGTGCGCGTTCACCCGGCGTCTGTGTCAAGACCTCAGCCGCTTTCGCAACTGTTAGCTTGGATAGGGTAATCGCGCAGACCTCTATGCTTTCAGCCATCATAATGGTGACGATCTTTTCGACAGGCAGTGCCGCTATAATGGGCCAGTGATCGCCGTTGCGCACGCTTGCTGTCTGCTTTCTCAGGCGATCGGCGAGTTCTGGCGATAGATGATCGGCCAGAGCCATAATAGCGCCATCTTGCGTGCCAGGTGCCGTTAGACCAACCGCGTCAATCTCGTTCAAGAACTCTTCGGCCACAGCGCTGACTGTGTCCCGATCAACAAGGCGAATTGATCCCAGCTCTTGCGTCAGAAGTTCTTGCAAATGCAAGGGCAGCTGCGCCAGCGACATCTGGCTGCCATCCCCAATGATCATCTGGACGATCATCGCGGCCTTCCGCCGGCGCGACAGGACTTGGTTCGTGGCAACAGGAGTATGCATATTCATACCTCTGCGTTACGACATCGATGTAAATGAACCGTTAGCCTCGGCGTTATGACCCTGGGTGGGTGACCAGAATAGACATGTTTTTGAGCTGTTGAACGGTTTCGGGTGACAGCTTTGCAGTCTCGGCAGTGCTATTGTGCAGCTGCAGTACCGCAGTTTCGAGTGCAGCTATTTCCTCATCCGTAAATTCACCAGACGCGTTGGCAAAGCCACAAATGCTGCGGTGGTCGCCTGCTTCGGCGGCAATCACGACGCCAAACTTCATCCCGTAATCGGCCGCTTGTTTCATGACGCCCGCGGGGTCATCCAACTCGGACCAGCGCTTGTGTCCGGTATGCTCAAAACCCCAGGCGACCATGGGATCCGACATCACCAACCCATTCTGCGAGTAATAATCCAACCAGTCTTTGGGATAGGTTTGGAACATGAACTTTGGCGTTGTGTACTCGATATGAAAACCTAGCGCGTAACCTGCCGGTGCGCGTTCGTTCAGTTCGCCTAAGATCTCGCTGATCTCAAGTTGGGTGGAAGACATCTTTTTTGTACTCGCTTTCCGGTTGCCAAACGTTAAGAGTTTCAAATACGCTGTGGCGTGGCATTGTATCTGCCATAGTAAGGATAACGTTGAACTAGCGGCAAGAGCTTTGTCATTTTGACCGTCTACTGAGGGAATTTAATGTCGACACTTCTTGGTCCAGACGAGATCGGGCAACTTGCCCCGTCGGGCTATTATATTGCATTACGCATTGGTTTTGCGTTCCCAATGGAAGAAGTGAATGCTTTCCCCGAAGACTGGGTCAGCCACTACACCAAACAAAGGTTTATGCTTTTTGATCCTGTAGTTAGGTGGGCCTACAGTCACACCGGAACGATTCGCTGGAGTCATATCGAAATCGATGACCCTAAGCGGATTATTGCTCAGGCTCAGACCTTTGGAATGCGGTACGGGGTAACCGTTTCTTTGTTGGATAGTGGAGCGGATGCGCAGCGATCCTTTGCATCTTTCACGCGCGCTGATCGCGAGTATACAGACCTTGAAGTGAAGCTGCTGAAGGCCTTTTTGGCTCGCAGGCATAGTGAAACGGCTCCGCCGACCAACCTAACAAAGGCTGAATTGGAAGCACTGGGTATGGTTAAAGATGGCAAGCGCTTAAAGGAGATCGCCTTTGAGTTGAGTGTGAGTGAGGGCGCTGTCAAACAAAGGCTTAAAAATGCAAAGCTGAAGCTGGGTGCAAAAACAGGCAGTCAGGCCGCGGCGCTCGCCAATCAGTATGGCTTGATTTGAAAATATCCTAAATTTTTTTTCACTTAGGAACAATTCGCGTTAATTTGTCGTTGTCTTGGTTAAGAAGGCAGTGGAATGGACGTACGACGGACGCGTCGTTTTAGGGTAGAAAGATAATCGACATGCAAAACATCACTTTTAATCTCGCGCAGCTGCACCAGTATGGTACTGCGTTTTACGAGTTTCTGGGACTGCGGAAACGCTTCTTTGTTGATCAGTTGGGGTGGGACATCCCCCATGATGACAACGTCGAAATGGATCAATATGACAACCCCAAAGCCCACTATTCCTTGGTCTTGCGTGATGGCAAAGTGATTGGCGGCATGCGTGCCATGGCGACAACCGCGCAGTGGGGCTCTTACACTTATATGCTGCGAGATGCCGTCGATGGTAAGTTGATTGGCATTCCAGCGGATATCATTCCGGAAGCTGAAGTGACACCAAACGTCTGGGAAGCCACACGCGTGGTTATCTCGGACGAAGTGAACACGCATGCCGACCGGTCTGAATGCCTTTCACTCATTCTGGATGGTGTGGTCGATCAGGCGACGCAGCATGGTGCAACAGAGATTATTGCCTTGTGCCCACCGGTTTTTGCGCGGACGCTGCGTCAATTGGGATATCGGGCCAAACTGATCGGGCAACCGTATGTCAATATCCATGATGAACGGCGGTATGTCGCAATGAGTATGCCTGCTGTACGACGCAATCCATCCCCAACGCCGCCGCACATTGCTAAGAAACCGACACACGCAATGGATCAGCATGCTGTCCATTCACCATCAGTACTGTAGCAAAACATCAGATTGCGCCCTGTGAAAGAATGGGGCCGTTAGATTGATGTTGAGCCAAATACCCGTTTGAAGATCGTGTCGACATGTTTGGTATGATAACCAAGATCAAACTTTTCTTCGACTTCTTCCGCCGATAGGGCGGCGAGGACTTCCTCGTCGCCCAAAAGCTCTGCTTTAAAGTCAGCGCCATGTTCCCAAACTTTCATCGCGTTGCGTTGAACGAGGCGATAAGCATCTTCACGGCTGACTCCAGCTTGGGTTAGTGCCAGCAACACCCTTTGAGACATGACCAATCCGCGGAACTTATTCATATTTGCGAGCATGTTGTCAGGGTAAATCACCAGTTTCTCGATCACGCCCGCCAGACGGTTCAGCGCAAAATCCAGTGTCACTGTCGTATCAGGGCCAATTGCCCGTTCAACCGAGGAATGGCTGATATCGCGTTCATGCCACAGGGTGACGTTCTCCAGGGCCGGAATGACCGACATCCGTACTAAACGGGCAAGGCCGGTCAGGTTCTCGGTGAGAACTGGGTTGCGCTTATGCGGCATGGCGGAACTGCCCTTTTGTCCTTTCGAAAAGAACTCTTCCGCTTCCAGCACCTCTGTGCGCTGCATATGTCTGATTTCGGTCGCAATGTTTTCGATGCTGCTGGCGATGACGCCTAATGTTGCAAAGAACATCGCATGCCGGTCACGTGGAATGACCTGTGTGCTGATGGGTTCTGGATGAAGGCCCATCTGTGCGCAGACATGCTCCTCGACCGCCGGGTCAATATTGGCAAAGGTGCCAACGGCCCCTGAAATCGCGCCAGTTGCGATCTCGGCACGGGCATTAACCAGCCGCGCGCGTCCGCGATCCATTTCGGCGTAAAAGCGGGCAAAGGTCAGGCCCATTGTTGTGGGTTCGGCATGAATGCCGTGGGACCGGCCGATGCGCACAGTGTCTTTGTGCTCGAAAGCGCGGGTCTTCAAGGCGGCCAGAAAGCGATCCAAATCAGCGATCAGAATGTCGGCCGCCCTGACAAGTTGGACGTTCAGTGTGGTGTCCAGAACGTCGGAAGATGTCATGCCCTGATGTACGAAACGGGCATCTTCGGCCCCGATATGTTCCGCCAGATGGGTCAGGAATGCGATGACGTCATGCTTGGTTACCGCCTCGATCTCATCAATCCGGGCAACATCGAATTCGACGTCTTTGGCTTTCCAAACCGCTTCTGCGTTTTCCTTTGGGATCACACCGAGCGCGGCCTGTGCATCGCAGGCATGCGCCTCAATCTCGTACCAGATGCGGAATTTTGTTGCCGCCTCCCAGATGGTGGTCATTTCAGGGCGGGAATAGCGAGAGATCATACGGGGCGGGCCTTTCCTAGGCTGGGCAGCAGCGTTCATGCGGGTCATAAGGGGGCTGGCCAAAACCCTCAAGGGAGAGATTTGTGAAATTGTCGGCGGAGGATTTTGCGGGTAGCTGGCGCATAAAGCGTCAGATTACGGATATGCGTATCCTCGAAAGTGGCGTCCTGGACGGGCAGGCGCAGTTTACCGCCATTGATGGGGGCCTGCGATATGCGGAGCAGGGCGTGTTGGTTTTCGCAGGCGGCGCGCCCATCAAGGCGGAGCGGTCCTATCTTTGGCATTTCGAGGCTGATGAGGTTCATGTCGCACACGCTGACGGCGCGCCGTTTCACAGTTTTATGTTAGGCGGTGACCCCGAGGCGACACCGCATCATTGCGGTGAGGACCTGTATCGGGGGATCTATTCCTTCGTCCGTTTCCCCGACTGGCAGGTCACATGGACGGTAAAGGGTCCCCGGAAGAATTATCGTTCCGTAACTCAATACACCCGTTGCTGATTGCGCAACCACACTTGCGCCGCATCGCGGCATCAGGCACAACCCGATGCAACGACACCAAAAAGAGGAGAGTGGCGGATGGCGCTCGCAATGAATGATAAAGTCCTGGCAGAGGCGTTTGGCCCAACCGAGGGCACGTCACGACTATTCAAACAGATTGTTCTGTTCGTAGCGGGTATCGCGGCGCTCTGGATTTCTGCAAAAATACAGATTGCGACAGTACCGGTACCTGTCACATTGCAGATGCTTGTCATTATGACGATTGGCGCGGCCTATGGCCCGCGCCTGGCTTTGGCCACTGTCGCAGGCTATGTGGCCTTGGGGATTCAGGGATTTCCGGTTTTTGCCGGAACGCCTGAAAAAGGCATCGGACTGGCCTATATCCTTGGCCCAACGGGGGGATACATCCTTGGCTTCATGATTGCGGCCTATGTCGTTGGCCTGTTGGCCAAATCAGGCTGGGACCGCAACCCGCTGAGCATGGCCGCTGCCATGGCCATCGGCATCTTGTGTGTCTACATTCCGGGGGTAATCTGGCTCTGCTCTGGCTTTAACCTGTTTGCAGTGCTCGCCGGTCAAGAAAGCTTTATGGGCTATGGCTGGGCCAATTGGTACGCCTATGGAGTCAAGACCTTCATTTGGGTAGATGCGCTGAAACTGATCGTGGCGATTGTCGCGTTTCCGGTCATCTGGCGCCTGGTCGGTGATGCACGCAGCTGATCTACGCTGAACGGTTTTGAAAAGGCGCTGCTGGGTGCGGCGCCTTTCTTATGCGGGCTGAAACATTTCCACCACATTACCGGACGGATCATTGCAGAGGATCTGCTTGCCTCCAGGTCCGTCCACGATGTCATTACGAAAATTAGCGCCAGCCTTGCGCATGGCCTGAACGGTCTCGTTCAGATCCGTCATGATAACAACAATGCGGTTCCAGCCTCCGGGGCTTGGCGTGCACCCATCTGGCATGGGTTTGGACGCCGAGGCCTGCGGCCCGGCGAGCCAAAGATCAAGGTCGTCTTTGCGCAGAATCGCCATGGCAGGGCCGAATTGTTCGATCAAATCAAAGCCTAGATGACGGGTGCAAAAGGCAACCGAAAGATCGACATCGTCAACGATATAGCGGAATTGCGCCATGGAGGGCCTCCATTACTGTCCGCCTAACCATAGCGCATTTTCGCCCTCTATCCCAGCCGGGTCGTAATCTCGGAACTGCGCTCTAGCGTTTTGTGCACCGGACATTTGTCGGCGATTTCAAGCAGTCGTTCCCGCTGGTCGTCCGTCAGCTGCCCCGAAAGGTGGATGGTCCTGTCAAACTTATCCACCTTGGCCCCGGGTTCGGCGGCATCCGCTCCATGTTCCTTGGCATGGGTGATATCTACGCTGACACCTGTCAACGGCCAGCCCTTGCGGCGGGCATACATGCGGATGGTCATCGAGGTACAAGCCCCCAGTCCCGCAGCGACAAATCCATAAGGCGTCAGCCCCTTGTTGGTGCCTCCGTATTTGGCCGGTTCATCAGCCAAGACGTGATGTGGTCCGGATTGGACGTCTTGCAAAAACCCTTTCGCATCCGCCTCGGTCACGCGCATGACGCCTTCAGGGGCGGCGGCGGGCTTTGCCGGCTCCTCCAGTTTCAGGTATCTTTTGGACCAGGCCGCAATAACCTCGGCTGCATATTCCGCATCTGCTGGGCGCGACAAAAGATGATCGGCGTCGTCCAATGTCACAAAGCTTTTGGGATGCTTAGCTGCGGCAAAGATGCTGGATGCATTTTCGATACCGACGGTCGCATCCTGTGGGGCGTGCAGCACCAACAGCGCCGCCTTGAGTTTTGCGATAGAGGCCGTAAGGGCGGTGTTGGACACATCATCGACAAAGCCCTTGCCAATCCGGAAGGGACGGCCGCCCAGTGAAACTTCTGCCACGCCTTTGTCAACAATCTCTGGCAGGGCGTCAGCGAAGTTATGGGTCACATGTCCCGGATCGAAGGGGGCACCGATCGTAACAACCGCCTTGATGCTGTCGATCACGGGGGCCGCTTTCAGAACCGCCGCTCCGCCGAGCGAATGACCAATGATCAAAGACGGTGGCATGCCACGATCAGCCAAGGCTTTGCTGGCAGCAATGAGGTCCTCAACATTGGTCGAAAAGCTTGTGTTTTCGAATTCGCCTTCGGAATGGCCCAATCCAGTGAAATCGAACCTCAAAACCGCAATCCCCATCGACGACAGCCGTGCTGCGATGCGCCGGGCCGCGGTGATATCTTTGGAACACGTAAAGCAATGTGCGAAGAGCGCTGTCGCCAGGTGGGGGCCATTTGGCATATCAAGGCGCGCCGCCAATGTGTCGCCTGCGTGGCCAGCGAATGTCAGTTTCTCTGTCGGCATCGGATCGCCTTTCTTGCTGTCCTGCACAAATTCTGCGCAACACATGGGCGAAGGCTGCAAATGAAACAACTCTGATTGCTTTCAATCGCGGCAAGGTGAGAGATGTTACTGCTATGAAACTCTTCCGAATTGGTTTGGGCTTGGCACTGGTATGCGCCACATTTGGTGTCTGGGCGGGCTTTGCTGGCGGGGTGCATCCGGTTGGTGATAGCGTGTCGTTATTTCGGATCCTGTTCGGCGGCATCTGCC
>JBCBGX010000055.1:0-13089 GCA_038526325.1 Pseudomonadota bacterium | reverse complement strand
CCGTCATCCATGTGATAGAGGTCCAGCAACTGACGGATTTCTTCTAAAGAGAAGCCAAACCGCTTGCCGCGCAGGATCAACTTGAGGCGGGCGCGGTCGCGGTTGGTGAATAGGCGCTTTTGCCCTTCACGGATCGGGAACAGCAGTTCCTTGGCTTCGTAAAAGCGAAGTGTGCGCGGTGTTACGTCAAATGCGTCACACATTTCGCGGATGTTCAATGTTTCGATCGTCATCTTCTCATTCCTTTCGTGCGTGTTTCGAATGGCACGCACTTGCGGAGCTTGGCCTCACCATACAAGCAAAGCTGACGTTTACGTAAACGGAACGTGGCGTCATTTCCAAGCTGACGAAAGGTCAGCAAAGTTAACGCAGGGTCACGCGCAATTTAAAGACGGGGAAGAATTTCATTTTCTTCCCCGCAAACGTTTTGAATATGGGTTTTGAGTCTGTGTGAGGCAATATTTGTGCAGCATTGAACGCGCCAAATTCCTGCCTCACATGCGATTGTCCGGCACCGACCATACAAAGTTGTGAAACTATCTTGGGCGCTGTCAAAATATCACCCGCCGATCAGGGCGGGCGATTGCAGCCTTTCGCAAACTGCTGACAAGTAGTTCAAAGGCTGTGCCTGGCACGCTCGTCAGCAGGCGTCTGAAACGTCTTATGGTTGCGGTTCCTTACACCGTCGACGCTGCGGCTTTTTCGTCTTCGACACTGACGTCCAGTGCAAACGCTTCACGCAGTTCGGTTCGTAGGTCCTTTCCACCTCTGCCCTCATTGTTGGGATCAAGGTGATCAGCACTGACGAAAACGCCTTCGCCGGGGAAGTAGCCTTTTTTCGACTCATCGGTAAAAATGATGTTGTCGGTATCATTGTTTGCCAGCAATCGCAGGTAGCGCAGCAAGTCATGGTCATCGTAAATGGCCGTGCGGGCCTGCTCGGAGAGCTGATTGACGCGATCACCCAGAACGTCAGACAGGGCTGCTTCGGGATCATCATCCAGGTGAAGTCCGAACGCTTCGCGCAATTGCGTGTACAGATCCTTTTTTTGGTTGTCAGCATTACCGCCATCCAGATGATAAGTGCTCACAAAGACACCTTCATCTGGATAAAGGCCTGGCTCCTTAGCGTCTGAGAAGATGATACCACCATTGTCGTTTCTCGACGACAATTCGATAAAGTGCATCAGCTGATCATCATTGCGAATAGCAACACGTGCCTGCGTTGGCAGTTTCGTCGCGTCGGCACCAAATGCCTTGAAGATGATCGTGTCCTTCACGCGGCGGTCGACGATCTCGTCCGGGACGTGATTGCGGTTGCCAGCAGCCCCCATATTCAGCGGAGGTTCTGCTGTTCTTGTTTCACCGGCACTTTCGGCAGGCGGTAGGCCGACGACGCGGCGCAACGTGTCATGTAGATCCTCTGCCTGTCCGCTACGCTTGTCTGCGGAAAGATGATACCCTTGCACCACGATTGTCCCGTCCTTTTGCAACCCAACGTTTTCCGGGCTGCTAAAGACAATAGGCTTGCCGTGTCTCTGGATCTGATACAAGCGCGGCATCAACGCATCGTCAGCAAGAATTTTGGCACAAGCGGCTTTGTCCAACACAACTTTTTTGTCGGATTGGTTGTTGGACGTGAGTTTTTTCAGAATGGCTTCCCGCACATCGTTCTTCAGTTGCTTTGGATGGGGGCGCTGGTTTTCGGGCATAAGTGTTTTCTGGACAGATTTCTGTCGCCCTGGGATGGAAAGGGTACGGCCTTTGGGGCCTGCGCTAAACTTGGGCAAACCACTGAATAGACGCCGTGCCATTTGCATGAACTTTTGAAAACCAGAGGTCTTGGTCTCTGAGCCGAGCGGCTTTACCTGCCCAGAGCCTTTGTCAAATCTGAAAGTGCGCTCTAATGGGTTGTTTTCGCGGTGCTGCCGGATCTGCTCTATGTTACGATTGCGTTCTGCCTGCGTTCTCACCATCGCGCGCGCTTGCTTCAGAGATGGATTCTTGTCTTTGAGCGGTGCAAACTGTCGCGCAGTTGTGCGTGGGTTTCCTGCGTTGGGCGCTCCTGAAGTTGATATCTTTCCCATTCGTTCTGTCCTGTCTGAGTGTTCACAGACAGTTTAGAATGTGCACTGGGGACCCTGCTGTCACAAACGAGACAGCTGCAAATGGGTTATTCATTGATTGCTGACAAATATACGCCGCAGCGCCAGACCTCAGCCCAATGTCTTTGCAGTCTCGTCCCGAAGCGATTGAAGTTCCTGCATCGTATCTTCGAGCTGCTGTTTCTGTTCGGTCAGCTCAATCATCTGTCTGTCGGCAAGCGCGATCCATTCGCGCATTTGCGCCTCGGTTCCGTCCTTTTCATAGATCATCAGCCATTGGCGAATGTCTTCAAGCGCAAACCCGAACCGTCGTCCGCGCAAGATCAATGTCATCCGCGCCAGCTCTCTGGGACCATAGAAACGGGATCGGCCTTCTTTTTCGGGCTGGAGTAACTCAATATACTCGTAATAGCGCAGTGTGCGTGGTGTGACGTCGAATTCTGCACACATCTCTTTGAATGACAGACGTTTTTCAGACATTGCGACCTCCCTCACCACAACGTAGCGCCAACTTTTCAGCGGGGCAACCGAAGGAAGTGACAAGCTGCCACACGATGCCAAACGAAGCTGTGAGTTTGCGATGGCGCGTGTGGCCTTAATGTGGGTATATCAACCCTGGTCCGGCCCCCATTTTTTTCGGAGCAGTCATGTCAGATGATCAAAAAGCCCGCCGCGATATGATTGCGCGCAAATTCATCGAGGCGATCCCTCATGCGCAAGAGCTGGGGATGGAATTGACCCAAATAGATGACGGCAAGGCTGTCATTGCTATGGATTATGACAAACGCCTGATCGGCGATCCTGAAACCGGGGTCGTTCATGGCGGAGCTGTATCGGCTCTGATGGATACCTGTGCGGGCGCGGCTGTCATGTCCCACCCAGCCGCAGCCATTGCGACAGCAACCCTTGATCTGCGGATCGACTATATGCGCCCGGCGACACCGGGTGATCGCATCACCGCGACAGCCGAATGCTACCACGTCACCCGGTCGGTTGCGTTTATCCGCGCGACAGCCGTGGATGGCGACCCTAGCCGTCCCGTGGCCACGGCAACCGGTGCGTTCACCATCGAAAGGGCAAAAGCATGAAGCGTCCCGAACCCGTCCAAGTGATCAAGCAACGCCGCGATGCGACGCTTGATAAACTGATCGGCGGTGTTCCTTACATCCAATTCCTCGGCATCCGCTTTGATCGCCGCGGGGATGAGCTGACCGGCGTGCTGCCGTATCATGACAAGCTGATCGGTAACCCTATGTTGCCCGCCATCCATGGTGGTGTGACCGCCGCCTTTCTTGAGGTGACGGCGATCATCGAACTCAGTTGGGGTATGATTTGGGAGGATATGGAGGCAGGCAAATTCGAAGACAACGCCGATTTCCGTCCCAAACTGCCCAAGACAATCGACTTTACCGTCGACTATCTGCGCTCTGGCTTGCCGCGTGATGCCTATGCGCGCGCACGGATAAATCGTTCGGGCCGGCGCTATGCGTCTGTGCATGTGGAGGCCTGGCAGGACAACCGCTCACGTCTCTTTGCCCAAGGCACTGGCCACTTTCTAATGCCGCAACGCGATGGCTGAGACACAGCTGACCCACCGCCGGGTCGTGGCCATCGCGCTGCCCATCGTCATTTCAAACGCGACAGTGCCAATACTAGGCATCGTCGACACTGGTGTCGTTGGGCAGTTGGGCGAGGCCGCCCCCATTGGCGCCGTCGGCATCGGCGCGATCATCCTATCGGCGGTCTACTGGATTTTCGGCTTTCTGCGCATGGGAACGACAGGCCTGACATCGCAGGCTGCCGGGGCAGGGGACGCGGATGAGGTTGAGGCGCTTTTTTCACGCGCCATGCTGATCGGCCTTGTCGCCGGTGCGGTCATCATTATCGCCCAAATTCCCATCTTTGCGGGGGCCTTCTGGGTCTCTCCTGCCAGTACCGAGGTCGAAAGCCTCGCGCGTGATTACATGATGATCCGCGTCTGGTCGGCGCCGGCCACAATCGCGCTTTACGGGATCACCGGCTGGCTGATCGCACAAGAACGTACGCGCGCGGTGCTGGTGATCCAGGTGCTGATGAACGGGGCAAACATCGCACTCAGCTTTTATCTGGGCCTCGAACTTGGCTGGGGCATCCATGGTGTCGCCTGGGCCACCTTCATCGCCGAATGGGGCGGTCTGGCGCTGGGGCTTTATTTCTGCAGGGATGTTTTCGGCGGGTCGGCCTGGCGTAACACGGCCCGCATTTTCG
The DNA here is from genome assembly GCA_038526325.1 of Pseudomonadota bacterium. Taxonomy (GTDB): domain Bacteria; phylum Pseudomonadota; class Alphaproteobacteria; order Rhodobacterales; family Rhodobacteraceae; genus Yoonia. The sequence goes on along the minus strand of JBCBGX010000055.1, from coordinate 8,737 downwards.
ACAAGGCCCGCCTGAAAAACATGGCCCTAGTGAACACTGATATTCTGATCCGCTCGGTGTTGTTGCAGGCAATTTTTGTTAGCTTCATGCTCTATGGGTCTGATTTCGGCGATGTCCAATTGGCCGCAAACCAGATCCTGATTCAGTTTCTTTATGTCACCGGGCACGCGCTGGACGGGTTCGCCTTTGCGGCAGAGGCGCTGGTGGGCAAGGCCTTTGGCGCCCGCGCCCGGGGTGCCGTCAGGCGTGCGGCTGTCTTAAGCAGCATTTGGGGGTTGGTGATCTGCATTGGTCTCGCCGCTCTGTTTGCCGTACTTGGCGGAGCGGTCATCGATGTCATGACCACGGCAGAGGAGGTGCAGCAAACCGCGCGGGATTACCTGCCCTATATGGTTGCTGCTCCGCTTGTGGGGGTCGCCGCCTGGATGCTGGACGGCATCTTTATCGGCGCGACCCGGACTCGCGACATGCGCAACATGATGATCATCTCAACGCTTGTGTATTTCGCAGCGGTCATTCCATTGATGGCGCTTTTCACCAATCACGGGCTATGGCTGGGCATGTTGATCAGCTTTGTCGTTCGAGGCGTCACCCTGGGTTGGAAATACCCCGCACTTGAGGCTGCAGCAGATAAGCCCGTGTCACAGCCAGTCGCTACGACCTGACCCAACGGCGTCTGCAACAGTGTCAAACCCGTCGCGCGCCAGTAGCTGATCCAGCCCCCGCGCGATATCGCCCACCAACGATAGCCCACTATAAACAAGCGCGGTGTAAAGCTGCACGGCTGACGCGCCCGCGCGGATTTTCTGATAGGCTTGTTCAGCACTGCCAACGCCACCAACCCCAATGATCGGCAGGTCGGTCAGCCCTGCAAGCTCTGCAAGCACGCGCGTAGACTTTTCAAAGAGCGGTTGCCCAGACAGCCCCCCGGCCTCTGCCTTATCCGGGCCATGCAGGTCATCGCGGTCAAGCGTTGTATTGGTAGCTATGATGGCTGATATGCCAGATTCATTCGCCACCTCGGCCACCTCTGCAATCTCGTCGCTGGTCAGGTCGGGCGCGATCTTCAGAAACACCGGGATTGGTTTGGCCATCTCGCTTCGCGCGGCCATCACGCCGTCTAGCAATGCTGCCAGCGCTGCTTTGCCCTGCAATTCCCGCAGTTTTTCTGTGTTGGGGGACGAGACATTGACGGTGGCGAAATCAACGCTTGCCCCGCAATGGGTCAAGACAGTCGCGAAGTCCGCGGCCCGATCAACGCTGTCCTTGTTCGCGCCAAGGTTCAGGCCAATGACCGTCCCCGATTGACGCCCCGCCAGACGATCTGCAATCGCCTCCATCCCGTCATTGTTGAACCCAAAGCGGTTGATCGCTGCCTGGTCCTGCGCCAGCCGGAAAAGGCGCGGACGTGGATTGCCCGGCTGGGGGCGCGGTGTCGCTGCGCCGACCTCAAGAAACCCAAAGCCGGTTTTGGCCAGTGCGGTCAGGGCGGTTGCGTTCTTGTCAAATCCGGCGGCCAGCCCAATCGGGTTCGGCAAATCCAATCCCGCGACAGTGGCGCGCAACCGATCCGAAGTCACCGGCCCTTCACGCGGCCCCAAACCCACATTCAAAGCTTTTAGCGCAAACCCATGTGCCTTTTCGGGATCGATCTGGCGAAGCGCCGTCAGCCCTATCTGTTCCAAAGCCTTCATGAAAGATCAGGGAATTGATGCACACCATCCACCAGCGGCAAGGATTTCTGCCAAAGCACATCTTCCATCCGCAGCTTCCGATAAAGATGCGGAAACAACACGCCCTCGCGTGCCGGCTCCCATTTCAACGCCTCAAGGTCGTCCGCCTCGACCGCCAGCAGAGCCAGCCCCTCGGCCCCGGCAAAGTACTTTGCCGCTGTTTCAGCCACGGTCTCTGCCGTTGAAAAGTGGACATAGCCATCGGCCACATCAATCGGGGCACCAACGGTTTCGCCCTCTGCTTGCAGATGCGCCCATTCGTCCGCACGGAAAATCTTGTAAATCAACATGGCCGTGTCATGGCGATTGCCGCAAAATTGGTCAAGCATTAGGCGCCCAGAAAATTGACGTAAGGTCGACGCATATGGGGCGGCTAGCTGTTTGACTCTCTCAAAGGCCGCCGCCAATCTAACGCTATTCCAACATTGGGGGACTTCTTTCCATGAATTCACGAATCCTATCAACGACCTGCGCCCTTGCGATCACGGCGGGCATGGCTCAGGCAGATTACACCCTGCATATTCTGCACACCAATGACCTTCACAGCCGGATCGAGCCGATCAACCGTTTTGATTCCACCTGCAATGCCGAAGACAACGCTGCCGGTGAATGCTTTGGCGGTGTTGCCCGCGTCAAAAGCAAGATTGATGAGCTGCGCGGCGAGCTTGCAGGTGAGAATGTGATCGTTCTGGATGCAGGCGACCAGTATCAGGGCAGCCTAATGTTCACCACCTACCAAGGTGACGTGGAAATCGAAATGATGAACGCTATCGGCTATGATGCGATGTCCGTCGGCAACCACGAATTCAACAATGGCGATGCGGGCCTTGCCAAACTTCCGGACGGCGTGGATTTCCCTGTTCTGTCGGGCAACATCGACGTGAGCCAATCCAACGAACTGGCCGGTAAGATCGAAAACCACACCGTGCTTGAAGTTGGCGGCAAGAAAATCGGTCTGGTCGCGGCACTCGCTGTAGACACGGTTGAAACATCCTCACCCTCTGACGCCGTGATCTTCACAGATGAGGTCGAAAGTCTGCAGGCCGATGTTGCCGCACTGACCGAAGAGGGTGTCGATATCATCATCGCGCTGACCCATGTGGGCGTGAACACCGACATGATGATCGCCGAACAGGTTGACGGGCTTGATGCGGTGGTGGGCGGACACTCGCACACATTGTTCTCTAACACGGAAGAGGGCGCGTTGGCCTATCCAACAATGGTCGGCGATGTACCGGTCGTTCAGGCCTATGCCTATTCCAAATATGTGGGCCACCTGACGCTGGAGTTTGACGATGCGGGTAATGTGACCGCTGCCACTGGGGACACGATCCTGCTTGATGCCTCAGTGCCAGAGGATGAAGCCCTTGTCGCCCGCGTGGCCGAGCTTGCCGGTCCAATCGAAGAGCTGAAGAACCGTATCGTTGCCGATGCCGCTGAATCGATTGAAGGCGACCGGTCGGTCTGCCGTGCCATGGAATGCCCAATGGGCAACCTTGTGACCGATGCGATGCTGGCCCGGGTCAAGGATCAGGGCATTGAAATCGCCATTCAGAATGGCGGCGGTCTGCGCGCGTCTATTGACGCGGGCGAGGTCACGATGGGCGAGGTTCTGACTGTGCTGCCCTTCCAGAACACGCTGTCAACGTTTGAAGCCACAGGTGCCACGATCGTGGCGGCCCTCGAAAATGGCGTCAGCGAGATTGAAGAAGGCGCGGGGCGCTTCCCACAAGTCTCTGGCATGAGCTTTACGGTGGATGCATCGGCAGAACCCGGGTCGCGGATTTCTGACGTTATGGTTGGTGGCGCGCCGATTGACCCAGAAAAGGTCTATGGTGTTGTGTCCAACAACTACGTCCGCAACGGCGGTGACGGCTATTCGATGTTCGAAGACGCCGCCAATGCCTATGATTTCGGGCCCGATCTGGCTGATGTCACGGCAGAGTATATTGCCGCTAACGCGCCTTACATGCCCTACACTGACGGGCGCATTACAATGAAATAGCCCTACGGGCTGCGCAGACGGGGCGCGCTTTGGGAGACCACAGCGCGCCTCTGTTTTTCAGATTGATCTTGCGCGTTATCCGTGGGCAGAGTCAAAAAAAGCGCCTAATTTTTCGGCATACGCTGCGCCGCAGCATTTGGAATGTAGCGTCATGAATGCATCGGCCAAGATGACCTGACATCCACGACTGCATGAGTCCCGACTTGCGTATTCTTGTTGTTGAACCCGACCAAAACCGTGTTCGTGAAATTGTCGATGCCTTGAACGCCGCCGGGTGGAATGATGTCAAAGCACTTGGCTCTGTCTCGGCCCTGGATCGGATGGTGAAAGACTTTGCCCCCGATATCGTATTGATCGATTTGGCCAATCCGGACCGGGACACGCTGGAACACATTTCTTATGTGACCCAAACGGAAAAACGCGCTGTTGCGCTCTTTGTCGACCAGACCGATGACAACCTCACCCAAGCGGCGCTGAATGCCGGGGTCAGCGCCTATGTGGTCGATGGGTTGCAGATGAACCGGATCAAACCGGTTCTGCAAACCGCCATCGCCCGGTTCAAGATCATGCGCCAGATGCAATCGGAACTCGATGCCGCAAAACAGGCTCTCGAAGACCGCAAGACGATTGACCGGGCCAAGGGCATCCTGATGCGTCAGCGCGGCGTAACCGAAGACGAAGCCTATACGCTCTTGCGCAAGACCGCGATGGATCAGGGCCGTAAGGTGATTGAGGTGGCTCAAGCGCTCGTGACGGCGGCGGATCTTCTGACATGACCGGCACAGTTGTGAATTGCGGCTATGTCCCGCTGGTTGATTGCGCGCCTTTGGTGCTTGCCAAAGAACTGGGCTTTGCGTCCGAGGAAGGGTTGGACCTGAACCTGATCCGCCAACCATCTTGGTCTGCGTTGCGTGACATGCTGGCGCTTGGACATCTGGATGCCGCACAAATGTTGTCACCCATGGCAGTGGCGATGTCGATCGGTATGGGCGGTCTGACAGCCAAAATTGACGCCCTCATGGTGTTATCGGTCAATGGCACGGTCTTTGGCGTGTCTAACAGCCTCGCCCAAGAACTAGGGTCCGTCCCCTTTGGTGATGCGCGCGCGGTGCTTGACCAGATCGCAGGGCGCAAAGGGTCGCCTTTGCGGATCGGTGTCCCGTTTCACTATTCTATGCATCGGCTTTTGCTGTCCTACTGGATTGCAGCAGCGCCGACGCTGAGCATTCAAGAAGTCACGGTGCCACCGCCTCGGATGGCCAATGCAGTGGCAGAGGGGGATGTTGATGCCTTCTGGGTAGGCGAGCCGTGGGGGAGCGTCGCGGTCGGGCGTGGAGTAGGCCAATTAATGATGACAGGCCGCGATGTCTGGCAGTACGCGCCTGAAAAGGTGTTGGCAGCGCGTCACGACTGGGTGTCAGAGAATGAGGATACCGTTCGTCGGCTTATGCGGGCAGTCTTTCACGCGGCTAAATGGCTGGACGTCAAGCGCAACAAACCCCTCGCGGTCGAAATCCTGGGCCGGAGTGAACATCTTGGCTTGCCGTCGGATCTGATCGATCCGGCCTTGACGGGGCACCTTTTGCCACAGCAAAGGAGCGGCCCGGTCGAGGTGCAGCGGTTTTTGCAGTTCCATAGACATGCAGCCAGCTTCCCTTGGCGGAGCCAAGCAGCCTGGATTGCCGATCAGCTTGGCGGCGATGACGATGATCTGCAAACCGCCAAAGCGTGTTTTCGCACCGATCTTTACCGACAGAATTTGGCTGAAATCGGCGCCGATATGCCCGGCGCATCCGAGAAAGTGGAAGGGTCGCTTCAGTTTGAAACTGCCGTTGCCTCATCTCGCGGTCACATGATTCTGGCCCCGGATGCTTTTTTTGATGGCAGAACATTTGATTTTTCCCCAAAAAGTCGGTGAATTTTTGGGCAGTTTTAATACCTGCGCCAGAAATCATGCGGCAGCGCAGAAAAAGAATTGTTCTGCGACAATCTGCCCGCGATTGTTTGGGCGAAGGGCAATGTTGCCCGTCCCTCCGCACCAGCCAACGTTGGCAGTGCATCATAAAGAGCAAAGCCGCTCGTATGGACCACGGACCTCCTCCCCCGTGTGTCATACGGGCGGCTTTTTTGTTTTGCCCTGCCGGGCCAGAGATAAGGAACCAACAGATGAGAAAAACCCTAACGGCAATAGCGGCGTCGACCAGCCTGATTGCCACAGCCGCTTCCGCTCAATTTCTTGATCTTGAAAAAGACGAGCTCACGCTTGGTTTCATCAAGCTGACTGACATGGCGCCATTGGCCGTCGCGTATGAGCTTGGCTACTTCGAAGATGAAGGTTTGTTTGTCACGCTCGAAGCCCAGGCGAACTGGAAAGTACTGCTTGATGGTGTGATCAGCGGTCAGCTTGATGGCGCCCACATGCTTGCCGGGCAGCCGCTTGCCGCCACAATCGGCTATGGAACAGAGGCGCACATCATCACGCCGTTCTCAATGGATCTCAACGGTAACGGCATCACGGTGTCGAATGAGATTTGGGAAGAGATGAAGCCAAACGTGCCGCTGATGGACGATGGCCGCCCACAGCATCCAATCAGCGCCAGCGCGCTCGCACCGGTTGTTGAGGATTACAAAGACCGGGGCATCCCATTTAACATGGGCATGGTGTTCCCCGTCTCGACCCACAATTACGAAATCCGCTACTGGTTGGCGGCCGGTGGTTTGGAACCTGGCTACTATAGCCCACAAGACATCTCTGGCCAGATCGGTGCTGACGTCCTTCTCTCTGTAACGCCACCACCTCAGATGCCTGCCACCATGGAAGCTGGCACTATCTTTGGCTATGCTGTGGGTGAGCCATGGAACCAACAGGCCGTGTTCAAAGGCATCGGCGTTCCGGTGATCACCGATTACGACATGTGGAAGAACAACCCTGAAAAGGTCTTCGGCATCACCAAGGAATTCGCTGAAGAAAATCCCAACACGACCATCGCCCTGACCAAAGCATTGATCCGCGCGGCGATCTGGCTGGACGAAAACGACAACGCAAACCGCCCTGAGGCGGTGGAGATATTGTCACGCTCTGAATACGTCGGTGCGGATTATGAAGTGATCGCAAACTCGATGACTGGTTTCTTTGAATTCGAGAAAGGCGATGTGCGTCCAGCGCCCGACTTTAACGTCTTCTTCCGCTACAACGCGACTTATCCTTTCTACTCGGACGCCATCTGGTACCTGACCCAGATGCGCCGCTGGGGCCAGATCGCCGATACCAAGCCTGATGAGTGGTATTTTGAAACGGCTGCCGAGGTCTATCGCCCCGACATCTATCTCGAAGCGGCCCGCTTGCTGGTAGATGAAGGCATGGCGAACGAGGCTGATTTCCCATGGGACAGCGACGGTTTCAAGGAAGCCACTCCTGCCGCCGATATCATTGATGGCATTCCTTATGATGGTCGTCAGCCGAACGCCTATATCGACAGCTTGCCGATTGGTCTGAAGTCCGGCCAAACGGTCGTGGGCAGCGAAATCCAAGGCTAAAAAATTGCACACCGCATGCACGGAACACCGTGCATGCGCCATCTGCATCTGAAAATCGAGGCATGCCATGACAGCGACTGACCCAGATACACTTGACATAGAAGCCCGCCGCGCCCGGCGTTTCACCCGCATCAATAAAGCCGATACCTGGTTTCGGGTTCTTGGACTTTCCTGGGTTACCCCGATCTTAAAAGCGATCGCGGGCGACAACCCTCGTGCGCAGGTCAAAGAGATTTGGCAGCTGCTGGGTGTCCCGCTTTTTGCGATTGTTGCATTCCTCCTGCTATGGGCCACGCTGGCGCCCAAGGTGCAAACCTCTCTCGGAGCTGTCCCAGGACCGGTCCAAGTGTGGGAGCAGGTGGGCAACCTGCATGCCGACGGACAGCGTGAAAAAGAAAAGGAAGTCGCGTTTTACGAGCGGCAAGAGGCACGCAATGCCGAGCTGATTGCAAACGGCAATGCCGACCGCGTTCGCGAGCGGGTTTATACCGGTAAGCCAACCTATTATGATCAAATCTGGACCTCGATCAAAACCGTGTTCTTTGGGTTTCTGATCGCCTCTGTCGTGGCTATTCCATTGGGCATTGCTGCCGGTCTTTCAGTCACCGCTAACGCGGCCCTTAACCCTTTGATCCAGATCTTCAAACCTGTTTCGCCGTTGGCGTGGCTGCCGATTGTGACAATGATCGTCTCAGCCGTTTATACCACGAATGACGGTATGTTCTCCAAATCCTTCCTGATTTCGGCCATTACCGTCACGCTTTGTTCGCTTTGGCCAACGCTTATTAATACAGCGCTTGGCGTTAGCAGTATCGATAAAGATCTGGTCAGCGTTAGCCGTGTGCTGAAGATGAATACGTGGACGAAGATTACCAAACTCGTCCTGCCATCCGCTTTACCATTAATCTTCACAGGTCTTCGCCTGTCTCTGGGTGTTGGTTGGATGGTGTTGATCGCCGCGGAAATGCTGGCCCAAAACCCTGGTCTTGGCAAATTTGTTTGGGATGAATTCCAGAACGGGTCTAGTCAGTCGCTTGCCAAGATTATGGTCGCCGTCTTTACCATCGGGATCATTGGCTTCCTATTGGATCGGGTCATGTATGCCCTGCAATCCATGTTCACATTCTCGAACAATCGGTGAGTGACATGAGCTTTCTAGAACTCAAAGGCGTCTCAAAAGGCTACGGTGAAGGTACCGCTGCAGCTGATGTACTTAAGGACATTGATCTAAGTGTTGAGGAGGGCGAGTTCCTCGTGCTCCTCGGCTTTTCCGGGACTGGCAAGACCACCCTGATCAATCTTATGGCTGGTCTGGAGTTGCCGACAAAGGGCGAGGTGACATTCAAAGGCCAGCCCGTCAAGGAACCGGGCCGTGAACGCGGTGTGATCTTTCAAAGCTACTCATTAATGCCGTGGCTGACGGTGAATGGAAATGTGGGGCTGGCGGTTGATACGATCTACC
>JBCBGX010000054.1:0-13340 GCA_038526325.1 Pseudomonadota bacterium | reverse complement strand
GGCAATGACAAGGCTTTGACGCATCCAGAAACTGATGTCGCCGTCTGCCCCTTTCGATCCCATCGCATAATGCGGAATACGGCCGACAAAAGTGCCGTTTACTTCGATCCGTGGGTTTTCATTGGCGACAGTCAGGTCGCGCCCCAGAAAAATGCAGAACGGAAAACTGATCAGTACGAATGCCATTATTGTTACGTTGGTGTTGACCTCTGGAAAGCCGGGTGAGGTGTCGCTAACGCGGGCGGACCGGCTGAACCCGTTTTGGTGGGTGCCAGTTGGAATAACGAAAAAGTCTTGAACAAAAGGCGAAGAGAGTTCCCAAAAAATGATCTCGCTCATGTTGCGCGGTCTTTTTGGTGGCATGCCTCTTGCGAGAGGCTTAGTCTGGAAAAACCCAACTTGCCCCCTGATCTGCAGTTGGGTCGCGTAATCAGCAAGGTTGGACGCCTGTTTGATGACCAGTTTGGCTTTGGCAGCTGGAGTGTCAGACCGCTACGTTGTTCGACGGCTGTCCAGATGCAAGGCTGTGCCCAGGATATGGTCCGCGTTGTGGATCACCCGTTTCGCACTGCCAACAATCTCGGGTTGTGGAGGCAGGGCCACAGCGGGGTCTTTGCCGGGATAATCGAGCGTAGACAGGAAATGCCGCATGCAGTTAAGGCGCGCGCGTTTCTTGTCGTTGGATTTGACAACAGTCCAGGGTGCGTCTGCCGTGTCTGTGTAAAAGAACATGGCCTCTTTCGCTTCGGTGTAATCATCCCATTTGTCGAGGCTGGCCTTATCAATGGGCGACAGCTTCCATTGCTTCAGCGGATCGTTTGCGCGGCTATCAAAGCGGCGTTTCTGTTCGTCCTGCGTGACCGAGAACCAGTATTTGTAAAGCCTGATCCCAGAACGGGTCAGCATGCGTTCCAGTTCAGGGGTCTGGCGCATGAATTCGAGGTATTCGGCGGGTTCGCAAAAGCCCATGACGCGTTCAACACCGGCGCGATTGTACCAGGATCGGTCATAAAGGACCATTTCACCAGATGTCGGCAAATGATCGATGTAGCGCTGGAAATACCATTGACCGCGTTCTTCTTCGGTGGGTTTGTTGAGCGCGACAACGCGGGCTGCACGTGGGTTCAGATGTTCGGTAAAGCGCTTGATCGTGCCGCCTTTGCCAGCGGCATCGCGCCCCTCGAACAAGAGCACAAATCGCTGGCCGGTTTCCTGTGCCCATAGTTGAACTTTTAATAGTTCTGCTTGGAGTTCGGCTTTTTCGGCCTCGTAGGGGCGGCGGGCGAGTTTTGGCAAACGGGCCGGTTTTCGCGGGCTGCGTTGCTTGGGCTTGGCCTCGACCACGGTGTCTTTCATAACCCTCTCCATTTTTGTGCATAGTGCTGTATAGCGCGCCAGCGGCTTGCCTGCCTTGACATGAGTCAAGGGGTGCGACGATCAGGAACTTTGATTTCAGGAAAGCTAGGGCTACCTTTCCCGTATCGCCCCAGCAGGAGAACGATTATGCGTCTGACGATCCTTGCCTTCGCCATGTTGCCCGCGACGGCATTTGCACAAGAAACAACATTGCCAACACCAACTGCACCTGTTGCCCAAAGCTGTGCTGTCGGCATGACATGGGATGCCGGCGTGCAGGCCTGTGTTGAATTGGCCGAGAGCAGTTCGCCGATGAAAGGCCTATCCGGCCATAGCGGCTGCAATTACGATGCCGCGCGCGAAGTCACGTCGTAAGCTTGCAGACTTGAGTGGTTTCGAGACGACCGGGTGTTTTCACGCGGTCGTTTTTTGTTGTGGCCTCAAAGAGTGTTGTGAGAGCCATCACAAGTCACAGGTGATGCAGAATGCTTGCATCCGCAAAAGAAGACTTTCTTTGTCTCATTCGCTTCGAACTTGACCGGCGTGAAGTCTGTGCCCTTATGCGAGCCGTCGCAGAAGGGTTGGTTCTTTGACTGTCCGCACGAGCACCAGAAATAGGATTTCCCCGCTTCGACTTCAATGGGGTAGGGCGATTTCTGGGCGATGTTCGGGCTGGGTATATCAAACCTGTCCTTTCCTGGCTTGCAAACAGGTAGCGCGAGTGGTTCCGAAGGCCAACATTCCCCTGGTATGCGTCACTTAAGCGCTTGAAACGCCGCATGCTGGGCTACTTGTGGTGTGACGAGAACGCGAGCACCGACCATGGCCCAACCCGACCGCAACAACCTGGCAATTTATGATGATGTGGCGAACCAGTGGTGGTCAGATGACATTCGTTGGGTGCGCACGCTGAAAAACATGGTCCCGGGGCGGTTGGCCTGGTTTGACCAGTTCATCGACTGGCAGGGCAAGACGGTGTTGGATCTGGGCTGTGCGGGCGGGTTTATGGCCGAGGCGATCTGTGATCGGGGTGCGCGTGTCATAGGGATAGATCCGGCGGCTGACGCCATTGCGGCTGCACGCGCCCATGCTGCGGCGACAGATCGCGATATTGGGTACGATGTGGGCGTGGGCGAGGCGCTGCCTTATGGCGACAGCACATTTGACGCGGTCGTCTGTGTGGATGTTTTGGAGCATGTGACGGATCTTGCGAAAGTCGTGCAAGAGATCGCCCGCGTTTTAAGGCCCGGTGGCGTGCTGTTATTCGACACGATCAACCGAAATCCCATTGCCCGGTTTGTAACAATCACGATGGCCGAGGATGTGTTGGGCATTTTGCCCAAAGGCACCCATGATCCGGCGATGTTTATAAAACCGGCAGAGTTGCGCGCGCATTTGAAGGCTGCCGGACTGGAACCCGGCAAAACCGTTGGGCTGGGGCCGCGCGGGATCAACCGGCGCGGGGATTTTGTCTTTGGCCGGCTGCCGGGCACGATGGTGATTTTCATGGGGACAGCACAAAAACCAAAGGGTAAGACATGACGCATTTGCTGATCATGGGGGCGACATCGGGCATCGGGAAATGTGCCGTGGATGTGTCCCTGGCCAAGGGGCATAAGGTGCGGGCCTTCGCACGCAGTGCCGACAGCCTGCCTGCGCAAGACGGGTTGGAGGCATTTGCAGGCGATGCGCTAAAGCCTGATGACGTATCTGCGGCATTAGAGGGCGTGGATGCGGTGATTTATGCCCTAGGTATCAAGGAAAGCGTCGCGATGTTGTGGCAGACGGTGACACTCTTTTCCGCGAGCACACGTGTTTTGTTAGACGCCATGAGCGGGGCAGGCGTGAACCGCCTGATCGTGGTCACCGGCTTTGGTGCCGGGCGCAGCAAGGCGGCGATGAGCAAGGTCGAACGCATGGGGCACCGAGCGTTTCTGGGGCGGCCCTATGCCGATAAGGACGTCCAGGAAGATATGATCATGCAAAGTGATGTCGATTGGACCATCGCGCGGCCTGTGATCCTGACGAACAACAAGACATCGCAATCTTACCGTGTCTTGCGCGACCCTGCGGCATGGCGCAACGGGCTGATTTCACGGCTTGCCGTCGCTGAATATCTGGTCGATGCGGCGGATGAGGCGCTTGATGTGCGCAGCGACGTTGTTTTGGTGCGCTAGGTGATAGGGTTTCGGACAATGTCCCGTTGCTTGTGGCTGACGGCCTTCGCGCTTTCGGCACGATTGGCGTTGGCACTTGATCGCGATGCGCCTTTTGCTTCGATTGATGGCGGAACCTTGACCATCAGCCAATGGGAGGGGCAGCCGGTCCTTGTGGTCAACACGGCGTCGCTGTGTGGATTTGTGGACCAGTTTAGCGAATTACAGGCGCTTTATGACAGGTATCGTGCGGCTGGGTTGGTGGTGCTGGCCGTGCCCTCGGATGATTTCCGCCAAGAGTTGGACAGCAATGCAGCGGTCAAGGACTATTGCGAGCTGCACTATGGGATTGATCTGCCCATGACCGAGATTACCCCGGTTCTGGGCCGTGATGCGCACCCGTTCTATCAATCCATCCGGACTGAGATGGGGTTTGTCCCACGCTGGAATTTTAACAAGATACTTTTGGACCGGCAGGGCAAGGTTGTCGGGACATTTGATGCCCGCGTCGAACCGATGTCCACAGAAATGATTGATCACATAGAAACCACCCTGGGGTTGTGATCAACTTGTGGTGCATGCTGGGCGACGCTTAATGTTCACAGAAAAAAAAGCCGTTTCTTGCGAATAAACCGATAGCCACGAGCGTATGTTCAACAAGGACGGCTTTGAAGGGCAGTCAAGCGCCCTGGTTGGGGGAAAGCCGGTCCCATGCAGGTTTTCGTTTGTGGTGTCATCAAAGGGTCGTAACGGTTCGGAATGCTCAAGCTATATCGGTTTCACATCAATGTCTTGCTGTCGATCTGGTTTGTCGTTGCATGCCTGCTGGGTTTGCAACTGGGCCTTAACTATCTGAAGTACCAAAGCCTTGTGATCGACACGACATCGGCAAGGCTTCAAATTGCGGGATCGACCATTGAAACGGTCGCACGACGCGCTGAACAGGTGGGGCTTGGCCTTGACGAAATTCGCAATCTCGACAGCATCATTGACCGTGAGATGCGGCGCGAGCCGCTGATCGATACGATCCGAATTGTCGCCATAGACGGTGCCGAAATCGGCACGACAGCGAATGAGCCTTTGCCAGACGGCGATTTGAACCGGCTCATGCGCCGGATCACGATACAGGACAGCCCGACGGCCCGGCTGGAGATTGGTGATACGCTCCATTCTGCGAGGCGTATCATCGATTCAACCGGGTCGATGATTGGTGCAGTCGTCATTAGTAGCCATCGCGGCAACTATCGCCCGGAAGTTCTGCGGGCGCATCGTGAGACCCTAAAGGGTTTCATGATCGTGTTCTGCGTGATCGCCGGTGCTGTGGTGCCACTGGTTTTGTTCGGCTTCAAGAAAGTCGGGCGGGTCATGGCGGTGTTTGAAGAGGCCAATTTGAATGCGGTTGAGCCATTAGATGACCTTGACGAGGACGATGTCGCGGACCAGATGCGCGCGCTGATCATCCAAGGCAATCGCGCTTATGCCGAAGCATGTGATGAGCTTGAGGCACTCGTGGCAGATGACGCGTCCAAGACGGGGGCGCGTTAGGTGATGGACACCGGTTGGCAACAATTTCGGCGAGGCCTGTCACTGCGTTTGAAAGTGATGGTGATGTTGATCCTGATGTGCTGCGGGACATGTGCCACAACGCTGAAGCTGCTGCACCTTGGCACAGTATTGCCACCACTCATGATCGACCGCACATCTGGCGTTTTGGAAACCATGCGCCGCGATGTTGAGTTTGCGGTTTATGCGGGTGTTCCGATCGAGCATCTGCGCGGCGTGCCAGACTATGCCGCCGAACTGGCGGCGGAAACCCCCGAAATCAAGGCGATCAATTTCCATATCCTCACCGACCGTGACCGGTTCCAGCGCGAGCGGCTGATCATTGCGCAGATGCCATCGGGGACAGCACAAATGCGCAACACCGAGCCCTTCTTTTCAAGATTGGTGGCGACTGTTCGCATGTTGGTCACAGCCGATGGCGACCAGATCAGCGAAGTGGTGCGGACAGAGGTGCGGGCCTATGGTGAACCGGTCGCGCAGATAACAGCAGAGCTCGACATGGGGTATCTGCGCAATCGGATGCTAGACACGCTATTGGACACGCTGATTGTGGTGATGGCGGCGATCCTGTTTTCGCTAGAGATGCTGATGGTCCCGGTTGTCCAAAGCTTGATCACACCCTTGCAGGCAATCCAGCGGTATCTGGTAAAGATGGGGCAGGGCGAGTTCATACAGTCCGGTCTGAAACTGCGGATTGGCAAGGCGTGGCGTTTTCTGGCCGCTTTGCAGCAGCGGAACGCACTCTTGCGGCAGCGGGCGGAAAATCAGGCGGTTGGTCATGCTAGAAAAGAGGCGCGGACATTCATTCAACGCAGGCTTCCCGTTCAACAACGGGTGACAGAAATTGCTATTTTTGATGCAAGACTGCCCTTGTTTGTGGCCTTGTTTGCAGAAGGCTTGTTAACGGCTTGGATGCCCCTATACGCACGCAGTCTGCCCAACACCCTTGCACCGTGGGTCCCCGATACTTTGGCCATCGCCGTACCTATCGCGATGTTTACCGCGGCTTTGATAGTTGCCATGGCGGTGTCGCGGCTTTGGTGGGACCGGGTGCCGTTGCGCTTGAACGCAATTGGCGGGTTGCTGTTGTCGATTGCGGGCCTAGTTGGGGCGAGTTTCGCAAATGACATCGGCATGTTGACCCTTGCGCGTGCAGTTTCTGGGGCAGGTCTGGGTCTGTTGCGGGTGGCCTGCGTTGACTATGCTCTATCCGTTCCCCATCACGCGGCGGATCGACACGATGAAGACGGGTTCAGCAAGGCATTTCTGACTTCTGGTGTGACGGGTCTGGCGATTGGCGCAGTGCTGGCGGACTGGGCCGGGCCCGGCATCGTCTTTGTGATTGCCGCCGGTGTTTCGGTGTTTGCGATGGTGATCAGTTTGATCCTGATGGATGGCGCCATTGGTGCGCGCACCAGCCGCGCGCGCACAAACGTTTCAGAGCGGCTGGCACCGGTGCGCGCGATCTTTACCAATCGAAGAGTGGGGCTGTCGGTCCTTCTTTTTGCGATCCCGCTGTCGCTTCTTGATCGCGGTTTTATCCTGTTCCTGGTTCCTTTGGCATTATCGGATATGGGTCTGCCGCAATCGCTGATAAGCCATGTGATTACAGCCTATGCACTATTGATGATCGGCGGCTATGCGATCTGGGCGGGGATCCTGTCGGAGGAAAAAGGGTTCGTGATCCCGGCCTGTGCAACGCTTGGTCTGATCGGATTGGGGTTAATCGCACTGGGCGCGCGTTTTGAAACCCATGCCTGGATCGTCACTGTCTTGCTTGTCGGTGCAACAGCTGGCTTGACCCGCGCCTTTCGTAGCCGGGTTTTGACGGCGGCCGCCATCGGTGAGTTCACGTTGCCGCAGGTGGAATTCCAAAAGGGCTTTACGTTTCAAATTGGCGGGTTTGTTGGCCCGCTCATGGCGGGCGTCATCATGATGATGTTCGGGCTAGAGGCGGTCCCTTACATCATTGGCTTTGTGCTGGTTACGTCCACAGTTGGCCTTGCGCTTTTGTCTTTCTCAAATCTCTTTGCAAAGGAATTGTCCAATGCGTGATCGTATCGTTTTTCTGGCTGTCTGGATCTGCCTGTTTTTTGCCGGGCCTTTGCAGGCGGATTTTACACGGGATAACCCGGCACAGGTGCATATGGTGACCTTTCGCGGGTGTGAGGAGGCGTGTCAGGGGTTTCAGGATTTCTTTGCGGATCGGGATCTGCCCGTTGAGGTGACAGTCACAGACATTGCGCGTGATCAGTCGGTACTGCCGGATCTTGTGACACGGTTGCGCGCAAAAAAGCCAGATCTTGTGGTTACATGGGGGACATCGGTTTCGACCTCTCTCATCGGGACGCTGGAAGATGGGCCAGCAACGCCCTTGGGTGACATTCCGGTATTGTTTATGATTGTGGCTGATCCTGTTCGCTCTGGCCTGATTGAAACCTATGCGGCAAGCGGGCGGCCAACCGTGACAGGTGTGCGCAACCGAGTGCCTGAAGAGGCGCAGATGCGCACGCTTTTCGAATATTTTGAGCCAGGCACCATCGGTGTATTGAACGACGCGAACGAGGCAAATTCTGGCTATAATACGGAAGAGCTTATCCCTCTGGCCGATGCGTTCGGTTTCGAGTTGATCGAAGCTACATATTCGCCAGGGCCAAGCGGTGCGGCCGACCCCGCCGAAATTCCCAAAAAGATTGCAGAATTGGCTGCGTTGGGGGCAGAGGCAATTTATGTTGGGTCCAGCTCCTTCAATTTGCAACATGCCGATGTCTTTACGGCAGCCGCTTTGGATCATGGCTTGCCGGTGTTTTCTGCCTATGAACAAATGGTATCGGATGCTGATGCTCTGATGGCTGTGGCCAATAGTTATGTCAATGTGGGCAAGCTTGCCGCGTCCCAGGCTCAGAGCGTACTTTTTGAAGATGAGCTTCCGGGGGATTTGCCGATTGCCACACTTGATCGATATTCGATCATTATCAATATGCGCGTCGCCCGGGCGCTAGAGCTGTATCCGCCGATCCAGCTAATTGGCATTGCTGAAATTGTCGAATGACACAGCCCGCGCCCGCCTCTCTTTCTATTGAAAGATCTCTGAACCGACAGGTGGGGGCCGTTGTAAGTGCCGTCATGATCATGGCTGCGATTGCCAGCCTCATCGTGACGCTAATCGTGTTCGGTGACGGGATCCACGCTCAGTTGACCGCCAAGGCGGATGCTGCGGGCGACCTTATTCGGCGGGATATCGCGACAGCATTGGATCTTGGTATCCCCTTTAAGGAACTCCGTGGCCTGGATATCCTGGCACAGCAAATTGCTTCTGAAATGCCGGAAATTGCCGTAATCGAGGTTGTTCAGCCGACCGCTGTCGACAGTCCTTTGGAGGCATCGCGTGAGTTCGGTTCTGTATGGGCTGGCCTGATCCCTGGAGCGAACGATGACGCCCTAAACATGGTGCTGCAGCAATCAATCTTGTCAAACGGGGCGCCCGTTGCGGCTTTAAGGATCACGCTGGATCGAGACTTTATGGCAGAGCAGATGCGCGAGGTGTTTTTTGACACTTTGATCATTTTGATTGTGACCATTCTGGTGGCCATTGAATTGATGGCGTATCTGACCGGCAGGATGTTGTTGGGTCCGCTGCGCGTAGTGCAAACAGCATTAGCAGCCCGTGCCGCAGGCCGCTTTCCCCAATACGGACAGGCCAAAGTATCAACAGCCTTTTCGTCAGTGATCGCAGCCTGCAATACGGCAAATGCCCGGATATCCCAAAGGGCCAGCGTGTATCTGGCACGGCCGGGTATCACAGATTTTGTTTTGGCGCGCGATCTACAAAAGACAACGTCTGATTCAGGCGCCAGTATCATCGACGCGCGGATCCCGCTTTTTGTCTTCTGCTTTGCCGAAGAATTGCAGAAGTCTTTTCTGCCGCTGTTCGTGGCTGAACTGCATCAACCAACGGACCTTTTCGCCGAAGACATCATGATGGGTCTGCCGATCTCGATGTTTATGTTGGTGATTGCTGTACTGACACCATTCGCGGGCAAGTTGGTAGATCGATATGGCAACCGCAGGCTTTTTCTTGTTGGATTGTTGCCCGCGATTGCGGGCTATGTGATGTGCGCTTTCGCAGCATCAGGCAATGACATTGTTCTGGGGCGAAGCATAACTGCTGTGGGATATGCCGTTATTACAATCTCTTGCCAAAGCTATATTGCAAAGGTTGTTAGCGCTCGAAATCGGGCGCGCGGAATGGCAGTTTTTGTCGGTGTTTTGATGGCCGCCACGCTGTGCGGAACGGCAATTGGCGCAATTTTGGCTGATTGGCTGGATTACAAACCTGTTTTTGTCATTGCTGCCTGTCTCGCTGGGCTTGCCGGGGTCCTTGGGTTTTTGATGCTAGATCCTCTTGAGACGGAAAAAACGCCGGCTGCGAAAGGGGGGGCAGGATCGGTTCTGACGCTGTTGAGAAACCACCGGTTCCTGTCCCTTTTGGTGTTTTGCGCTATTCCGGCAAAGGTCGTTTTGACCGGCGTGTTGTATCTTTTTGTACCTGTCTATCTTGTAAATCTGGACGTGAGTCAGTCCGAAATCGGCCGGATCATGATGGTCTATGCGCTGGTGATTATCCCGATTTCACCCCTGGCTGCCGGATTTGCCGATCGCGTAGGGCAGAACCTAAAAGTGGCTGCCATGGCCTCTTTTGCATCTGGTGTGGTGCTTTTCGGCCTGTTCTTGGACCCCAGTGCCATAATGGTTCTTGCGATCGTCGCAGGGCTAGGCATCGCACATGCCTTTTTGAAGGCGCCACTCATTGTTTCAGTCATGGACGTTGCTGAAAGCATCCCTGATGTCCCGATGACAGCGGCGCTGGGCCTGCTGCGGACTTGTGAGCGGATTGGCAGTTTCGTTGGGCCAATCTTGGTTGCTGTGCTCATGACCCATTTCTCAGATGCGGGCGTTGCCGCACTTGTCGGTGCTGCTGTCTCGGTTTTTGCCGCGTTGCTATTGATCCTGTTGCGACCCGCGGGACCGACGCAGCAGTCGGCGGCTTAGTGGGCAAATGTCAGACCTTCGTGCCGTGACTCCTAAAAGCGCCAGAGGCCGACCACGTGTTAAAGACCTGATGCGTTCATTCCTGTTCGCGCTCAGATCTGAAGGTGTGTTTCAATAGCTGCCTGCCACTAGCGTCATGCTGGCTGTTTTGCGGCACGGGCGCATTGCGGCACCTTTTTTCAGATGCGCCATTCCGGGATTGGCAAACAAGCAAGACGCCAAGCTGATAGGCACGCTGATACCTTGACCTTGCTGATTAGGTGAACTAGCAACGCGACGAGCGCGCGGGCGTTGTGTAATGGTAAGACCTCAGCCTTCCAAGCTGATGATACGGGTTCGATTCCCGTCGCCCGCTCCAACATTCCCCCTCGTCCATATGGCGCAGATACCAACCCTTGGCTTGTCTAAGCCGTGCCCCAGTTTTAGGTGAGGCTGACAAAAGGACAAAGGACGCCGAATGGCTGACCCAAACACCCAAGCTGCAGAAGACCGGCCCGTTGGCAAAAAGGTCAGCGCGTTGCGTGCGCTTTGGCCATTTATGCTGCCTTATAAGCTGAACATGTTGGCTGCTGGTTTTGCGCTTGTGTTTACGGCGATGGTGTCTTTGACGCTGCCGATCGCGGCAGGGCAGATCGTTGATGCGTTTGGTGTATCTTCATCCGACATCGAAGGGCATTTCGTGACGATGCTGACCATCGCGGTCCTGCTCGCCTTTGGAACGGCGTTTCGGTATTACCTTGTGACCCGTCTGGGCGAACGCGTCGTGGCAGATATTCGCAAGGCGGTGTTCAAACGCATGATCGGGATGAGCCCCGCGTTTTACGAAAAGATCATGACCGGTGAAGTGCTCAGCCGGATCACAACGGACACAACACTGATCTTGTCGGTGGTCGGCAGTTCAGCATCCATCGCTTTGCGCAATATCCTGCTTTTCATAGGCGGTGTGATTTTGATGCTGATGACATCGGTCAAGATGAGCATCATGGTGCTGTGGCCTATCCCGGTTGTGCTCTTTCCGATCCTGTTTCTGGGGCGGCGGGTGCGTAGCCTGTCGAGGGAAAATCAGGATCTGATTGCGGAATCGAGCGGCGGTGCGTCAGAGCAATTGCTGTCGGCCCAGACGGTTCAGGCCTTTACCCACGAGGAACTGAGCCGCGTCAAATTTGATGAAGTGACAGAGCAAAGCTATCGCTCTGCCCGGCGGCGGATCATCACCCGCGCGTTCTTAACGGCCATTGTCATATTCATGGTCTTTGCGGCGATTGTGTTGTTCTTGCGCATGGGATCGCAGGATGTGACGGCGGGTGTCATCACCGAAGGCGGGCTGGTGCAGTTCTTGATCTATACAATCATGGTCGGCGGTGCTGTTGCGGCCTTGTCGGAGGTTTGGGGCGAATTGCAACGCGCTGCAGGCGCCACCGAACGGCTGGTCGAGCTTTTGACAATGGAAGACAGCGTGCAGGATCCTGATACGCCGCTACCCGTGCCCAGCCCTGTTAAAGGCGCGCTGACCTTTGACAATGTCCGCTTCAGCTACCCCTCGCGTCCCGATATTTCAGCGCTTGCCGGTGTCGATCTGGATATCATACCCGGCGAGACCGTAGCACTTGTAGGACCGTCAGGTGCGGGCAAAAGCACGATTATCCAGATGGTCCAACGCTTTTATGACCCGCAAGAGGGGGCCGTGCGGCTGGATGGAGTTGATCTGCGCGATATGCTGCGAACCGAGTTCCGCCAGCACATAGCGTTAGTGCCACAGGACCCGGTGATCTTTGCCGAGACCGCCCGCGAGAATATTCGGTTCGGCCGTCCCGAGGCCACAGACGCCGAGGTTGAAGAAGCGGCCAAGGCCGCTGCTGCCCATGATTTTCTGAGCGCACTGCCAGACGGTTATGACAGCTATGTCGGTGAGCGCGGTGTGATGCTGTCGGGAGGGCAAAAACAGCGCATTGCCATTGCCCGCGCAATCCTGCGGGATGCGCCAGTGCTGCTTCTGGACGAGGCGACAAGCGCGCTGGATGCGGAAAGCGAATATGCCGTACAACGCGCTGTCGAAGATTTGGCGAAAACCAGGACAACTCTTATCGTTGCGCACCGTTTGGCGACCGTGAAAAAGGCCGATCGCATTATCGTTTTTGATGAAGGTCGGATTGTGGCCCAAGGCACCCATGACGCTCTTGTCGCGCAGGGCGGGCTGTATGCACGGCTGGCCCGGCTGCAATTCACCGAAGGTTTGGCAGCCGAATAGCGAATTTTCGCAGCGTCAGGCTTGTGATTGCGACCATCTTTGCGCACCCTGTGGCGAAGGGAGAAGCCGTCGCACCTGTTGGCGGAGTATTTGAAGGGGAGGAGATCGCATGGCCTATGCGACTGTCGCAGACCGGGACGCTATAGAAAACGAAATGCCGTGGGACGCGCGCCAGCTTCCGACCACGACCTATGCGCAGCTGACCGAGACCGCCAGCAAACACGGCAATCGCAAAGCGACCAGTTTCAGCCTGCTGTCGGACCCCGATGCCAAATGCGAAACGCTGACCTGGAACGAATTGCGCGACAAGACGGGGCAGGCGGCGAACATGTTCCGGGCACTCGGTGTGGGCGAAAATGATGTGGTCGCCTATCTGATGCCCAATGCGACAGAGACGATCCTGACCTATCTGGGGGGGCAGGTTGCCGGCATCGTGAACCCGATCAACCCGCTTTTGGATGCCGAACAGATCGCCGCGATCCTGCGCGAGACGAATGCCAAGGTATTGGTCACCTTGAAAGCGTTTCCCAAGACGGATGTGGCCCAAAAGGCGGCAGACGCGGTTCGCATGGCGCCTAATGTCAAACACGTGCTTGAGGTGGATTTGCTGCGCTACCTGACGGGCCTAAAGAAATTCATCGTCCCTCTGATCCGTCCCAAGAACCCGACAAACCACGATGCCAGAGTGCGTGACTTTAATGCCGACTTGGCAAAGTACCCAACCACGCTGAGCTTTGAAGACAGCCTGGTAGACCGGGTCGCGGCCTATTTCCACACCGGTGGGACGACGGGCATGCCCAAGGTTGTGCAGCACCGTTATTCCGGGATTGTTTACAATGCCTGGCTGGGCGCACGGCTGCTTTTCACAGAAGAAGACGTGCAGATTTGCCCGCTGCCACTGTTCCATGTTTTTGCGACAATGGTCTCGCTTGGCGCGTCTCTAGGATCAGGAGCGCAAATCGTTT
>JBCBGX010000053.1:0-13367 GCA_038526325.1 Pseudomonadota bacterium | reverse complement strand
GCCGTTTGACCAAAGGTAGCGGTACATAGATCCATGCACCGGTTCGCCGTATTCGTCTAACCCTGTGCGCCATGTGTACTTCCAAAGACCGCCCCAGTCGGATTGCTTTTCAAAGCAGACAATCTCTGGAGTGTCTTCGCCATTGGCTTGAGCGGATTGAAAGGCGCGAAGCTGGGCAAGACCTGATGGGCCGGCACCAAGAACAGCGATGCGTTTAGACATGAAAGACTCCCTAAATTTCTTTATGCGGATTGCAACGTGTCCATCACCAATAGTCAATAAATATTCTTGTCAGTAAATAAAACTTACGCATGGTTGAAAAAGATTAACTTGATGTATATACATATGAGTATACGATGGGATTTGAGATGATCGAAAGCAAAATTCGCAAAGTCGGTAATTCTGCCGTTATGACCTTAACCACCGAAATGCTGACGCTTTTGGACGCAAAGGAAGGTGACACGGTTTATGTCGTACGAGGGGATGATGGGACGTTAAAGTTGATGGCCCAAGACCCGAGTGTCGCCGAAGCGCTGGCCGCTGCAGAAGATGTCATGGATGAAAACCGAGATATGCTTCAGGCGCTTGCGTGAGTCACCCTAAATGGGCCCCATTGCGGGCTGTCACTGTCATTCATGACCGTCAAATCGCGCGTCACGGCGGCGCACCGGGTTTGCGCGATCTTGGTTTGCTGGAACAAGGCTGTGCGCGGGCGTTGAACCGTGCGAGTTATGAAGATGCATCGCTTTTTGACATTGCGGCGGCTTATGCCTTTGGGATCGCGAAGGCGCATGCTTTTGTCGATGGCAACAAGCGCACTGGCTTCGTGACGGCGGTTACGTTTCTAAGGCTGAACGGCTGGCACTTTCGCCCGGACCCAGTGGAAGGTGTTCAGATGATGGAAGGGTCAGCGGCCAGCGAGGTTTCCGAAGCAGACTTTGGATCGTGGTTAAAGGCTGGGTCGACCCCGCTTTGATCTAGGGCTAGGGTGCCAAAAAAGGGAAGGGGCGTTCATGGAAAAGCCGGGTTGGAACTATTGGCCAGTGGTCATTCTAGGGTTGCTTTGGAACCTGATGGGGTGCTTGAACTACTTGATGCAAAGCAGCGCGGAAGCGGTGGCGAATTTGCCGGAAAGCTACCAAATGCTGATCACGGACCGCCCTGTCTGGGCGACGGCTGGATTTGCGATTGCGGTCTTTGGTGGGGCAGTGGGCTGCATCGTGCTTTTGCTGCGCCGCAAGGTAGCCATTCAGATCCTGATCTTGTCGTTGATCGGAACCGCCCTGACATTGGTTCACGCGATCATGGTGGTTGGATTGCGCATGGATGTCATTATGAGCACCGGCCTATCCCTTGTGGTCGCAGCCATTCTGCTTTGGACCGCGCAGACTGCAAAAGGGCGGGGTTGGCTTAGGTAGTGAACGGTGGCTTCGCCTTGTTTCCAGGCCAGCCAGCACTTTTTCTGAAGAAAGCTCTTTGAGCCAACTGCTGGTGTTCGTACCAACAAGAAAGACCGCTGGAACCCAGCGGCCTCTTTGTTTTGATGACGCCTTTAAGTTAGATATCCAGCGTGTTGTCCTTTTCCCACTGGCTGAAATGGCTAACGTAAGAGTTCCACTCTTGCATTTTCATTTTCAGATAAGCGGCAGAGAATTCATCGCCCATCGCTGCTTTCAGACCCTTGTCTTTGTCGTATTCACGCAAAGCATCCAACATATTGAGCGGCAGCTTCGGCGCGCCGCGCACTTTGTGGCCTTCGGCATACATATCGATGTCATGACGCTTGCCCGGATCTGCTTTTGAACGGATGCCTGAGAGGCCAGCTGCGATAATGACGGCTTGCAGCAGGTAGGGGTTTGCCGCGCCATCTGGCAAGCGCAGTTCAAACCGGCCGGGGCCAGGGACGCGGACCATATGCGTGCGGTTGTTGCCGGTCCACGTCACGGTATTCGGCGCCCAAGTCGCACCGGACATGGTGCGCGGTGCGTTGATCCGCTTGTAGCTGTTCACGGTTGGGTTGGTGATCGCGGCCAAAGCGCTCGCATGTTTCATGATCCCGCCAAGGAAGTGGCGGCCTTGATCGGACAGGCCAAGTTCAGCGGTTTGGCTGCTGTCGCTTGGTTCTGCGGCAAAGGCATTTGTTTTGCCGTCCATATCCCAAACAGAGATATGCGCATGACAGCCGTTGCCGGTCAGCCCTTCCACTGGCTTGGGCATAAACGTCGCGCGGAAGCCGTGCTTTTCAGCGACCGACTTGGTCATGAACTTAAAGAAGGAATGTTTGTCGGCGGTCTTGAGCGCGTCGTCAAATTCCCAGTTCATCTCAAACTGGCCGTTCGCGTCTTCGTGGTCGTTTTGGTAGGGGCCCCAGCCGAGGTCCAGCATGTAATCGCAGATCTCGCGCACCACGTCGTAGCGGCGCATGACGGCCTGCTGGTCATAACAGGGCTTTTCAGCGGTATCGAATTCGTCAGAGATTTGGTTTCCTTCTGGGGTCAGCAGAAAATACTCTGCCTCGATCCCGGTTTTGACGCGCAGAGCTTCGCTGGCGGCCTCGTCGATCAGCTTGCGCAAGACGTTGCGCGGGGCTTGCGCGACGTCTTCGTCTTCCATCACAAGATTGCCGGCGACCCAAGCGACCTCTGGTTTCCAAGGCAGTTGGATGACCGAAGACGGGTCGGGCACGGCCAGCATATCAGGATGCGCGGGTGTCATATCGAGCCATGTGGCGAAACCGGCAAAACCGGCGCCTTCTTCTTGCATGTCTGCGATGGCTTGCGCAGGCACCAATTTGGCCCGCTGTCCACCGAACAGGTCGGTGAAGCTGATCATAAAGTATTTAACGCCTTTTTCGGCTGCGAATTTGGCAAGATCTGTTGTCATTGCATTTCCCTGTGGTCGAATGAAACGGGCGCGTACCAGGTGGCCGCGCCCTTGTTTTGGTTTAGTAGGTTGTGCCGGGTTTGCCGGGGTACCAATCGGTGCCTGCCAGCGGAATTTTGGCCATTGCCGCCGCTTCTAGCGTAAGCGCGCAGAGGTCTTCTGGTTCGAGGTTGTGCACGTGGTTTTTGCCGCAGGCGCGGGCGATCGTCTGCGCCTCAAGCGTCATCACTTTGAGGTAGTTGTTCAACCGACGCCCGCCCTCGACAGGATCAAAGCGTTTCATCAGCTCTGGATCTTGGGTGGTGATGCCAGCGGGGTCTTGCCCTTCGTGCCAATCGTCATAGGCACCAGCTGTGGTGCCCAGCGCGTTATACTCGGTTTCCCATTTGGGATCATTGTCCCCAAGCGCGATTAGGGCTGCCGTGCCAATGGCGACAGCGTCCGCCCCTAGTGCCATACATTTTGCCACGTCCGCCCCGTTGCGCACGCCGCCGGATACGATCAGCTGCACCTCGCGGTGCATTCCCAAATCCTGTAGCGCCCGAACCGCTTCGCGAATGCAGGCAAGGATCGGTTGGCCGACATGTTCGATAAAGACGTCCTGCGTCGCGGCCGTGCCGCCTTGCATACCATCCAAAACAACCACGTCCGCCCCTGCTTTGACCGCAAGGGTCGTGTCAAAGTAGGGACGGGCGCCGCCGACCTTAATATAGATCGGAACCTTCCAACCGGTGATTTCGCGCAGCTCAAGGATCTTGATCTCAAGATCATCGGGGCCGGTCCAATCGGGGTGGCGACAGGCGGATCGCTGATCAATGCCTTTGGGCAGATTGCGCATTTCAGCCACGCGGTCAGAAATCTTCTGACCCAGAAGCATGCCGCCCCCACCGGGTTTGGCGCCTTGGCCGACGACGATTTCAATCGCGTCTGCGCGGCGCAGATCATCGGGGTTCATCCCGTAACGAGAGGGCAGGTACTGATAGACCAGCTTATTAGAATGGCCGCGCTCTTCGTTGGTCATGCCACCGTCGCCGGTGGTTGTGGAGGTTCCGGCGAGTGTCGCGCCACGGCCCAAAGCCTCTTTCGCGCCACCTGACAGTGCCCCAAAGGACATGCCCGCAATGGTGATCGGGATGTCGAGTTCAATCGGATTTTTCGCGAACCGTGTACCCAAGGTGACGCTGGTTTCGCATTTCTCCCGATAGCCTTCGAGCGGGTAGCGGGACATGGACGCGCCCAAGAACAGCAGGTCGTCAAAATGCGGTAGCTTGCGTTTCGCCCCGCCGCCGCGAATGTCATAGAGGCCGGTCGCCGCAGCGCGACGGATTTCGGCATTCACAGGGTTCGAGAACGTCGCCGATTGGATCGGCATGGTGCGCGGTGCGCCGTTATGATCGTCTTTCATGCGCGGGTCCTCTTGTTAGCGTCGCAGGACGCCGTTCGTTTAGTAAGCATTGTCGATATTGAAGTTATAAAGCTGACGGGCAGAGCCATAGCGTTTGAAGTCTTCTGGTTTTGCATCTGCGCCCGCTTTTTCGAGCAGGTCAGCGAGGATTTCGAGGTGCTCTGGCCGCATCTCTTTCTCGATGCAATCCGCACCAAGCGACTTGACAGAGCCGCGCACGAAAAGCCGTGCCTCATAAAGGCTGTCGCCGAGCGCTTCGCCCGCGTCGCCGCAGACAACAAGGTTGCCGGATTGCGCCATAAACGCTGACATATGTCCGATATTGCCATGTACGACAATATCGATACCCTTCATCGAAATACCGCAGCGGCTAGAGGCGTTGCCTTTGACGACAAGCAAGCCACCATGACCGGTCGCACCGGCATATTGGCTGGCGTCTCCTTCGATGACGACTGTCCCGCTCATCATGTTTTCGGCGACACCAGGGCCAGCAGAGCCTTTGATATTGACCGTCGCCTGCTTGTTCATGCCCGCGCAGTAATAGCCGGTCGAACCTTTGACGATGACCTCAATCGGTGCGTCTAACCCACACGCAATTGCATGGGCGCCTTTTGGGTTTTCAATGGTCCATGCGGTCTGATTTGTCTGCTCCGACTGCGAATGCAGGGTCGCATTCAGGTCGCGCAAACCTGTTTCTTGTAGGTCGATCGTTTGCATTTACGCCGCCTTCTTATTGATCGGTTGGTCCTTGTGGCTCCAGAAATAGACGGTCGCTGGTTCTGGTTCCCAAACGCGTGCGTTATCGATGCCAGGAAGGTCAACGAGCGCGCGATATTCCGAACCGAAGGCCACATATTGATCCGTCTCGGCCATCACCGCCGGTTTGCACGCAATCGGATCACGCACGACGCCAAAGCCATCTTTTGTGCCAACAACAAAGGTAAAGAACCCGTCCAAGTCATCTAGCCCGCTTTGCAAGGCTTCGCCCAAGGTCGCGCCTTGTTGCATGCGCCAAGTCAGATAGGCCGCTCCAACTTCAGTGTCGTTTTCAGTTTCAATGTGAATCCCCTCGCGGCGCAGCTTGCGGCGAAGGCTGTTATGGTTCGACAGGGACCCGTTATGAACAAGACATTGGTCATCGCCCGTGTTGAAGGGATGCGCGCCCATGGTTGTCACGGCCGATTCGGTTGCCATGCGTGTATGACCAATTCCGTGAGTGCCTGACATTTGGGCAAGGTCGAAACGCGCTGCCACATCCTTTGGCAGGCCAACTTCCTTGTAAATTTCCAGTGTGTCACCGCGGCCCATCACGCGCAGGGCTGAATCAATCTCGCCAAGCGCCGTTCTGGCCGCAGCGGTCGATCCCGCAGGGATGCTAAGAACGGCATGCGTGCTTTTGACCTGCATTGTCAACTTGGCGCCGAGGGCCTTGCCAAGCGTGGTCTCCAATCCAGCAAAGGAGTCTTTGGGCGTATCAGACTGAACAACCAGCTTTGTCTTACCCTTTGTTTCATCGCCATAAATTGCGATGCCTGCGCTATCTGGACCACGATCCGTCATCGTGATCAGCATCGCTGTCAAAAGCTCTCCCAATTTGGGTTCCAGAGCTTTGTCTTTCAGAAAAAGACCAACAATCCCGCACATAAGTTTTCCTCGAAAAGTTTGCCCGTCTTATAGAAACGGGATCGAATCGAAGCTAGCACCAAAAAAATGGACGCTCAACTGGTAGGAAAAAAATTTTCACCGTAGGCAAATAATACTAGTCATATCGGACATCTCATGGTTCATTTGCGGCGAAAGCTGGCGACAAGACCGGTTTTCGCCAACAGCAAAGACGACAAGGGGGTCCGAAACCGTGGAAGAACAACTGGCCGAACTCGCAGCGCAAGTCGCTGCTTTGGAAGCTAAGGGAAACTTCACGAACACGATGTTCGCTGAAACATACTATTACCTTACCATTCCATTAATGATCATCATTCACGCAGGCTTCTTGGCCTACGAGATGGGCGCATCCCGCGCCAAAAACGCGTTGTCATCGGGTGTAAAAAACATCCTTGCCTTCGCATTTGTTATCCCAGCTTTCTACTTCTTCGGATGGTGGGTCTACTGGGGCTTCCCAACAGGCTTTTCGCTTGCTGAAGGTCCAAACGGCATTTCTGGTGCCGCCTATGCGAATGCGATCGCCTTCGGGTGGGGCGAAAGTGCTGCTTACATGGGTCCAAACACGGAAGACCAGATCGACGGTGTGTTCTGGGGCGCCTTTACATTGTTCGCAGCGACAACCGCTTCGATCATGTCTGGTGCTTTGATTGAACGTATTCAGACTGTCGGCTTTGTTATTTGTGCCATCGTGCTTGGCGGGTTCAGCTGGACCCTTGCTGCTGCATGGGGCTGGCACGCAGATGGCTGGTTGGTTCAATACTGGGGTGTTCACGACTTTGGCGCCGCAGGATTGGTGCACGCCGTTGCGGCCTTCTTTGCGCTTGGTGTCTTGATCAACCTTGGGCCACGTATCGGCAAGTTCAACGAGGATGGAACCGCGAACCATATCCCTGGTCACAACCTTCCGTTTACGGCGACAGGTTTGATGCTGATTATCGTCGGCTTCTGGGGCTTCTTGATGGCCTGTTTGGTTGTCGGCGGCGAAGCATGGTCATGGGGTGCCAACTTCACGACGATTTACGGCACGCCAACAAACCTAGGCGCATTGGCGTTTAACATCCTGATGGCGGTTGCTGGTGGTATCATCGGTGCATGGCTGTTCACGAAAGATCCGTTCTGGATGATGTCTGGCGCATTGGCCGGGATCATCTCCGTTGCGTCTGGTCTGGACATCTACTGGCCATCGCTAACGTTCATCATCGCGTTTAGCGCTGGGATCTTGCTGAAGCCAGCTGCGGACATTCTTGAACGCATGGGCATTGATGACGCCGTTGGCGCTGTGACAGTTCACGGCACAATCGGTGTTTACGGCATGCTGCTTTTGGGCATCTTCGGTAGCGGTTATCCTGCACTAACCGGAGCAGAAGCACCAACAGTCAACTTTGTTGGTCAGCTTGTCGGTTCGATTGTCTTCGTCGCGATTGGCTTCTCAAACGGCTATGTCGTTTCGCTGATCTTGAAAATGTTGGGAATGTTGCGCGTACCGGAAGCTGCAGAAATCGCAGGTCTGGATACGATCAAAGTACCGGCGCAAGCCTATCCAGAGGGCATTCCTGCGTCTGCCCCTGCATCTAGCTAAACCAGAGGAGTACACATTATGGGTTTTCCATATGAACCAGCATCTTGGGATGGCGTCTCGGGCCCGATCTTTATGGGCTACGGAACGGCGATGCCGGGAATCTTCACTTTGATCGCGATCATCTGTTGCATTGCAGCGCTTGTGATTGGTCAAGGCGCTGAGGCTGCGAAATATCGCAACCACAAATAAAGCGCTGAACAAATTTGCGAAGGGGCCTGCAACGCGGGCCCCTTTTGCCTGACAGGAAACTTTTTTGACTATCAATCTTGCTTTTGAGCCGTGACTGAGGCTCAATCTAGATAACGAAAATCACCGAACGGGGAGAACGAAATGGCCATTCTTTGGAGGACCTCTGCGCTGGCTCAGCGGCATGCTGAAATCGGCGGCGAGTTGGAAGACTGGAACGGCATGGGAACCGCGTGGTTCTATGACGACACACCAGAACGCGCCAAGGCAGATTATGAAGCGATCCGCACCAAAGCAGGCTTGATGGATGTTTCTGGCCTTAAGAAGGTTCATGTTGTTGGCGAAGATGCAGCTTATGTGATCGACCGCGTCACCACACGCAACGTTGAAAAGATCGGCGTTGGTCGTGCGACCTATGCGGCGATGCTGGATGAGCGCGGGCTTTTTGTGGATGACTGCGTGATCTATCACCTCGCGGTTAATTCTTGGATGGTGGTGCATGGCACCGGCACAGGAATGGAGCAGCTAACCAAAGTTGCTGCTGCCAAGAATTGTGCGGTGATTATGGACGACGATCTGCATGATATGTCTTTGCAAGGACCAGTCGCGGTTGAGTTCTTGGAAAAGCATGTGCCGGGTATTCGTAGCCTCGCTTACTTTGGCATTATGCACACCAAGCTGTTCGGCAAGAACGTGATGATCAGCCGGACCGGTTACACCGGTGAGCGCGGCTATGAGATCTTTGTTGGGCGCAAGGACACCGTGCATGTCTGGGACAACATTTTATCCGAAGGCAAAAGCATGGGCATCCGTCCGACGCAGTTTAGCACGCTCGATATGTTGCGCATCGAAAGCTATCTGCTGTTCTATCCAGGCGATAACTCTGAAACCTTCCCGTTTGAAGATGGCACGCCAGCCGGCGACAGCCTTTGGGAGCTAGGGTTGGATTTTGTCGTCTCACCCGGAAAGGAAGGCTTTATCGGGTCCGAAAACCACTATGCCATGGAAGGCAAAGAACGGTTCAAGATCTACGGTGTTAAGCTAAGCGACGGCATGGAGCAGATGGAAATGTTTGCCCGCGTGCATGCGGATGGCAAAGACGTTGGCGTCATTACTTATGGTCTGTCATCCGAGCTGAACGGCTATTCAGTCGCGATTGCGCGCTTGGATCCATCTGTCGCAAAAGCGGGCACCAAGCTGACTGTTGTGCAGCCGAACGGAACAGAGCTTGCGGCAACAGCCGAAGAGATGCCGTTCTATGACAAAGAAAAGTTGATCCGTTCCGCAAAGGATTGATCATATCGGGCGCGGGGGATCCTCCGCGCCTTTTTCCATACCAAAGGTAGGTTGATGTCGAAGTTCGAATTCCCACCCAGTATCAAAAGCCGCCCTGTCTGGGGCACGCTTGAAGCGCGGCAAGGGCCTGCGCATTTGTTCATTGCAGATGCCGAAGGCGCCGAGGCGATTTTGGAGATCGCCACGCCAGAGATCATGGCGAATGCGCACATTATATATATACCGCGTGGCAAGGATTACGCAGAGAAGCTGCGCGCATTGAACCCGGCGCAGTTTTACGAGGGGCCGAGCTATGCCGCCTCTGTCCAGCGGATCAAGCACACGCTGGCGGTAGCAAAGATGGGCTTGCAGGTCTATCTGACTGGGACAGAAGGCCTGATGGGGCAGGCGCTGAATGAAGCGATGCAGGCGGGTATTCCGCATGCTGCCATCCAGACAGAACATCGCGGGTCCACCGCACGCCGCATGCAATGCGTACATTGCAAGGGCATCACCGAAGACGTCGAAACCGACCCATTTGTCTGCAGCCATTGTGGGCTGAACTTGTTTGTGCGCGATCACTATTCGCGCCGTTTGGCCGCCTATCAAGGGGTTTGCATCGACGCCGAAGACCCAGGAAACGTACCGGAGCCAAAGGGGATCTACGAATGAGCGCAGCACCTCAAAAAGCCAAACCCGGTGCGGAAAAGATCGACGTTATCGTCAGCGCCAAGGTCCCGGTGAACGAGCTGGTCACACGGTTTGAATTCAAACGCGCGGATGGTTCTGACTTTCCGCCGTTTTCAGGTGGCGCCCATACGGTTGTCACCATGAAAGACGATGGTCGTGACCGGTTGAATCCCTATTCACTGATGTCTGATCCTGCCGATCTATCCACCTATGCGATTTCAGTGCGCCGCGATGACGAGGGGCGCGGTGGCTCTGTTTTCATGCATAAGAATGTCTCTGAAGGGGACGCGATGACGATCACCTATCCGGTGAACCTTTTCAGCCTCGATCTGCGCGCGAAGAAACACATCTTTTTCGCTGGCGGCATAGGCATCACGCCGTTTCTGTCGATGATTGGTCAGCTCGAACAATCCAACGGCAATTGGGAATTGCACTATAGCGCACGATCAGAAGCGCTTGGGTCTTACGTGGATATGCTATCTGCAAAGTTCCCGACCAAATTCCATGTTTATTACGACGATCAAGACCAAGCGATCCCGCTCACGGATCTGCTTGATGGCCAGCCCTTGGGAACCCATGCCTATGTTTGTGGTCCAGCCGGAATGATCGGTTGGGTCCATGACACAGCGGCGGGGATGGGCTGGCCAAAAGCTCATGTGCATTCCGAAGAATTCCTAGCCCCCGAACCGGGCAAACCTTTCGAAGTGCGCCTTTGCCAATCTGACAAAACCATCAAGGTTGGTGAAAACGAAAGTCTGCTGGAAGCCATTGAAAGGGCAGGGGTCGATGCGCCTTTCCTATGCCGTGGCGGTTCTTGCGGGCAGTGCGAAACAGATGTGGTCAGCGCGGATGGAGACTTCATCCACCGCGATCACTGGTTAGATGACGAAGATCAGGCATCAGGCAAAAAGATCATGCCCTGTGTCAGCCGCTTTGTCGGAACATTGGAGCTTGATAGATGACCATTCAGTTTAACGATGAAAGCTTTCGCGACGATTATACGTTCCGCAATTCCGACTGGGCGATCAAACGCTTTCCCTTCCCGTTTCACGAAGACAGCTACATGTATGCGGTCAACATGGAACAGCATCGCGGCGGGCCGGAAGGGTCTGTCTATGAAAAGCGTTTTGATGTGGATGAACACTACGTCGCAGAGATGAAAGACCGCGCCATGGTATTGGCGGATGATCCGCTGCGCTGTCAAAGCTTGCCGCATATGACGCTGGCGGGGTGGGACCTGCTAGAGCTGATCATGGTCAGCAAGTCAGAGGATTATCCTGACCTGTTCGAATTGCATCGCGACGGGGATAAGTGGCGCTGGATCAACAAGCCGATGGGCATAGATGATAGCTTTACCTTCCTTGATGAAACCACGCTGCCCTATGGGCCGATGGAATACATCACGCGGCAAACCCAAGGGGACTTTTGCCTGCTGGATCAGCGCGAAGATAACCTTTGGATGGATGCAGGCATCGTCACAACCCAAGCCGACTGGTCGCTAGATTTTGACATCGGCATGAACTTCTTTGAATGGCACGCGCCTGTGCCGCTGGCCCATGAGATGGGGATTTTCAAACGCGCCCTAAAGTTCTTAATGAATATCCAGCAAGGCGCGCCTGCGCGGCGGTTGAACTGGACGATGACGGTGAACCCGCTTTTGGACACCTCCCCTGAGAACTATCACAAGTGGGGCATTCAAAAGACGACGCTGACGCCAGAAAATATCGGTGCGAAACAGCATCTGCGCGTTGAACTGCAAACCTTCTTCCGCCTGCCGCGGTCTAACGTTCTGGTATTTCCAATCCGTTGCTATCTCTGCAGTTTTCAAGATCTGATGACCATGCCGAAATGGGGACGTCGTTTGCACCGGGTGGTGCGCGATCTGCCGGTGGAGCTGGCGACTTACAAAGGCTTTATCGACAACCGGCCCATGATGCTCGACTATCTCAGTCAGTTTGATGATGGGCTGCCCACCAGCCCCGGCGTCTTCCCCGATTTCGAGACAGAGCCGCCGCTGCAAAAGTAAGTGCGCGCGCTGCTGATTTGGTTCTGGCTTGCGTCTGTGGCGCAGGCCGAAGCCTGTCGGCAGGCTCTTGTCCTTGCGCTTGATGTTTCGGGATCTGTAAATCCAACGGAATACGCCCAGCAGGTGAACGGGCTCGCATCGGCGCTTGAGGATCCGGAGGTTCAGTTTCTGATCCTCCTTGGCGATGGGCCGCCTGTGCGACTTGCGGTTTTCGAATGGAGCTCTCGCAATCATCAATATCTGATCCAGCCTTGGATCACGCTCGATAGCCAAGCCGCACTTGATACTGCGATTGCACGGATACGCGCGCATCAAAAGGTGCGCGCTGGCTTGCGCACCGCCCTTGGCACGGCGCTAACCTTTGCAGCCGCCATGTTGGAAGAACAAGCTGAGCGTTGGCAGCATACGATTGATGTCTCTGGTGATGGCGAAAGCAATATCGGCCCAACACCCCAAGACGTCTATCGCCAGCCCGACTTTGATCGTATCAAAGTAAACGCGCTGGTCGTGGCCGATAGCCGCACCGAATTGGGCGACACCATCAATCAAAGCGCTGCGATGCTGGAAGACTACTACAGATCAGAGGTCATCCACGGACCGAATGCTTTTGTCATCACCGCCGAAGGCTACGCCGATTATACGCGGGCGATGCGGTTAAAGCTGATCAAGGAACTTGCACCGCCTGTGTTTGGTGCGTTGGAGTTGCGCTAATTCAAGCTTGCGGCAGCAGCGCGTTTTCTTCGACCCTAAATCGGTTGATCTTGCGTCGGTCTTCCAATGGATGGGTGCCAAAGACGTCCTTATAATTCTGCACCATCGCGCCGGAAGAATTGTAGCCCACAGCAACAGCGATCTGAAGAAGCCCATCGTTTGAATACAAAACCAATTGGCGCGCGATCTTCATGCGGATCGAACGGTAATAGCTTAGGGGACTTTTGCCCGTAGACTGGCGGAAAAGCCGTTCAAGCTGGCGCGTTGAGATGCCCACAGCATCGGCGACATCTGCGATCTTGATCGGATCCTCGATGTGGTTTGCGAAAATCTCTGTCGCTTCGCGCAGGATGTCCGGCAGCATGTCATCAGTGCCGGCAGTGTCTAGGGCTGGTTTGCGCTGCTCAACCCCCTGACCGCGCATGATCGGGTGCTGGAACCAACATGCCACTTCGGTTGCAACCTCCGGTCCAAGCTTTTCCTCAATCAGGTGAAGCGCAAGGTCAAAGGCGGCCGCGGCACCTGAGGCTGTGATGCGTTTGCCTTCCAGCGCGATAACCTGTTCGGTGGCGGTAAGGTTCGGAAACTCCGCACCAAACGCGGCGGCATAGCACCAATGGACAGAGACACAGATATCTTCCAACAGCCCGGCCCGCGCCAGCGGGAAGATGCCGCCAGACACTGCGCCCAAAGTCACCCCAAAACGCGCCAGTTTGCGCAGCTTGCCGTTTGATTTCGTCGGATCGCTAAAGGTGCTGGCGGGCCCGCTTAACACAAAAAGCTGGTCAAGATTTTCCGCCTCTTGCAGCGCGATATCCGGTTCAAAGGCGACCTTTGCGCTTGAAACAACCTTTTGACCGTCTTCAGAAACGATCTGCAAGAGGCGGAAAATCTTGACCAGCTTTTTGTGTTAAGCGGGCCCGCCAGCACCTTTAGCGATCCGACGAAAT
>JBCBGX010000052.1:0-13632 GCA_038526325.1 Pseudomonadota bacterium | reverse complement strand
TCGATCCGGCCATTGTCCAGCCGGATCGATAAAGCCGTGCATCCGTTTTCATCCGGATCCGGCCTTGATGTGCGGATCACAACGCGCACCAGCGCCGAGGATCCGTTCAATTGCTTTTACTCGACCGTGCACGAGGTGGGTCACGCCGCCTATGAGCAAGGCATTGATCAGGAACATCTTTTGACGCCGTTGGGTCGTGGCGTCTCTATGGGGGTTCATGAAAGCCAAAGCCGCATTTACGAAAATCAGCTAGGGCGCAGCCGCGCCTTCACCGGCTGGCTTTACGGTCAGATGCGCGACACGTTTGGGGATTTTGGCATTGCGAACGAAGAGGCGTTTTATGCCACCGTAAATGCCGTGCAGGACGGGTTTATTCGGACAGAAGCGGATGAGGTACAATATAATTTGCACGTCCTTTTGCGCTTTGACCTGGAACGTGCCCTCATAGCAGGTGATTTGGCTGTGACGGAGTTGGAAACTGCCTGGAACGACCGGTTCATGGCGGATTTTGGATATGCCGTTGATAAACCATCAAACGGCATTCTTCAGGATGTGCATTGGTCAGAAGGGCTGTTTGGGTATTTTCCGACCTACACGCTGGGCAATGTCTATGCAGGATGCCTGCATGCGGCCTTGCGTAAGGCGGTGCCAGATCTGGATGATGATCTTGCCCGCGGCGACACGTCAAAAGCGACCGGGTGGCTGCGCGAAAATCTTCAGCAATACGGGGGTTTACGCACACCTGTTGAGACGATCACACATGCCGCAGGTGTGGCACCCAGCGAGGGACCCTTGCTGGACTATCTAGAGGCAAAGTTCGGCGAGATTTATGGCCTTTGACCCAAAGGAGCGGCTGCGCCGCACGTGATCTCTTGCCTCCGTTGGAGGCTTGGTAGACCACGAAGGATTACCAGTCCGGATCACGCTTTTCCAAAAAGGCGGTTATCCCTTCATTCGTGTCTTCTTGCAGCATGTTCTGCACCATAACACTACCGGTATAGGCATATGCGTTTGTTGTGGATATCTGGGCTTGTTCGTAGAACGCCTGTTTGCCGATCTTGACAGCAGAAGGCAGTTTACGCGCAATTGCCTGCGCCAGCTCCAAAGTCTCGCGGGCGAGCGCGTCCGCATGAACGGCCCGATTGATCAATCCCAGCTCTTGGGCTTCGCGCGCATTGATGAATCGACCCGTCGTCAGCATCTCGAACGCGGCTTTCCGACCGATATTGCGGCTAAGCGCGACCATCGGCGTTGAACAAAAAAGCCCGATATTAACGCCATTGACGCCAAACCGCGTATCATCCGCCGCAATGGCCAAATCACAAGTCGCAACCAACTGACACCCTGCCGCCGTCGCGATCCCGTGGATCTGAGCGATAACGGGTTGTGGAAGCCGTTGGATGGTCTGCATCATAGCAGCACAGCGGTCAAAAAGATCTTTGAAATAGGCCGCCCCACCATCTTCAGCCTGCCTGCCAGCCTGCATTTCCTTTAAATCATGGCCAGCACAAAAGGCCTTGCCGACCCCTTTCAGAATGACAACGCGCACATTTGGATCATCCGCGATCAGATCAAGCTCTGTTTGAATGGCGGCCAGCATGGCGTCAGACAAGGCGTTTAGCCTTTCTGGCGCATTCAACGTTAATGTGGTGATGGACGCTGCGTCATCACGGGTAAGGATTGTCATGGGCGCACTCTTCTGCTGATTTGATCCCACGTTAAGCGGGGGACGCGCCAGATGGAACCTCAGATGGACATACAGGCCTTACAGGCCTTTGTTGCACGCGAATTTCCGCAGCTGGGCGATGATTTTACCATCGAGGCGTTGACCGAAGACGGGGTGCGTGTGCGTCTGAACGTGGCCGAACGACATTTGCGCCCGGGTGGGACGGTGTCAGGGCCTTCAATGTTCGCTCTCGCTGATGTGGGTATGTATCTGGCGATACTCGCGCGTTTGGGGCCGGTGGCCTTGGCAGTGACAACCAATTGTTCGATCGATTTCATGCGCAAGCCGGCGGCAAATGCTGACATGATTTGCGAGACGAAATTGTTAAAACTCGGCCGGGTCTTGGCTGTTGGGGATGCGCTTTTGTATAGCGATGGGCTGGATGCCCCAGTAGCGCGCGCATCGCTCACCTATTCCATTCCGCCGAAATGAAAAAAAGGACCGGACGGAACCGGCCCAGTCAGGAAGGCGGCAGGAGGGGACTATTCCTGCCAGAACGGTTTGGATGCCTCTGCTTGGGCTGCAAAATAGTCCAGACCGATATCGTGGAGCAGATATGTGTCCAGATCGCGCAAGGTGCGACGGGTCTTGCGGCGCATGTCCCACGTGACCACTGCAACCGCAAATTTGACTGCAAGGCCGGCGACGACTGGAAGGGTCGCCTGGGCGTTCAGGGCATTAACGTGCGCGGTATGGAGCGCGTGTGACATCGGACTACTCCTAGATTTGTATTGATACAATATAGCGGTATTGCTATAAATATATTGATACAAAGAGATATGATAGCGGTCTACAAAATGATTGTACCAGATACAATATGGCAGCCAAAGCTGCACATTACCGGGAAATCAAAGTACAAAGCGCTGGCGCAGGCGATCCGGGATGGGATAGCTTCGGGCGATCTGGTTGCGGGGGCAAAATTACCCCCTGTGCGTGAGCTGGCCTACCGCGTTGGCGTTACGCCCGGCACGGTGGCCCGAGCCTATAGCCTTTTAACGGACGAGGGGCGTTTGACGGCTGGGGTGGGGCGCGGCACCTTTGTTGCAGGCCCCATACGGAAGGAGGTGCCACCCGAGCCTCCGCTGATCCATTTGGTCGATGAAAGCACGGCCGATTTTCGCAGCAGCCGTGTGCCAGACGTGGGGCAGGGGCGATTAATTGATGATGCCCTGATCCGGTTGGGTCAGTCGCATCGGCGGCGGCATATCAACTATCCCACGTCGATTACCGATATTGAAGCGCGCGAAGCAGTCAAGGATTGGATTGGTCAGGTGCGGACCGGCGGTCTGGACACTGACCATATCGTTCTTGGAAACGGCGCCCAGAACTGTGTGATCCTGACCTTGCAAGCAGAGTTGCACGGCGCCCATCCCGTTATTCTGACCGAAGAACTTGCTTATCCCGGGGTGCGTCATGCAGCCCGCTTGCTGCGGGCAAAGATCGTTGGTGTGGCGATGGATGATGACGGCATTGTCCCGGCCGCTTTGGCCGAGGCTTATCGGACCCATGGCGGTCAGGTTCTGCTCACCTCGGCCGAGGTTCACAGCCCAACCACCACGCAAACCAGCTATGCCCGGAAAAAAGAAATAGCAACCCTTGCTGAGCGGTTTGGCCTGACGATCATCGAAGACGATTGTCACTCTGTCGCGCCGACCGAGGTGCCTGCTTATCGTGCTATTCTGCCCAGGCAATCCTACTTTATCTCGTCCCTGACCAAAGGGGTCAGCGGGGCCTTACGTTTTGGCTTTGCTGTCACGCCCGTTGGGCGACACAGCGACCTTCGTCAGGTGGCGCAAAGCTCTTTTCACGGAATTGCGCAACCGATGCTGGATGTTTGTGCTGATCTTATCAAATCCGGGGATGCCGGGCGGGTGCGCGACAAGGTGATCGCACACACGGCTGAGCGGGTCCGGCTGGCTGTCAACCGGCTTGGAGGGTGGGATGTGCGATGGCGGGAGGATGCACCGTTTTTGTGGCTGCAGTTGCCACAAGGGTGGCGGGCATCAAGTTTTGCGCTGGCGTGTGAACGGGCCGGGATCTCGGTCCGGCCGGCGGATGAGTTTGCGCTCGCTGATGCAAAGACCCCTAATGCGGTTCGGTTGGCAACAACAACCTGCCCATCTGAGGATCGGTATCTGAAGGCTTTGGACGAGATGAATATGTTGCTTGCCAACCCGGCGCGAACAATGGAAAGTTGATGGGGTAAAATAATACCTAATTTCTAACCTATTGTTTTACGCAATACATTTCTGTCAAACTGTGCTTGACTGGGAAACCCGCCCCTTTATAACGCCCCAATCCGAATGACAGCGGCATGAGCCCGCCCCAATAATATTGGTGAGATATGAAAACCTTTACCGCAACCCCTGCGGATATCGACAAGAAATGGATCCTGATCGACGCTGAAGGCGTGGTTCTGGGCCGTCTTGCTTCGATCATCGCGATGCGCTTGCGCGGCAAGCACAAACCTTCCTTCACACCGCACATGGATATGGGCGACAACGTGATCGTCATCAACGCTGAAAAGATCCTGATGACCGGCAACAAGCGGGATGAAAAGTATTACTGGCACACCGGCCACCCCGGCGGGATCAAGTCCAAGACCAAGGCCGAGATCCTGGAAGGTGCGCACCCTGAGCGCGTCATCATGAAAGCTGTCCAGCGCATGCTGCCCGGCGGTAAGCTGAGCCGCAAGCAAATGACCCATCTGCGTGTCTTTGCAGGTGCGGAGCATGGCATGGACGCCCAAAAGCCCGAAGTTTTGGACGTTAAATCCATGAACAAAAAGAACACGAGGACTGCATAATGGCCGATCAAGTAAACTCGCTCGAAGAGCTGGGCCAAGTCGCCGAAGGTGTTGAAACTGTTGACGCCCCCGTTGTCGAAACCGCAACCCCGCGTGAGCCTGTGCGTGATGAGCTGGGCCGCTCCTACGCAACCGGCAAGCGGAAAGACGCGATTGCGCGTGTTTGGATCAAGCCGGGATCTGGCAAGGTCACCGTGAACGGTAAGGACATGAACGCGTACTTTGCGCGTCCCGTGCTGCAGATGATCCTCGCGCAGCCCTTCACCGTTGCCGGTGTAACGGGGCAGTTTGACGTAATGGCCACCGTTAAGGGTGGCGGTCTGTCCGGTCAGGCCGGTGCGGTTAAGCATGGCGTCTCCAAAGCGTTGCAGCTTTATGACCCATCCTTGCGTCCAGCGCTGAAGGCCGCTGGCTTCCTGACACGCGACAGCCGCGTGGTAGAGCGGAAGAAATACGGTAAGGCCAAAGCGCGGAAGAGCTTCCAGTTCTCCAAGCGCTGATTGCGACACATTTTACAATGCAAAGGGCGGCCTATCCGGGCCGCCCTTTTGTTTTTTTACAAGCTGAAGTTCATTTAAGGTGTCATTGGGGGGCGGGCATCGCCTCAAGTCCCTCGTCCGTCAGATTCCACAAAAATACGCAATCCAAGGCTCCATCGGAGCAGCTTGGTCGCAGTGCCACGGTCTTTAGACGCGCCCGACCGAAGGCGTCAGGGACCAATTCCGGGGCGAGGCCCAACACCACTTCGTTGTCGCGCTCGGACAAGACAACTGAAATCTGACACATGTTGATGCCGCAATTTCCTGCCCCACGCCCGAGGTCTGAGGCTTGGCATGTCACACCTGCCCAATCCAGCACAAAATCAGGGATATCATCACCATCGATTAGTCCGGTCAGAAGGGCAGCATCGTCCAGCACGAATTCCCCACCGCACGCGGCAGCGATTTCAGCGTTGATTTGTGTGCGGTCTGGCGGTGGGGTCGGAGCGGTATCTGCGGTGGTTTGAACCACGTTCCCGCAACCTGATAGAGCGCTTGAAATCGTGCGCGATGAGCCTCTCAGGCTGATCTCTGTATCGGTGGCACTGACCGGGATCATTGTCACGACACGACCATTTTGCAGCGCTTCAATCAGGCTGTCCTGTGCTGGGCCCACCCAATACCCGTCAGGCGGGACATGCGTCGTCGTCACCGTAAACCGCTCGCCAGAGACGATGATGTCAAGAGCCTCTTGTCGAGACGCTCCGGCTTGTGCGGGGTATCCCCATGCCATGATGTTGGGCACACCGTCATTGCAAAAAACGCTCAGTGTCTGTCCGGTCTCTGACACTCCAAATGCAAAAGTGGAGGGGATCAGGTCAGTTGGCCCGGCCTGGATGTCCCAATCTGCCAGGGCCGGCAACGAGGTGCTTACCAGGCAGGCGGCTAAACTGCCGATCCGGCGTAGGTTCATTGCATTTACTCCAGACAGTCAGAAAGGGCGGTTTCGGCAGCGGAAACGCCGTCGCCCCCCAGAAGGATCTTGTTTTGGTCATTGAAGGTCACGGATGTGCCGGCCCCGAATGCCCAACCGCGCGCGGCGTCGGGATGCAATGGCGCGTGATATGTTGTCACATCGCCTGATTGCCAGGCCGTCCAGTCGTCAAGGTTGGCCCTATAGACATCCACCATGATATGCGGGGCCGCCCCCGATCCGGACCGGTAGAACACCACCGGCTGGTTCGCCGGGCCGCAGGTCACCCCGATGGTCAAATCATCAATCTGGGCAACTGCGCTGGGACGTGTGCTGACGGGATCCCAGGTGATTGTAAAATCATCTGGCAACGGCGCTACAGCTACTGCGGGGGCGGCCGATCTCGGGGCCGCGCTTTCTATTATTTCCCGGGCATCCCCAAGCGCTGCAAAGGCATCCTGACAGGCATTGTCATCGGCGGCCCAGCCTTTTTGCGCAAAGGCCACCTGTTGAAAGACCTGATCAGTAGACAGGCGCCAGAATGTCATCTGAAAGATACGTCGATCCGGTGCTGACGGAACGGCATGGATCACACAACTGGCGGCAAAGGCTGGGGTCGCTCCGGGATAAGGCGCGCCCAGGCTCCAGCCGCTGCCGCCATAGGTTTGGCGGGTTTCGCTTTCGGTCAATAACGTGAGCTGTGCGGTGCCATTTTGCATATGCTCTTCAAGCGAAAAGACTTGGTACAGAACATTTGTGTCGAAATCCGCGCCCCAACCCGAATAGCCCAGACCTGACCCCGGGCCGTAAAAGCCGGACAACCCGATGTCCTGCCCGGGATAATGAGAAAAAATCCAAAACCCGCCGATTTCGGCCTCTATCGCTGGGGGCAGGTCGGACAGGCGCGTGGTCGGACGCATCTCCGCCGGGATATCCAGCCCCGCTGTCAGGAGCGCATCAAAAACGGTCTCACTGTTCACAATGCCCGCGCGCCCGTTCTGCGCCCGCGCAACAATACCGATCAAACCGGTCTGGGGGTCTTCGACAACAGCACCTTCATCCAGAGGGCCAAGATCCGGGTGGGCGAGGGTGAACCCGGTATCAGAGGCGCCAGTAATGCGCGCAGCTTCAAATGGCTGCCGCCAATTGGTGAAATCATCACGACCGATCCAGGAAATCTCTGCCTCTGCGAGACTGTCGCGGTCTACGATTGTCCATGGTGCAGGCGCTGTCGTGCTGAGCTTTTCAAGCGTCACCTCGGACAGTATGTCGTCCACCGACGCGTTGATCACCGCAGTGGTCAAGGACAGTCCGGGCAGCTCCCGCGGATCGCTTAGGCTAAAGCAACCCCCATCGTCGCGGAACCTCGCACACAGCCCGGCTTCCAAGGCTATGCGGGACGGGAACACCACGCGGAGGGCGGTACCATCACCGACCAGCGTACCGCTTGATTGCGGTATGTTTTCGGTATTGTCCAACATGACGACCAAAGGGCGGGCCGACACCTCGGCAGTGGTTTGGGGTGCGAGCACTAGCAGAAACAAAAGGCCAAAGAAGAATTCGCGCATACTAACCGTCCTCAAAGACAGAAACTGAAACGAATGACTGTTAAAAAGCCTAACGTTGATTGACGTAACGTCAACCGACGTTAGGGGGTTTTGAGGATACCCAGACCGACCTACCCTGTCTTTCGCTTGCGCGCTTGCAAATTCGCGCTTGCATAGGTGTTGATCATATTCAGCGTGTTCACAAAGGCCTCGATGGAGTAGCCAAAAATAAACGACAAAAGATAGATCAGCGGACGGTTCAGGTCCACGCTCATGGTCAGGATGTTTGAGGGCACAAGCAGCATCGAAAAAGTCAATGCCGCGAGTCCGGCGAACACCGTTCGCAAAACCGAGTAGCTGAGGCCCAGCGCCGAGACATTCGTGTTCAAGATGCGCCACATGCAATAAACGATAGATCCCAAGGCGCCATAGATGATCGGCAGCGCCCAAAGATGGACGATATTCAGCCGCTCTTGCAGCTCTTGTGTGCGCGAGATCACGAAATAGCGCGATTGCGCGTAAGTGCTGCTGACGACGCGACCGGCGGCTTCCATGGTGGCAAGTTCGATATCGGCTATGTTGGCCAGGCTGTCGCGAAAGCTGTTTTCAACTCCAACCTCTAGTGGCTGATTGTCAGGTGTATCGGCGCTGGCAGATTGAATCTGGCTGATCTCACCCACGGAGTTGTCTGGGCAGGCCAATAGCAGGGTCAGGATATTCTGTTGGTCACAATAACGCGTCTGCGCGACGACGACCCATTTCATGACTGGATTGAAATCCTCAAGCAGTTCGGTCATGCGCTTAGGCAACCAGACCTCTCGATGATATTGGGTCTTAAGGGCCGAGAATTGTTCGAGATAGACCAATTGCGGTTCCAAATCTCCAATCGTGGCTGCGTCGCCGGTTTGTTCAAAGTAGTTTTCAAGTTCGACCAGCTGCATCATCGCGCCGAAATGGTCGAAGCTGACAAATTCATCGGCCTCCTGGATCACAAAGGACGCGCGATTGGACCAATAGGAAAAATGAAACGCCCCCAAGACAAGAACAAAGCCGATGATGGCCAAAAGGGGGCTGCTAAGCGTATGGTGTTTGCTGCGATGGGGGGAACGGCCGTTGAGCACCTCGTTTAAAGTATAAGGATCAACGGCGATCACAGCGTTGTCATACGCATTTTGAAATGCACCGCTGAGTTCATTCACGTCGGCATCGTCGAAGATCACTTTTTCTTCGGATTGCTGATAATCAAAGGGTTTGTTGTCAAACGGGCGCAATGCACTGACAAGCGCCAGGCAATCCTGTCCTTCAATTCGTAACAGGTAATCGCGTACAGCCGTTGCCTCGCGCCGCAGTTTATCAAGACTGCTTTCCCCTTTTTGTGGTCGATCGGGGGTCA
This sequence comes from Pseudomonadota bacterium, assembly GCA_038526325.1. Lineage (GTDB taxonomy): Bacteria > Pseudomonadota > Alphaproteobacteria > Rhodobacterales > Rhodobacteraceae > Yoonia. The sequence continues at coordinate 4,708 of JBCBGX010000052.1, read as the reverse complement.
TTGCATGATCCCCACAACTGAGCCTTGGGGCGTACTGCAACGACAGGCTTGGCCCGCGCTGACTGGCACGATTGGCCAACACCACCTTTGGTCTGGCATCAGGCAAGCACCTTTCGGTATGGCTTGCTGGCTTTGGGCGGCGTTGCAGATGAAAAGGGCGGTAAACAGCGCTACGAAATAGCGGGTCAAGGTCATAGAAACTGATCCTTTTGTAATGTCTGTCGTAAAAACTTAGCCTTGAATAATAACGGTTTTTATCATGAATTGTTGCTTCAGTCAAAACAGAGACGTGTAACAGCATCCTTACTGAAGCGGACGGCGTAATTCGGCATTGCACTTTTCACTGACCGCGCCAAACTTTCCTTATGTGGAGCACGCTTACAGCAACCCCGACTCGGCGCAGTGTCCTGATGATCAGCCCGCCGTTTCTCTTCGCGCTTGTACTGATGGCGTTTCCGCTGGTCGCAATCCTGCTGTTCAGCTTTTGGACCCAGGATTTCATGACTGTAGACACCACGTTCACACTGGGAAACTACCGCGAAATTGCTGAAAAGCCGATATATGGCGCACTTTTGCAGCGGTCGCTTTATGTATCGGCCTGCGTGACGCTCGTGACGGTTCTGCTCGCGTTTCCAGTGGCGTATTACGTGTCGTTCCATGTGCGGCCCGAACGCAAATCGCTCTGGTTGTTCTTGATCACGATCCCGTTTTGGACCTCATACCTGATCCGGGTCTTTCTTTGGAAAGTCATCCTCGGCTTTAACGGCGTCATCAATACCGGGCTGATGAACATTGGCCTGATCGACGAACCGCTGACCTTCATCCTGTACAACGTCAACGCGGTGATCATCACTTTGGCACATGCCTTCGCGCCTTTTGCGATCCTTCCCATTTTTGTGGCCCTGGAAAAGATTGATCGTTCTTTGTTGGAGGCGTCACAAGACCTGGGCGAAAGTAAGGTGATGACCTTTTTCCGGGTGGCATTGCCGCTGGCCATGCCCGGCGTGGTGGCGGCTGTGCTGATCGTGTTTATCCCGACAATTGGGGATTACGTGACGCCCGAACTGATGGGCGGGGCAGGCGGCAAGCTAATTGCGAATATGATCCAGACCCAATTTCTGGCGCTCAACAACGCGCCCCTGGGTGCGGCCCTTGCCGTTGTCGCCATGGTCTGTGTGACGGCCATATCGCTTGTCTTCGTCCTGCTCAACCGCCGTTGGCTGCGAGGCCGCACATGAGCTTGCGAGTCTATGCGATCATTTACCTGATTTTCCTTTACGCACCAATCGCTTTGCTGCCGGTCTTCGCATTCAACGATGCCACGATTATCGCCTTTCCCCTGTCGGGTTTTACCACGGATTGGTTTGGTGAGCTTTGGACGAACACGTCGCTCCACACAGCTGTCGGAAACTCGGCCTTCATCGCGGTGATGACAGCGATCCTGTCCACGTTGCTTGGCATATGTGCGGCGCGCGCCGGCGCGATGGGGCATTTCCCGCTGAAGGCTGGGATCATGGGTTTCATCATGCTGCCACTGGTCTTGCCAGAGATCATCGTGGCTGTGTCTCTACTGGTTGTGGTCGTTCAGATCTTTGATCTGGGCTTGTCCAACTGGACGATTATCGCGGCTCATGCCCTGATTTGCACACCGTTTTGTATCGCTATCCTGAATGGGGCCTTCCAAAACCTTGATCCGTCGATGGAGGAGGCAGCGATGGACCTCGGCGAGACACGCTTTGGCGCGTTTCGATCAGTCACGCTGCCGCTGGTGATGCCAGGGATCATCTCATCCATGCTGATCGCGTTCACGATCAGTTTAGACGAGTTCATCATCGCCTTCTTTCTGTCAGGGGTCAGCCCCACGATGCCCGTCTATATCTGGGGGCTGCTGCGCTTTCCGGCGTCATTGCCGGTTGTAATGGCGCTGGGGACGATTCTGGTGGCGGTGTCTATCTTATTGTTAACACTTGCGGAAATCCTGCGGCGCCGAGGGTTGGCGCGGGCGGGTGTCGCCGATAAAGGGGGCTTTCTTTGACCGCTTTGATCACGTTGAACGGCGTCAACAAACACTATGGCGACTACCACGCGCTGCGCGATATTGATCTGACGATCGATGAGGGAGAGTTCTTTTCACTCCTTGGCCCGTCAGGGTGTGGCAAGACGACACTGCTGCGCACGATTGCTGGATTTGAAAGCGTTTCCAGCGGGTTAGTCACTATCGGTGGTAAAGATATGGCGGGGGTGCCCGCGAACCTTCGGCCCACCAATATGGTGTTTCAGTCCTACGCGATCTTTCCGCATTTGAGTGTGGCCGAAAACGTGGCCTTCGGCCTGCGCAAACGACCGGATATTCCAAAAACAGCCGTTGATGAGGCGCTAGAGATGGTGGGGCTGGCCGGGTACGGGGGCAGGGCAGCCCATGCCCTTTCGGGCGGGCAACGGCAACGTGTGGCCTTGGCCCGCGCGCTTATCCTGAAGCCCAAGGTTCTGCTTCTGGACGAGCCGCTATCTGCGCTCGACAAGAAGATGCGCGAGCAGATGCAGGTGGAACTGATGCGGCTACAGCGCCATGTGGGCATCACGTTTATTCTGGTGACCCATGATCAGGAAGAGGCGCTGGTGATGTCCGACCGGATTGCCGTCATGTTTGACGGACGGATTGGGCAACTGGCGGATGCAGAAACGCTCTATCGCCGTCCCCGCAACCGGCAGGTGGCTGAATTTATTGGAAAAATGAATGTTCTGGATGCGCAGGTTACGGGCGTTGGTGACCAGATTGAACTGGATGTGCAGGGGCTAGGCCGGGTCCAGATCACAACCGAACAATCACCCGAATTACGGGAGACTGGCCCCGCTTTTGTGGGGATCAGGCCCGAGACTTTGGGCATTCTGTTTGACGGTGAAACCACGGATCGCAAGCTGGCTCAGGGGCAGGTGGAAGAGGTCGTTTATTACGGTGACATGACCTATTACGACATCCGCATTCCGGGCGTGGAGACACCACTGACTATTGCGATGAAGAACACTATCGGGCAGCCCGTTCTGGATGTGGGCGCATCGGCGCAGGTGATCTGGGATGAGCGGTCGTTGGTGTTGCTCCGATAAGTGTGTGTATGACACATTTTCTACGCAATCGGTGTTGCTAGGCTGATATTCGTTAAAAATCGGCGAAGGCTGGGAAAAGTCGCGTATGCTACCCCTACAGATGCTGTGTGTACCGGTTCCAGGTTTGAACGGCGAGGGGATCGTTTGGTTGGGTGCTTTGATAGGCGCTGAGATCAAAGAAATCTGCTAAGGTGCGCGGTATGCTCAATGACTCTATTTGGGGTCGGGCGCAAACAGAGAGGGGTCAACATGGAGAAAGTTCAGGGGATAGGCGGCATCTTTTTTCGCGCCAAGGATCCAGCGGTATTGGCCGGCTGGTATGAAAAACATCTGGGCATCAATCCTGTCCCGCAGGGCCCAGAGGACATGCCATGGCTGCAAGAGGCGGGGCCGACGGTCTTTTCGCCCTTTGCCGAAGACACCGATTATTTCGGGCGGGCAGAGCAGCAGTTCATGCTGAATTTTCGGGTCGCCGATCTGGACGCGATGGTCGCGCAACTGGAGGCCGCAGGGATAGAGATCGGGCCGCGGCAAGACATGGAAGGCATCGGACGCTTCGCCCGCATTCACGACCCCGAAGGCAACCCCGTGGAATTATGGGAGCCGGTGACGCCATAGCATGTGGTCCAGTGACATATCACCGCTTACTCAGCGACGAAGATGCCAGCCTCGATGTCGCCCCTTTCATGCAGGATCGACAGGCCGCCAATGATTTCGCTACCATCAGCGCCGGTGAGCAAACCGGCATAAGCGCCGTCCGATGTGCTGTCGCCGATGCGGCCACCACCTGAAACGGTCCCTGCGAAACCGCCGGCTTCGATTGCCGTCAGCTCAAGGGTCATATCTTGCCATTCATCCTCGTCGCCGCCTGTACGGTTTCGGATGACACCTGAGATGGTGCTTGTATCGCCGAAATCTGCGGTCAGCGACACATCGCCGAAGATGCGGGTGCCCGTAAAAGTAATAACGTTGTCCTGCTCCCTTTCGGCAAACCTACTGCCTACGTAGCTGCCCGTATATTCGACGCTGCCTGATGTCGGGACTGACGTCTCTCCCTCGCGGATCGCTTCGACAAAAATCGGTTCGAAGTCATCGTCTGAAACAAATTCCTCAAGCGACGACCCCACGAGAAAAACAGTACCGGACCCTGAAGATGTATCGCCGTGCATAGCGATATCAGTGAAAGGGCCACGACTTTCCCCGGGAATGTCAAAGGCTCGGCGGACGGTCAGCCGCCCATTCGTTTCTATGCCAAGGTCATCATAGGCACGGCCGTTGACGGTGATAACCTGCGTGTCCGGGTCAAAACTCGCTTCCAGCCCCAGTGGGTTTGCGCCAATACCAACGACTTTGGTGGCGGCGACAACTTCTGGAATACCTTCGTCGTCATTGCCGCCACTGCTGCATGCGGCTAGCGATGCAAGGGCCGAAACAAAGAAGCATTTGGTGAATTTTAGAGGCATCGCGCAGGTCCTTTGTGTCGAGAGTCTTCAGTCGATACAATGACTACGCATTAGGCTACAGGTTTATTCACGGCAAATCGTCTGTTTTGATGCTGCTGCAAAAATACCACTCATGCGGGCGGTTTTGCGGTCTTTTGCAG
>JBCBGX010000051.1:0-13750 GCA_038526325.1 Pseudomonadota bacterium | reverse complement strand
GTCGTTCTACCTAACAAATTTTGCCAGCTATAATGAGGTTTACGGGTCCATCGGGGCCGTTATCGGTTTGCTGTCATAGCCGTGTACCTCAACATTCAGCGCTGCTCCCAAAAGGATCAGATAGGCGCTCACATAAAGCCACAACAGCAAACCGATAACGGCCCCGATGGACCCGTAAACCTCATTATAGCTGGCAAAATTTGTTAGGTAGAACGACAGACCTGCGGACGCGGCCACCCACAAAATCACCACAACAAAGGCCCCAATTGTGAACCAGCGGCCACGGCTGCCAATGCGGGCGGGACCAAAGCGGTATAACAGGCTTAGCGCCAGCATCAAAACACCCAGCGCAATCAACCAGCGCGCCCCTTCAAGCAGCCAAGCTGTTGACGTGGCGACAGGGATAAAAGCCAGTGCGATGGGCAGCAACACAACGACCGTCAAAGCGGTGATGGCCAGACTGACCAGCGCCACGGTCAGCAAAAACGCCACCACCATCTGCCAAATCCCGTTGCGCGTTCTTTGTCCAGCAATGGCGTTCAAACCTCCGATCAGCGCGCCCACCCCGGCCCGGCAGGACCAGAGCGCAAGCATGATCGACACAAAAGTAGCCCAACCCAATGCCTGCGACGGCGCGTTTACCAAACGATTGATTTGGGATGACATCAGCGCATAGGCATCGGGCGGAATGATGTCCTCCATCAACACAAGCTGTTCTGCGATCACCACAGGATCTGCGATAAGCCCGAAAATAGCGATAACGGCAGCAATGCCCGGAAAAATACCAAACATACCGAAAAACGCCACGCCTGCCGCAATTAGCCCCAAATGCTTCTCACCCGCAGCTTTCCAAACTGCGGCAAGAACACGCCAAATTTGTATGACTGTCGCCATAGAGCTTACTTTCAACAGGACCCGTCTGTGCGCGAACCTAAGGCAACAATTCCAATGTGGCCACTTTTCGAAGCATACAAAGGCCACAAGATCGATAATTAAAGGGATGCGTCGCCAAAAATCATTCGCATCAACCCAAATCAGTGGTTAAGCTTTCCGCAGAACAGGGATTAACCCCGTCGACTGGCAGGTCATAGGTTGAGCAGTTTAACGCTTCACATCAACACGCTAGCAGAGCATTTGCTAGAGGCACCGGATGCACGTCAACTGGTCGCCATTACGGGTGCGCCGGGCTGTGGCAAGTCCACATTAGCCAGCGAGCTCGCGCGGCGCCTAACTGCGCAGAGACGCAAATCAGCTGTTGTGTCGATGGACGGCTTTCATCTTGACAATACTATACTGGAAGCGCGCGGGCTGAGCCAACGCAAAGGTTCACCAGAGACGTTTGACAGCCCTGGCTTTATCCGGCTTGTCAAAGCGCTGAAAACTGGTGAAGAGGTTTTCGCCCCACTGTTTGACCGCACCCGTGATTTGGCGATTGCCGGTGCAGTCGTCGTTCCTGCCGATGCGCAAATCATCATCGTCGAGGGCAACTATTTGATGTTTGACGAAGCGCCTTGGTCAGAGCTTGCCGGGCTTTGGGACGTCACAGCACGGCTTGATGTCCCGATGCCAGAACTTCGCGCGCGCCTGATCCACCGTTGGCTCAGCCTAAACTACTCACGCGCGGTTGCGACCCGTCGTGCCGAAAGCAACGATATTCCCAATGCAGAACGGGTGATTGACCGCGCACTCCCTTGCGATTTCGTGTTGGATGGGCAACCTGCACCTGCTCCGAATCCTCCTGATTAAGGTTTGCCGCCATGACTGTACTTGATGTCCCCACCAATCCCATAGATGGTCAAAAGGCGGGGACGTCAGGTCTGCGGCGCCAAACCCGCGATTATATGGCACCACATTTTCTGGAAAACTATGTGCAGTCGATCCTGAACGCGATTGGCGGAGCCAAGGACAAGCGTTTTGTTGTTGGCGGCGACGGGCGGTATTTCAACGACCGCGCGATCCAGGTCATTTTGCGCATGGCTTCGGCAGGCGGAGCGACCGAAGTCATCGTTGGCCAAAACGGCATTCTCTCGACCCCGGCGGCATCGCATCTGATCCGACTGAACAAGACCGATGGTGGCTTTATCCTTTCGGCAAGCCATAATCCCGGAGGGCGCGACGCGGATTTCGGGCTGAAGTTCAATATGGGCAATGGCGGCCCTGCCACCGAAGCCGTCACTGATGCGATTTTTCAACAGACCCAGACGATCACCAGCTACCGCATACTAGACACCCAGGATTTGGACCTAGGCCAAACAGGCGAAACCACCTTGGGCGAAATGCGCGTTCGTGTCGTGGATCCGGTCGACGATTATGCAGCGCTCATGTCATCCTTATTCGATTTTGACGCGATACGCAGTCTGTTTCAAAGCGGGTTCCGTATGGTCTTTGACGCAATGCATGCGGTGACCGGACCTTATGCGCATCGGTTGCTCGAAGACCAGCTTGGTGCGCCTGAGGGCACTGTCCTAAACGGCACCCCCTTGCCCGATTTTGGCGGCGGCCATCCCGATCCAAACCCGATCTGGGCGCATGAATTAATGGCGATCATGACTGGTGACAACGCACCTGACTTTGGGGCCGCAAGCGATGGCGATGGTGATCGCAACATGATCGTAGGCCGTGGCGCTTATGTTACACCATCCGACAGCCTCGCGTTGATCGCAGCACAGGCTCATTTGGCCCCCGGTTATAGCGCGGGCCTGACAGGCGTCGCCCGGTCCATGCCAACATCCGGTGCCGTAGACCGGGTGGCAGCGGCCAAAGGTTTGGACTGCCATGAAACCCCAACGGGCTGGAAATTTTTCGGGTCGCTTCTGGACGCGGGTCGCGTGAACCTCTGCGGAGAAGAAAGTGCGGGCACTGGATCTGACCATGTGCGCGAAAAGGACGGCCTCTGGGCCGTTTTGATGTGGCTGAACATTCTCGCTGTCAGCAAAATCCCGGTCACCGATTTGATGTCCAATCACTGGAAAACCTATGGCCGCAATTATTACTCACGCCACGATTACGAAGCGGTCGAAAGTGATATCGCCAACGCGCTGATATCTGAACTCACATCCAAACTGGGCAAGATGCCGGGTCAAACCTATGCAGGCCTGATTGTTACAGCGGCAGATCAGTTCGCTTATACCGACCCGATTGATCACAGCACAACGACCGGCCAAGGCATCCGCATCTTCTTTGAGGGCGGCGCACGGGTGGTGTTCCGGCTTTCTGGCACCGGTACAAAGGGCGCGACGTTGCGGGTCTATATGGAACGGCTCGAAACGGACCCCGACAAGCTGAATATGGACGCGGAGACCGCTCTTGAAGCAGTGATCGCTGCAGCCGATGAGATTGCTGAAATCAAGGTACGCACAGGCCGCGATGGTCCGGATGTGCGGACCTAAATGAAGACCAACGTTATGATTGGGAACATCAAAAGGATCACGACACGGACGATATCCGATCCGACAAAAAACAAAACCGCCTTGTAGGTCGCCGTAATCGGCGTGTTCTTGTCCATAGTGTTGATAATAAACAAGTTCATCCCCACGGGCGGCGTGATCAGCCCAACCTCCACCACGATCAGGACCAGGATGCCAAACCAGATCGCCACTTCCTCGGTCGTCATGCCGAAATCAAGTGTCGAAACAACCGGCCAGAAAATTGGGATCGTCAACAGGATCATCGACAGGCTGTCCATCAGACAGCCGAGGATTAGGTAAAAGGTCAGAATCAGGATCAGCACTATCCATGGGCTAAACCCTTGCCCAGTCACCCAAGCTGACAGCTCTTGCGGCACCTGGGTCAGAGCGAGAAACCCGTTGTAGAACCCTGCCCCCAGCACGATGAAAAAAATCATCCCCGTGCCAGTCGCCGTTTGCAGGATACTGTTGCGGAATACCGCCCAATTCAACGACCCGGAAAGCAGCGCGATCAACCCAGTGCCCATCGCACCGACGGCAGCCCCCTCGGTCGGGGTGAACCACCCGTTATAGATCCCCCCAACGACCAGAGCAAAGACCAACAAAACCGGCCAAACCGGCACCAACGCCCTAAACCGCTGTGCATATGCCAGGCGCGGATGGGTTCCCGCCTGATCGGGATAAAGGCGCACATAGACCGCGACCGTCAGCATATAGCCCAACGCCGCCAGCAAACCGGGGATAAAGGCCGCCGCAAACAGTTTGGCAATGTTCTGTTCGGTCAGGATCGCATAGATCACCAAGATCACCGAAGGTGGTATCAAAATGCCCAATGTACCACCCGCAGCCAAAGTCGCCGTTGAAAAGCCACCTGAATACCCGCATTTGCGCAACTCAGGCAGGGCGACCCGGCTCATCGTTGCAGCTGTCGCCAGCGACGACCCACAGATCGCCCCAAACCCCGCACAAGCGCCGACCGAGGCCATGGCCATCCCGCCTTTGCGGTGCCCCAGCCAGGATTGCGCGGCGTTAAACAGCGCCTGCGACATTCCCGAGAGGGTCGCAAACTGGCCCATCAGCAAAAACATTGGAATGATTGACAGGTTGTAGTTGGAAAACGTCGTAAAGACCTCGGATTTCAGCCGCGCCATGAAGACGGTGGTGCCATCTGTGGCGAGCCACAGCCCGCCGATCCCGCAAAGAAGCATCGCCAAACCGATCGGTGCCCGCAGAAAGATCAGGATCAACAGAACGGGAAACGACAGGTAACCAAGGGCCAAATCGCTCATTTGGCGCGCGCACCCGTCAGGCGCATGATTGCGCAATAAAGGCTGATAATGCTGGCGACGAGCGCAGCGGCAAAGCACGCGGCATAGGCCCACCAGACCGGAAACTGTATCAGAAACGTCGTCTCACCATAACGCATCTTGTCTTGCAGACCTGCAAACAGACGCCAGGTGATCAGCAGGATCATCACCGCCATCACAATGCTCCAGAACGCCGCAATGATTGAATTCGGGCGCGCGCCCAACCCGCTGGTAAAGACATCAACCGTCGCATGTGATCCGGTTAATTGCGTCAGCGGAAGAAACGCAAAAATGGCGAAGGCGACGCCGGCCTCTATCAGTTCATAATCGCCCGTAACCGGCCCGACGCCACGCGCAACCAGCCAATCGCCAAAGCTGCCCAAATACCCATTATGAGCAAGCCCGTTTACTTCGCGCCCAATTATGCTGACACTGACAAGCGCAACCAAAAGGCACAGTACAAAGCCACCCAAAAGCGCCATCAGCCGCGCCAAGCCGGTGATCAACTTGTGCGCCATTGACGTGCTGCTAATTGCCTGTGCTGTGCTTGGCGATCAAGGCGGTAGCCGCCTCAAACAAGCCGGTCCCGTCTATCCCGGCTGCGTCCGCTTCGGCAATCCAATTTGCGATCGTAGGCTGACTGGCGGCACGCCAGGCCTCGACCTGCTCGGGTGTCAGCGTAATAATGTTATTTCCGGCTTCTTCGGCCAATGCACGCCCCGGTGCGTCGTACTCTCCCATCGTTCGGCCCGCAAAGGCAGAAAACTCCAGCCCGGAATTGGCATCAATGACGGCCTTCAGATCATCGGGCAGCCCTGCATAGGCACCCTTGTTCATCGCAAAGATGAATGCCGTGGTGTAGAGATGCGCGTCGCCAAATTCCGTGTGATTGCTCACCAGTTCCTGCACTTTCAGCGCAGGCACCACCTCCCATGGGATCACTGCACCGTCGATGACACCTTTCGACAAGGCCTCCGGAACTGCGGGAACCGGCATCCCGACAGAGGTGGCCCCGAGACCGGTGAACATCGTTGTTGTCGTCCGCGTCGGAGCGCGCAATTTCAGCCCGTTCAAATCCGCCACATCCGTGATCGGGCGATTAGAGTGAATGAGACCCGGGCCATGCACCCACAGCCCCAGCGGTTTGAACGCAGCAAAATCTGTGTCCATCATCCGCTCTTCCGCCAGTTCCCAATAGGCGCGTGATGTCGCCTCGGCACTGGTTGAGACAAAGGGAAGCTCAAACACTTCCAATTGCGGGAAACGCCCGGGCGTGTAGCCGGCAACCGTCCATATGATGTCGGCCACACCGTCGATCGCCTGATCAATCAACTGCGGTGGGGTGCCACCCAGCTGCATCGATGGGAACCGATCGATCCTGATCCGGCCATTACTGTCGGCTTCGACCTTGTCTGCCCAAACATCTAGGATATGGGCAGGCACATTGGCCTGTGCTGGAAGGAATTGATGCAGGCGTAACGTAACTTCTTGCGCCGCCGCGCCGGTTGATAGGCAGGCCGCGGCAATGAGGCCAAATACAGTACGGCGGGTCGGTGACATCACAATTCTCCAATAAGACTAATTTGACATGTATGTGACGAAGCCTGTGACAACGTGCAAGTCACATTCTTTCAACCGATACGGGTTGTAACTGGTGCCAGCCCATCAATCCTGCCGATAAGATGGTCCCCCTGGACAACCGGGCCAACACCGGCGGGCGTCCCGGTCAAAATCAGATCGCCCGGCACCAACGTATAAAGCGTTGACAGATCCGCGATGATTTCAGGGATCGACCAGACCATCTCGGCAATCTGGGCCGACTGCCGCATATCGTCATTCACCGTCAGGGTGATCATGCTCTTTTTGATATCTTCCACCGAACCGGTGCGGGTCAATGGGCCCAGTATTGCAGCATTCTCGAAATCCTTGCCCGTATCCCAGGGTCTGCGCTTTTCCTTGGCGGCCGCCTGCAAATCGCGGCGAGTCATGTCGAGACCGCAACCATAGCCAAACACCACATCCATCGCATCCGCTTGTGTGATCCCACGCGCGTCATCACCAATGGCAACAACCAGTTCCATCTCGTGATGCAGGTCGTTAGTGCGCGGCGGATACGGCATGTCATTGCCTGACAAAAGCACTGCGTACGCCGATTTGGTGAAATAGAACGGCGCCTCGCGATCGACCGCGTGACCCATTTCGGCCGCATGGGCCGCATAATTGCGGCCGACACAAAATATCCGTGCAATAGGGAATGCCTCGCCACCCTCTACCGGTACGTGGGGGATCGAGCGGGGCGGAAATACGGTGTCGGGCATGGGCAATCTCTTTATTTTAGTTGTGAGGGCCGGGGTCGTGGCCTATCTATGCCAGAGGCGATATTATTGCGCCAGAGTTGGGCGTTGGCCCGAATTTCTAAAGGGAAACTGCGTGTCGATTGCCTTGCCCCCGGTAAATGATTTGGTTGCGTGTCCGCAATGTGATACGCTGCATCATGCGGGCACTTTGCCGCCGCATGCACGCGCCCATTGCCAGCGCTGCGGGTTCGTCTTGATGACATCACAACCGGCCGCCATCGCAAGGGTGCTCAGCCTCGCGCTGACCGCCTTTGTCATGATGATTGCAGCTGTCAGCTTTCCCTTTCTGACACTGGATGCAGGTGGTTTGAACAATGCTACATCCGTCATTGATGCTATCCTCGCGTTCAAGGATGGCCTGGCCTTCCCGCTCGCGGTTGCAGTCGCCTTTTTCATCCTGATTATCCCACTCATCCGACTTATCGCGCTAATCTATGCCCTTGGACCTTTGGTACGCGAAAGATCACCCCGTCCCGGCGCGCGCGCCGCTTTTGGTCTCGCTGAACGCCTGCGCCCGTGGAGCATGGCCGAAATCTTTATCGTGGGCGTGACTGTAGCCCTGATCAAGGTGGCAGGCTTGGCCGCTGTCACAATTGGCCCAGCCTTCTGGGCTTTTGCGGGTGTGGTGATTATCACCGTGCTCAAAGATCAACTGATTTGCAGGTATTCGATTTGGGAAGCACTGGACCAGTCAGCGGCATAATTTCTGCCCGTGACGCGGGGCTTGTGGCCTGTCAACGGTGTGGCCAGGTGCATCACCGTGAAACACAATACTGCACCCGCTGCGATGCCCCGCTACGCAGCAGAGATACGGAAAGCCTGCAAAAGGTTTGGGCCTGGCTGATTGCAGGGATGATCGCCTATGTCCCGGCAAACATTTACCCAATGCTTCTGACATCGACCCTGATTGAGCGTAGTGAAAGTACCATCATTGGCGGTGTATTTGAGCTGATTGATTATGGCTCCTACGGGGTGGCATTTATTGTTTTCTTTGCCTCGGTCATGATCCCAATCGGAAAATTTCTGGCCATCGCCTATTTGGCACTCAGCGTACAGCGCAAATGGGGCACCAATCAGCATGAACGCCACCGCGCCTACGAAATAGTCGAATTCATCGGGCGTTGGTCGATGATTGATGTGTTTGTCGTTGCAATTCTGTCAGCTCTCGTTCAACTCGACACAATTGCCACGATCAATCCGGGCATCGCGGCTGTCAGCTTTGCTTTGTCAGTGATTTTCACCATGCTAGCGGCACAGGCTTTTGACTCGCGCCTGATTTGGGACAGGGAACAGAACCCGACATGAGTGATCAGAACCCCATCGGCCCTGCCCCGCTGGATGTCAGGCCCATCAAACGACGCATGTGGCAACGTCTGTCTCTGGTATGGCTAGTGCCGATTGCCGCTCTTGCTGTCTCCCTTTGGGCGGCGTGGCAAAGCTATCAAGACCGTGGCACGCTGATTACGATCACGTTCGATAACGCCGCCGGGATCACCGCTGGAGAAACTCAGATCCGCTACCGAGATGTGACTATTGGTGAGGTCGAAAGCGTTGAATTTGATGATGGTTTGGCCGTTGTGTTGGTGCGGGCGCGTGTTGATGCGACGGTCGCGCCTTTCATGGATGATGATGCACAGTTCTGGGTCGTACGCCCGGATGTCACCGTTCGCGGCATTACAGGTCTCGAGACAGTCTTGTCCGGCGTATACATTGAGGGCAATTGGGACACCGATGCAGATGTACAGCAATTTACTTTCACCGGTCTTGATCAGCCCGTCCTGACCCGTGCAGGACAGCGCGGCACCAGGATTGTCTTGCGCGCGAATGATGGCGGCTCTGTCACGACGGGTGCCCCTGTCCTGCACAAGGGCCTGCAGGTCGGATATCTGGAAGAACCGGAACTGTCCTTTGACGGCACACAGGTGGTCGTAACCGCCTTTATCGAAAGCCCCTATGACAGGCGGATCACCTCCAGCACTCGGTTTTGGGACACATCTGGTTTCAGCGTGTCGCTCGGTACCGGTGGTGTCTCTCTTGATGTCAATTCGCTTGCCTCTTTGATCGAGGGCGGCATTGCATTTGATACGATCGTCTCTGGCGGCACGACGATCCGCGACGGCCACCTTTTTGATATCTTCCCTGATGAAGAAACTGCACGCGACAGCCTGTTCAACGACCCCAATGCAGAAGTGTTGGAAGTGGCCGTATTGTTCGAGGAATCCGTCAGCGGCCTCACCCCGGGATCAGAGGTCCGCTTTCAGGGCATCCGTATCGGCGAGGTGACTGATCTGAACGCAATCGTCGTGGGCGAAGGCCCAGAGGCGCAGGTGCGGCTGCAAGCGGTCTTGTCTATTGAGCCATCACGCCTTGGGATGGGGGCAGAGGCGACGGCAGACGATGCCATGGTGCTGTTATCTGAATTTGTCGCACGCGGTTTGCGTGCCCGAATGGTCACCGGCAACATCCTGTCAGGCGCATTGCTTGTAGAACTGGTCCAGATTGATGACGCGCTTCCCGCGATCATGACCGGAACCGGGGGCCAGTTCCCCATCATTCCCACAACCACGTCTGAAATCTCAGACGTCGCAGCGACAGCCGAAGGTGTGCTGGCCCGCATCAACGCGCTGCCCGTCGAAGATTTGATGAACGGCGCAATTGATCTGATGGACAGCATCGAACGCCTCGCCAACAACGAGGCAACAGTGGCCGCCCCTGCGTCCCTGCTCGCCCTGCTTGAAGACAGCCGAGCGCTCTTGACGGATGACGACTTGCAAGCTGTCCCGGGTGATTTGCGCAAAGTGATCGGCGATCTTGACGCAATCGTCGCCCGAGCCACCGAAACTGATCTGGTAGGTGATCTGGATCTGGCGTTGGAAAGCGCCGCTCGGGCTGCAACCAACATCGAAGAAGCCACCGAGACCCTGCCAGAAATCGCCGCCCAGATTGAGGCGCTGACGGCCAAAGCCAATGCGCTTGAGCTAGAAGCGCTGGCTGTGTCTGCGGCCGACACTCTGGATGCCATTGAGACCTTCATCAGCAGTGAAGACACGGCCTCCTTGCCCGTCTCGCTTAATGCCGCCCTTGATGAGGTCCGCAGCTTCTTGACAGAGGTTCGCGAAGGCGGTGCCATAGAAAATGTCAACGCCGCACTCGAAGCCGCCAATCAGGCCGCACAGGCTGTTGAAGAGGCGGTCAGCACCTTCCCGGCCTTATCCGCTCGCGCAAACAGACTGGTGACCCAAACCGAAGCCGTCGTCGAAAGTTATAGTGAACGCTCCCGCTTCGGCGCCGAAACACTTGCCACCCTGCGTGACATTCAGGCCGCCGCCGATGCGGTGTCGTCCCTGGCCCGCACAATCCAACGTAATCCCAGTTCCCTGCTGACAGGACGGTGAAAATGTTCAAAAAGTCCCTTGTTCTTGCCTGTGTGGTGCTAACGGCCTGTGCTGCTCCCGTCGACAGGCTTGCCCTTTCTGCCACCCCGTCCACGCTGGAATTGCGCCCTGTCGTGGGCAGCGCGATGGTTAGAACCGTGTCATTGCCCACTTATGCCGCTGTCGAAGAGATTGCTGTTGAAACCAGCACCGGTCTCATCGCCAGCAACGCCGATGTTTTGTGGGCCGATGCGCCCGACCGCGCTGTGACACTGATCGTCACACAGACACTTGCGGATATCTTGAACACTGATATCGGCCCTGACCCGTGGCCATTCCTCGGCCTGCCCGACGTGGCCATCGATATCCGCGTCGCCCGCATGCTGGCCGGTGCCGACGGTGTCTTCCGCCTTGACGGGCAATACTATATCGGTGGCGACGGCATCGACTTTCCCAACAGCACTAGCCCCTTTGCCATCAGCGTCGACATGCCCGACCAGAGCCTCCAAAGCATCGCCACGGCGCATTCAACAGCTCTTTTGACCCTCTCCGAACAAATCGCCCGCCGTTTGGCGCGGTAAAACCTATGTCACATAGACCATGACCTTGTCTTGACGACGGTTTCGCACATGCTGCACTGCGTCTGACGCCCACGAACACTCTGCAAATGGCTGAGTTTTCTGTGCTGCTTGATACACTGCCGCGCAGTCAAAGCATGTATTCACTTCGTAGCAGCGCGTCTTTTGGTCGAACCACAAGAGATGCAGACAAAGACATCAGGCCCAAAGGAACCAACGATCATGGAAACAGTTGATATCATTCTAGCCGCCGGCCCACTTTCCGAGACCATCCTGCAGATTGCCGGAAATGACGACAACACTATTTTCATCCGCACGCCGAACAATGCATTTTTGCTCAGCGCGAGCGGCAGCCGCATCGTATTCGAAGCCGTCATCGATACGCCAATTACCGCAAACAAAGAACGTATCCTGTCCGCGTTGCTGACCTATAACGCAGTTTGGAAAGAGACCGGTTCGGTCAGGATGGCCATGACCGGCAATGGCGCAGATGCGCTGCCGATCTTGATCGCAGATATGATCACTGACGCCACATTCACCGGCGAAAATGTTGCGCGCTTGATCGAGGACCTCGACGCAAAAATCCAGATCTGGCGGGATATCATCGCCAACGGCGCAGATGACGGGTCCGATGTGATCCAAAACGATCACAGCGTGAGGGTTTGATCCATGCCTGGAATCACCCCCACTCTTACGGTTACAGACGCCACCACACCCGAGCAATTGCAGCAGTTTCTCGCCAACAAACAGGACGGCGACAAGGTCTATGGCACGCGGATCGACGGAACGAAGGTACTTTACCTGGCACCCAATATCGATGCCCCCGATGATCTTAACCATGACTTCGCCCACAAGACGTTTTATTCCAATCGCAACAAAACTGCGCACGAAACTATTTCGAACATTCTGAAAAACGCGGTCAACCGGGCGGCTGACACCAGCCAGGAAACGGTGCCGATGAACAAGGGCTTTCGCCGACAGGTGAATGATCTTTTGACAAATGTCGTAAACTCATCTTTCAAAACGCAGGACAGTGATGGGTTTTGGGCGGGTGGCAATTATGGCGTCGAATCCGAACTTGACGCGACCAAACTCAGCGCCAAACTTCAAGACATCGGATCCCTTACAAATAAGTGGGCAGGCAATCTGGCTGAGGTTTATCAGGGCATGGGAAAAAACGCCGACGAGGTTGTTTTGCCCACTCCCAAAAGTCAAATTGTTCCGGGCATGGCGACGACCCTGGATGTTCCAGTTAGAAACGCAGACCCGGAGCCAACGGACTTTCCCCATATCACCATCGATGGCGATCTATACCAGCCAGAAAAGGTTTTAGGCAAAGGCAGTTTTGGAACCGCAATCCAGTATGCTGATGAAACAGGCATATTAAAAAAAGTGGTGAAATTCACACATGATTTCAACACACCGCCCGCCGCGCTCGACAAAGACGTTCTGGCATGGCAGCGCCAGGAAGCGGCGGTTGAACTGGACAACGGGGCAAGATTTGGCGGGGCCGCGACGGGTGTTGTTCGATTTGACGACCATGTGGTGATGCCAAACAAAACGGTGGCGTTAATTGGGGACGTCGCTGAAGGCGGCAGATTTCATGATCTTGCCCAATCGGCACTCGCGCAAAAGCAAAAGGGCAATATCTCGCAACATGCGCACCGTTTGATCACATTGACCGTGGCCCGTGATGCCGCCAACGCTCTCGACCAGATCCACCAGGCTGGCGGCATCCACGGGGACGTCAAATCCGACAACTTAATGCTTGATGATGAAGGCAATGTAAAAGTGATTGACTTTGGTTTGGCGACCAAAGGCCCAACTGCGTCTAAGATGCGTGGCCAACACCATGCATGGGCCGGTGCCTCTTACAACTCGCCCGAAGCACTCGCCCGCTATGACAATTTCGAAGCTGAAAGAAAGGCTGTCAATTCAGCGGCGGCGAACCGCGCGATAGAGATAAAGGAAGATTTTAAGGCTCTGATGGATATGCAAAAGCCAGAGGTGGCTCAGCACAAGGACCACTACGCGAACGCTTATACGGTCATGTTCGTCGGCGCAGCTGTTAACAATGAAGCGGATAAGTTCTCAATCGATGCCAAAGCCGACCTTTACGGTGTCGGAGCATGCGCGTATCTCATGACCACTGGGTCATGGGTAAGCCAAACGCGTGAAAGCGCGCTGAAGGCCCGGGCCGGGGACATAGGGCTTTCTGACGAGGAAGCGACACGCATTGCCCGGGACCGAAAGGTCGCGCTATCAAGCGTACCCGACAGTCACGGCATCAACAGCGACCCAAGCAAAGCGCCATTCATGGATAAAGCCATGGTCGATTCAAGCGGTGATGAGGTCTTGGACCAGCTATTTGATGGTCTTTTGGCACCCAATCCCGCCGACCGGCTCAGCGCCGACGAAATTCGTAATCATCCGACCATGAATTACGGTACGCGAAATGGCAGGTCCGCAGTTGGCAGCCCCGAAGTGCGTGCGTTAATCAAAGCCATTGCATCGGGTGTTGAGATCGACATTGTCATGGCAAGCATTGCTGTCGACAAGGCATTTGCGCCTGACGATCTGCCAGCACCGGCAACGCCTGCCCCCGTACCGGCTGTTTAGCTGTTTTGGAAAATGTGTTTCCGTGGCCAAGGGATGGCCACGGAAATCGTGCTGCGGCTCAGCGCAGTCTCTATCCGCCCAGCGTTACCCAGGCCCCGTTGCGTTTGG
>JBCBGX010000050.1:0-13876 GCA_038526325.1 Pseudomonadota bacterium | reverse complement strand
CTTTCTGCCGATGACCCGGAATTACAAGAGAGCCTGAACGCCGCCTTCACGCGCGCACTGACACAAATCGCCGCTCTCGATGATCCGACCTTCGCCGGTGTCGCGAGGCCTGCGTCGCGCATCAAGGTAGAGGCGATCCGCAGCCGCGTCGAAGAAATCCGCGAAATCGTCGAAAACGAATTGGGGCCAAGCCTTGGAGTGGCGTCGGGCTTCAACGCCCTTGACGGCGATTGAGATGGCGAACCGACGGCAATTCATCGCGCGGCTTCTGGCAACCGGGCTGACGCCCGTGCCAAGCTGGGCCGATGCGGGCTCGCCTGCCTTTCTGTCAGCGGCCCTTCGTGATGACGGGACCTATGTGCTTTGTGGCATCAGTGACGCGATGCAGGTGCTCTTCCAGATCCCCCTGCCCGCCCGTGGGCACGCAGCGGCAGCCCATCCGACAAGACCACTTGCCGTGGCATTTGCCCGCCGCCCTGGGCGTTTTGCTCAAGTGCTTGACTGCAGCACAGGACAGCCAACGGCCACACTTGATGCGCCTCAGGGCCGCCATTTCTATGGCCATGGCGCTTTTAGCCAGGATGGCGCGTGGCTGTATACCACCGAAAACGATTATGACGCTGGCGCTGGCCGTGTTGGGGTCTGGGATGTGGCCGCAGGCTTTGCCCGCGCAGGCGAGTTCGCCAGCGGTGGGATCGGCCCGCATGACATCAAACGCCTGCCCGGTAGCGATATGTTCATCGTGGCTAATGGTGGTATCGACACGCATCCCGACAGCGGGCGGACCAAGCTGAACATCCCGACCATGCGGCCTAACCTTGCCTATGTTGTCGATGGGAACGTGGTTGAAATGGTGGAACTCGACCAAATCCACCAAAAAAACTCAATTCGGCATTTGTCGGTCGCTCAAGACGGAACCGTTGCGTTTGGTATGCAATGGCAAGGCGACAGCCCTGCCCCACCCTTGGTGGGCGTGAATCAACGCGGCGCGGTCCCACAACTGACCTCCACAACCGAGCGTCAGATGCAAGGCTATGTCGGCAGCATCACCTTCACCGGTGATGGCATGCAGATCATCGCAACATCCCCGCGGGGCGGACGTGTGCAGCGCTATGATGCAAAAACGCTCGCGTTGCTTGACCAAGTGGATCTGACCGATGCCTGCGGGGCTGCTGCGACGCCACAAGGCGTTATCATCACCACTGGCGCCGGTCAGCTGGTCGATCTCGCAACTCAGCGGAGCCAAGACACGCCATCACTACAATGGGACAATCATCTGGTGTCATTGGGTTAGCTAGCGCGGCACTTTACGGTCCAACATGCGCGCCATCATATGGCGAATGTGATCCTGCGCACCAAAGAACAATGCGAGCACCCGGACTATTTGTGCGTCGGCCTCGGGACGAAACCAAAAGACTGCGTTGTTGCGCCGGACAAAGCGAACATCAGGCAAGATGTCAGGGTGCAATGTCACCTGGAAGGGCAACTCCGCCGTCCGTTCTGCCAGGATAGCTTTTAGCGCGACAGTGTCGGCCATTTCAGCCTCGGTTTGGTGCTGCAACAGATCAAGATCTTTCTGGATTACCGCGCTGGCGCTGGCATATCGCCCTTCGGCCACCAAATGGCGGCCAAAATCATCCTGTTGGTCGGTTAAGTATATAGAGGATTAACAGTCATAATTACATGGTGACACCCAGTAGTACCAGCCACAATCCATACTTTCTCAGGTCTGGTCCACTAGTTCGAACAAGGCTGGAACCGCCGGACAGGGGGCCAGATCGTTGCCCACAACGTCCGACAGCCGCGCCTGGTGCAGGAACACATAGACATGGGCGCTCAGCCCCTCCCAAAGCCTATTGGCCATGGATTGCGCCTGTGAACCAGACGCCCCGCCCGACACCCCTGCCCCGGTATGCAGTGCAGATACGGTCTCATCCACCGCGGCCAAAATATCGACAATTCGGATATCAGATGGCGCCCGCGCCAACTTGTACCCTCCAGAAGGTCCGCGGGCCGAGACAACCAGCCCAGCACGGCGCATTTTCACGAAAAGCTGTTCTAGATAGGTCAGCGAGATATCCTGGCGCTTTGACAGTTCAGCAAGATTGACCGGGTGACTGCGCGCCTCCAATGCCAGATCTGTCAAGGCGACCATGGCATAGCGGCCTTTAGTTGTCAGCTTCATATGGTCTCCTCCTTTTCCTACCCTGCGCATTTGCTGGGGCGAGATCAATCATGTCACCGCACGCAGGACCGGGCGCTTTGTTCGTGCGGGCTGTGCCGCTGTCGGATCGAGTATCGTTGCAAGCGCCAGACCCGTCCTTACAACTGCCGCCTTGACCGAACCGCCCGTCAGACGGGTGATGATGGTTCTGGCGTGGTCAGTCTTGTCAGCGCGCATGGCCGCGATCAGTGCCAGAAGCTCCACCTCATCTGTGGTCAGGTTTTTGCGCGCGCCAACATCCAGCGGATCATTGTAGCGCAGCGGCACCGGCCGGTTGAGTAAG
This sequence comes from Pseudomonadota bacterium, assembly GCA_038526325.1. Taxonomy (GTDB): domain Bacteria; phylum Pseudomonadota; class Alphaproteobacteria; order Rhodobacterales; family Rhodobacteraceae; genus Yoonia. The sequence goes on along the minus strand of JBCBGX010000050.1, from coordinate 11,369 downwards.
ACGGCAGACAGGAACGTTTGCACTGCATTGGCGATGGCAAGTCCCCTTGCCTCACCCCATGTACCTGTCGCCGTGGCAAAGCCCGTGCGCCATCCCAATGTTTCAGGATGAAGGTAAGCATTTAGAAAGTGGCGTATTACCGGCAGCAGCGCCTTGCTGGCGGCGTCCAATTGCTCTGTGCGCGGGGCCATATCGGTATCAATGGCTGTCATACCTCTTTTCTTTCGCCAGTATTCCATAGTCGGAATACAGCGACGTCCTCTGGTACGTCGTGCAGCGCAATCTCATGGATTGGTCCCGCCGCTTTCGCCGGAAATTGCACATCCGCCTCAATCGCGGCGCGCAACCGGGGGTTCAGGCCAACGCCGGTCCGGTGGGCAAATACATCCATGGCCAACAGGTCAATCAGGTTTTTAGACATCGGCGGGCACCTCTGCCTGCATCTGCGCCATCGGTAGCATCAGCGACAACCGCGTCATTGCGCCCAGACATTGCGTAATGTTGTTTCCCTCACAGAGCATCATCAGCTCCGTCTGCGCACGGCCCGCATTTCCCCGACGGACCGCTTGCAGTGCGCCCATCAGGCGCCTTTCATGTTCACTTACGATGGTGGCACAGCCGTCGCAGATGGGGGAATTGAAATGAAAGACAGATCGCCGTGCCTCGCGTACACTGCGCAAAACATCGACAAGGCGCGCCGCCATAACAGGACCCAACTCATCTCCAAAGGCTGTTTGTGCAATGTCATATGCCCTGAGCCATGCATGTGACTGTGGGCACGCAAAGGACTGAAGAAAGAAACGCGTGATCGTGAGGATGTGATCCTCTGCAAAATCGAGTCCTGCATCGATGCGCAGGATTTCCTTGCTATCAGGGCACCGGCCACACTGGGACTGGCTTTTGGATTGGGGCATGTCGAGACCTCTCTTGCATCAGGATGGCGTCCTATCTGGCAATTCTGAAATCAGGGCTCGACAAGGGCGATATGATCGTTTGCTATATCCTGACTATTTTAATAAGGAAAAATCAAGCTTCTTTTTTGGTGGGCTTTTTGTTGAAATGTTCATTAGAATTGCAGGTTCTTTTTGAGTAGCGGCAGTTGCAAGTATCTTTTTTGGGCTGGTATCCCCTAGATATTGACGTGGTGACCTGCCTTGCGTCAAATTGTGGATAATTTCCTTGACTTAGCGTGGTGAATCGCGGCCTAACTGTTTTGAAGTTGCGCAAATAAGCAGTAAAGAGCGGGAAAATAGCAACCATGTTTCAGACCGGGCCAATTGCCGCTGGTTCGCAATCCGATGTCACCCGCGAAATGGCGGAGCGGCTTGGAACTGCACTGTCCACACATCTGCAACAGGTTTACGCCCCGGATCAGCGCAAGAGCTTGCGGCTATTCAGTGCGACCGAGGTAGCGGAGTTGTTGGGCGTATCGGGCCAGTTTTTGCGCAAGGGGCATGCTGATGGGTCATTGCCCGAACCCAGCGAGATCAGGAATGGGCGCCGGTTTTACAGCGGTGCCGAGGTTTGGCAGATGCGCGAGGTTCTGGAGGCGTCCTCTCGCTCGCCGGGGAAGTATCTACCGGGGCGGCGCGAGGGTGACAAACTGCAGATCATCCAGTTGATGAACTTCAAGGGTGGGTCTGCGAAATCGACTGCTGCGATCCATCTGTGTCATTACCTCGCGCTGAATGGCTACCGTGTGTTGGCGGTTGATCTTGACCCGCAAGGAAGCCTGACCGGCTTTTGCGGGCTGCAGACCGAATTGGAGTTTGATGGACCTACTGTCTACGACGCACTGCGGTATGAAGACCCCCTGCCCTTTTCGGATGTGATTGTTGATAGTTATTTTCCAGGCCTCGATCTGGCCCCTGCCCGTCTGATCCTGAGCGAGTTTGAGACTGAGACAGCCGTTAATGCGGGCCGCGGTACGGCCTTTTTCGAGCGGCTCGCCGATGCGATTGCTCCGGTTGAGGCTGACTATGATGTGGTGATCATCGATAGCCCTCCTGCCTTGGGGTTTCTCACGCTCACTGGCCTTTATGCTGCGACATCGGTGATCGTGCCTATGACGCCCAGCATGCTTGACCTCGCCTCGACCCAGCAATTCATCGAAATGACCTCGGCCTATCTGGGCGTGATCGAGGATACGGGCGTGCGCATGGATCAGGACTTCTTTTCCTTTCTGATCACAAGAGATGACCCCAGCGATATCCCAAGCCAGCAGATTGTATCCCTGATGCGGGCGTTGTTTCAGGATCGCATTATTCCGTCCACGGCTTTGCGCAGCACGGCCATTGGCGATGCGGCGATGCTGAAAATGTCGATCTATGAGGTTGCGCGATCCGAGATGACGCGTAGCACCTATGATCGGGCACTTGCGAGTATGGATGCGGTTGGCAGAGATGTCGCTGACATGGTTCAGAAAGCTTGGGGGCGTACATAATGGCACTCGACAAAAACAAGGCCGGCATCATGGCGGCAATACAGGCGGCGACCGAAGGTAAGGCGCCGTTGAAGAAACCGCAACCGAAACAAGCAGAACCGGATGTCGCGGCGCGTGCGCATCGGTCGCTGCCCCGGGGTACAGTTGGGTCTGTGCGGGCAGGGCTTGGCGGCATTCAGGAGATTGAAACAGCCCTAATCTTGCCTTGGGGGCCAGTGGATCGATTGGAGTTAACAGCTGTTAACTCTGACGGAGAAGAGGTGCAGGACCTGGCGGAGAGCATTCGCACCAGTGGCCAGCAGGTGCCAGTATTATTGCGTCCGGCCCCGAGCCAGGATGGCAAGTTCGAGGTGGTCTATGGACGTCGTCGTATTCTTGCCTGTCAAGAGCTTGGTGTGCCGGTCAAAGCGCTCATCCGGACGCTCGATGATGGTGCAGCACTCATGGCAAAGGGGCTGGAGAATGCGGCCCGCGTTGATTTGAGTTTTTACGAGCGTGCGCGTTTTGCAAAAGCGATCCTTGATCAGGGGTACAGCCGTGACGAGGCAATGCAGGCATTGTCGATCAGCAAAAATTCTCTGTCTCAGTTTGAGCGTATCGCGCGCTTAGTCCCCGACGCAATTGGTGTAGCGATCGGGGCGGCACCAGGGTCAGGACGGCCAAAGTGGATGGCTCTGGCGGCGGCGTTGGAAAGTGAAAAACTGACGTCGGATGGATGTTTGTCAGTGTTAGCCAAGTTGCCTGTGGATGCGACATCAGATGAGCGGTTGCAGATTGTACTGCAAAGCTTGTCGCAGCGGGGTGCGGATGACGCGCGACCGGTAGAGAGGTCGCCAATCACAGGGGCGGCGGTCAAGACCACGAAGTCATCAGTGACGCTGACTGTCAGACGTAGTGGTCAAACGAAAGAGTTTGCGGACTGGATCGATGCCAATATCGACCGTTTGCTAAAGGAATCCTACGAGACCTTCAAAAAAGAGGCCGAAGGATGAGCGCGAGTTAACAGCTGTTAACTCGCAAAATGAGGTGATGAGCAGACAAGGAGGATAACGCGAAAGAAAACCCCCGAAACCGGGGTTCCGAGGGCTAAGCGCGAATGCGCAGATTGTTTTGACACTTCGATCATAGCACCCCGCGAATCACCGGACAACAAAAAACGCCCTTGGGCGAACGGGTTTTTGCAGCGTGCAAACAAAATGGAACATGTTGGAACAGGCCCGCAAAGGGCAACTGCGTCGTTTGCGGCGCAGAACAATACCGGTTGGCGCAAAGCCAGCGCAGGTTTGATCAATGCTGCACGTTTGGCGGAAGAAGGTGCGGCACAAGAGGTGACAAAGACACGCGCTGTGGTCGCTGCGAAACGCGTCGGGGCGCATATCGGGCTGAAGGCAGCAGACCTTTTGCTGCTTGATACGCTTGCGGCCTTTACGCAACCGCAAGATTGGGCGGAAGGACAGCGCCCGATCGTCTGGGCCTCAAACGCTTATTTGATGGACCAGACGGGGTTTTCGTTATCGACACTCAAGCGGCATGCGCGTCGTTTGGCCGAAACCGGAATAATTTCGTTCGAGGATAGCCCCAATGGCAAACGCTGGGGTCGCCGAGACGCAGAAGGGTTTATTGTCGAAGCTTATGGCTTTGATCTATCGCCGCTTGCTGCGCAGGTTGAAGCATTCGAAGCAATCGCTGTAGAGCTGGCAGCTGAACGCGCGTTGTGTCAGCGCCTAAAACGCAAAATCACGGTTCTGCGGCGGAGCATCCGCGCAAGGCTTGTGGCGGCGCTGGAGGCTGGACAGCAGGCAAGAGGGTGGATGTCCCTACAAGAGCGCTTTGAAGCGCTTCTAAGCGGCCTTCCAGGCGTTCAAGCGGGGTCTGAGGCGTTGATCGCTGTTGCATCAGCGTTTTCCGAGCTGCTGCAACAGATTGAGACGCTTGTATTGGATAATGCTGAAGCTGCCTCGCATTCAATGTCGCGACATCAAAATTCTAAAATAACGGACCCCAGAGAGGTCAAATCTGAGCCACACATACTAATTACAAATGAACTTCAATCTGTAAAAAGTAATTCCTTAGAAGATAAGGAAGGTGAAACCGACGCACCTAGACAGGCTAAGGTTACGCATGATGCAACGCGGGCGCCAAAAGAGAAGATACACAGCACAAAACCAATGCTAGGTGTTGAATTGCCAGTGATCGTACAAGCTTGCCCAGAATTTACATCTTGGGCGCGCAATATGGGTGGCTATTTGCGGGATTGGAGTGATTTTGTACGCGTTGCGGGGCAACTCAGGCCCATGATCGGCGTATCAGAACATGCTTGGACCGCCGCGCAAGAACAGATGGGCAAGATCCAGGCCTCAGCCGCACTCGCACTGGTATTCGAGAAGGTTCATAGTGGCGAAGTGAGTTCACCAGGTGGATATCTACGCGGGATGGTGGCAAAAGCCGGAGCAGGGGAGTTGTATTTGGAGCGCAGCTTCTTCGGGCGTTTGAATGGTTTGGCAGCGTGATCTCTCTTTCAAAACCTTGCAAATATTCCATATGATGGCATAAATGCAAGGTATGATCGTACGAAATCACCTGAACCGTCTTGAAACGGCGCTTGCAACTCAGGCTGGAGTTGTACTGCTTGGTCCGCGCCAAGTGGGTAAGACGACACTCGCACAAGACGTCGCTGAGGCCCGCGATGCTGTCTATCTTGATCTGGAGCGGGCGGCAGATCGGCAGGTATTGGCAGAGCCGGACCTATATCTGGACGAACAGGCCGGGAAACTGGTTGTTATAGACGAAGTGCAGTTGATGCCTGGTCTGTTCGGCGCATTGCGGGGGCAAATTGATCGGCGCCGCCGAGCGGGGTACCGGACTGGGCAGTTTTTACTACTGGGATCGGCCTCAAATACGCTATTGCAGCAAAGCGCAGAATCCCTTGCCGGGCGCGTGAGTTATCATGAACTGACACCATTCATACTGGACGAAGTAGGGCAGGGGTCTCTAGCACAACTGTGGCTGCGGGGTGGGTTTCCGGATAGTTTTCTGGCTGCCGATGATCGCACCAGCCTCTTCTGGCGTGAGGATTTCATCCGTACGTATCTGGAGCGGGACATTCCCGCCTTTGGTTTGCGCATTCCGTCCGAAACCCTGCGCCGTTTCTGGACAATGCTGGCACATGAACAGGGCGGGCTGTTGAATGCCGCGAAACTTGCTGCGGGTCTGGGGGTCTCCGGCCAAAGTGTGGCGCGATACCTGGATCTTTTGGTTGATTTGATGTTGGTCAGGCGTCTACCACCTTGGCATGTGAATACCGGGAAGCGATTGGTCAAATCACCTAAGGTCTACATCCGCGATGCCGGTCTGGCTCACGCTTTGTTGGGGATTGAAAAGATTGAAGCCTTGCTGGGCCATCCCGTTGTTGGCGGCTCCTGGGAGGGATTCTGCATCGAAAACCTGATTGCGGCGGCCCCGCGCGGCACAGAACCAAGCTTTTACCGGTCATCGGCGGGGGCAGAGATTGATCTGATCCTAAAATTGCCAGACGGCGCATTATGGGCGATCGAGGTCAAGCGAACGACCAGCCCGAAAGTCACACGCGGGTTCCATGTTGCCGCCGAGGAACTGAACGTGACTGAACGATTGCTTGTCTATGCCAGTGACCGCGCGGTGCCGGGGCAGGGGGGTGTGAGGGCCATGCCACTTAACGACGCGATGAAGCGGCTGAACTCTGCAACGAGATGACTATTTCTGTAATTTTTTCAATGCGTTGTGAGATAAAAGGACCGTTCGATGTTACGGCCAGCTGATCCAATAGATACCCCTCTGATTCGGTCAATCCTTAATGCACCGGAAAATTGGCGCCGTCGTAGGGGTCCTATCGCTGATGCGCTCATCATGCTCCATGCGCCAGATGATATGCATGTAAATGATTGACAATCAGTCCGCCAACAATAGCCTATCCTAGCCCCAGTCAGATCATTAGCCAGGGCATCATAGTTGATGAGGCGGCGATGAAACTGACGATCAATGGACCCCTTCAGAAGATAGATCTGACCGTGGCGTTAGAATGACGATAGGCATGGATGAGAAGACCGACGTCGTACCGCTGACGCGAGAAGATGTGTCTGCCGCTGCCGCGCTGTCCGCGACGTTTGGCTGGCCTCATCGGCAAGAAGATTGGGCGCTGATGCTGCGGATTGGCGAGGGGCTGAAAATCCAGCATGAAGATGCGCTGACGGGTACTGTGATGTGGTGGCCGCTTGGAGCGGATGCGGCAACGTTGGGTATGGTAATGGTGCCAAAACATCTGCAGGGGCAGGGGGTTGGCACAAAACTGATGCAGGCGGCCTTGGCGGCCAATGCCGGGAAGACGCTGCGATTGAACGCGACGCCAGAGGGTATGGCGCTCTATCGAAGTGCCGGGTTTCGCGATGTGGGGGTGATTTGCCAGAACCAAGGTATTGCGCAAGGCACAGGCGACACCATCGATGCAGTTCTTGCTGGGCGCTATGTCGCCTCGCAGATCATGGTGCTTGATAGAAAGCTCACAGGTTTGCAACGCTCCCATATCTTGGAGACCCTGGCTATGGTTAGTAATGTTGCAATATCAACGGATACGTCAGGGGAGCTGTCGGGTTACGCCCTCTGCCGCGCATTCGGAATGGGCCGTGTGATTGGTCCGGTCGTCGCATCTGACACTTTGACAGCAAAGGCGTTGATTGCGCTTTTCCTTGACCGTTACAAAGGTCAGTTTTTACGGATCGACACGCCCGCCTTGCATGGCTTGTCCCCGTGGTTGGCCGCGCATGGTCTCATCGAGGTTGAACCGGCAACAGCTATGCGTCAGGGTGCAGATGATCTACTGCCCGCCTTTGCTTTGGCCAGTCAGGCGTTGGGCTAACATGGTTTTTAGACGTTAAATTGCTAGTTGAGAATCGTTCGCAAGTAAGGTATATCAAATTATGCCAGCCAAACTGCGCCAGCCATCGGGACAATACGTTGGAGAACGACGATGGTTGGCAATTCGATTCCTTATCTGATCATGTTTGCAGCAACAGGTTTCGCACTTTGGCGCGGCGCGCCTTATGCGACACTTTTGTTCATTGTGATCATGGCGGCATGGTACACTGTCCGCATGGTGCTGACTCAAGGGATGTCGCTTGAAGTCAAGGAAGAGCGCGATGCCAAGCGCGAACGCCCACTTGCCGGGGTTGTCGGTGTTGGGATGATTTTCCTCCCGCTTTTGACACTGGCGACGCCATTGCTGGATTTTGCTGCATATGCTGCCTAACCGGGTCAGCTTGCCATCGGTGCGGTTGTGGCAATCCTAGGAGTCTATCTGTTCTGGCGGTCGCATGCCGATCTGGGTGGGATGTGGTCGGCTCATCTTGAGGTGCGCAAAGAGCATCGTCTGATCACGCATGGTATCTACAGCCGTATCCGCCATCCGATGTATAGCGCGATTTTCCTGATCACTCTTGCGCAAGCCATGGTTTTGACCAACTGGATTGCGGGGCCGATTGGCTTGCTTTGTTGGTGATATTTTCGACCTGGCACTGGCTGATATTGGTGTTGTCAACATTGTCTATGATCGCGCTGCGCTGGTCGCATTGCCATATGACATGCGTGCGGCTTATGCGCAGCAGGTCGCTGCACTCTCTGGCGACGCACCGCAGCTGCTATTGTGTTTCGAATACGATCAACAGGTGATGACAGGGCCCCCGTTTTCGGTCGACCAAAACGAAATCAGGAGGGTCTATGGTGAGATGTTTGACATTGCTAATCTTGGACGAAAACCAATTTCAGGGCCACTCAGAACCCGGCTTTCGGCATCAAGTATGGCTGATCACACCACCTGGCATCTATCATAAAGCAAAAGTGTCGGTGGCGGGCAGCTGGCTTGCTTGGGAAAGCAAAGTACCCCGATTATGTGATCGCTGCCGCCTTTGACGCCCGGCGCTTAGGCGAGGTCCAGCCCGTCGACTTCTTCCCAGATTTCATCCCAGACCTGACGCGCGCGACCGCGTTGACGCACACCTTGCGCCGCTTCGCGGTTGTCCATCATGCCATCGCCCTGGACGACAATCAGTCCGACCATTCCGACCGTCGCATGCGGCGTGCATTTGTAGCCGTAAAAGCCCGGCACGCTGACTGTAACCTCAATATCGTCATTTATTGCGCCTTCCCAATTCTCTGCGCCATCGGGCATCATCTCTGGAATACTCTCGCTGTTATGGCCCCGATCAACTAATACGAATTTCACTGTGTCACCGGGCTGCACCACAAGGACGCGCGGGATATAGACCTGACGCGCACGCGGATTATCTGGATCCACATTCAGCATCTGAACCTCATGCGTTGTTGGCTCTTGCGCCATAACAGGTCGGGTCAGAAGGGCAGCAGCGCTGGTCGCAATGGCTGCACGGCGAGTAAAATGAAAAGGCATGTCGTCTCCTGTCAAATATTGCGGTGTCAGCGGGCGACAGCTGGCGAGACGGTTTCCGTCATTGTAAGTATGACGAAAATCTCCTAAAGTCGAGCATAATTGTCAGGAATTGATATGCTGCGACGTCTCGTCCTTTTTTTGGTCCCTTTCATCGCGATTTCAGCGACGAATGCGCATGCTGAGTCCTGCGCCGGGGCAGGGGCGTACCTGATGAAACGGTATGCGGAAATTGGCGATCCACAGGCACAGTTCCAATTGTCAGAAACGCTTTCCGCAGAAGGTTGCCAGCAGGAAGCACTGCACTGGCTGCAACGTGCGGTAGCGCAGGACCATGCCGAAGCAACATTCATCCTTGGAATTCGCTATGTCACGGGCAACGGTGTTACAGAGGACTTATTGCGCGGCCTCAACCTAATGGAAAAAGCTGCCAGAATTGGCCATCTCGAAGCCCAATTTCAATATGCGATGGTGCTCTTGGACTCATCTGCGTCGCGTGATCACCGTGATCAGGCGCTTTACTGGTTGGGGGCCGCTGCATCGCAAGGTGATACGAAAGCAGCGCTCACCCTGGGTCATATCTATGCGGCCGGACTTCACGGGGTTGAACAGCATACATGCCAGGCATCGGACTGGTTTGAAGCTGCCACGCTTTTGGCGAGTGATGTCAACCTTGATATCTCGAACCTGATCCCGGATGATCTGCGCTGCGATACCTAAGTCTCAAACAACGGCGAACGCAGGTCCCGTAGCGCAGCCCTTAAGACACCTGCACCCAAAACAGCGGCGACAAGAAGCACGTTCAAGAGCACAAAAGACCGCCCGACCGGCTCATTTCTTTTTGCGATACCTGAATTCAATAGCGTTCCGCCATCCGCGACCACATAGACGCCCTGCGATACCAGTTCACCCCCTGAAAAAGTAAGTAAATGAAAGCGGATGTCATCGCGACCGGTTTCAGGCAGCTGTATCCGCAGATCACCATATCCATTTGTGGGATAAATGCTGTGCCCAGCATAAACGTGCAAATCCGATATCTGAAAAAGCTGCGGTACATCGTCAAACGAACACAGCGTGACCGCCGTTAACGCGTCCCACGGTGTGGTAAAAGGGATCGCGTCAGTGATTGGATGCACCATCATGCCCATCGCCTCCGCGTAGGTGGGGGTAGCGTCAATCGTAAAAGAGATTGGCGCAAAAGCCTGTTCGCCAAGCGGCGCTGTGTCAGTACGAAAGTCACGCAGATCAATCATGCTGTTATCATCCCGCAGGAACCCAGGAAGATGACCAGTAAGCGGCGCGACTATCCCGCCGGGCATCTTGACGAAGACATCTATCGACACATCGCCACGGTTGATAATCATTGTTGCATCAGCGTCGCGCGCGAAAGCTGTCATCGGCAAGAAGCCAATGAAAAGGGCAACAGCAAGGATCAGGTGTTGCGGGATGGTTTTCTCCACCTTTAGTCATATTAATGTGAGTAGGCGACGTGCTGATTTACGATACCAAATCCTGATAAAATTACTATGTTTTTGTCTTTCATGGGAGCGGGGTAGAGCAGAGCGCAGAAACTCCTTTAGCCAGATTTTGATGGTTTTCCGCCAGCAAATTCCCTGCCGAAAATAACATGCGTCCAACGACTGTCTATTTGCGGATCAAGGCGTTCTTAAACTTGAAATCCGATTAGGAGTGAGCACAGTCCGTTCTGGTGCGAAACCCAACAAACCTGCGATAGATCTGTGGGATTTCGCGTGAGGTCATATACTGACTGGTTGTCAGAATGTCCGAGACACGGACAGATTGATACTGCGGCCCGCGCGTCGAACATTGGCGCTTTGTAGGTGGGTCCGGTAGTCCTCATCCGCGACGTTTGACACACCCAGACGTACGGTCAGGTCTTCAAACATACCCTCATCCGGTGCCCATGCAGCGTAGACGTCATGGATGAACTCGCTTGGCGTTTCGATCAGTGTTGGTGGGCCGCCCATCCCAGGCTGGTTTCGCGACTTGCTGTCGTAATATGTGCCGGTCCAACCCAGTTCGAGATCTACCGTCGGGAAACGGGTACCCAATGAGAGAACTACGGTATCCGCTGGTATTTGGTTTTCAAGATTGGGGTTCAAAGCATCGGGATCGCTTTTGTTCTCCCCATCCAACGCAGTGTAGGCAAGCGATCCAAAGACCCGCTCAGATTTATAAGCGGCCTCCAGTTCCAACCCTTCGATCTGTGCTTCATTGATATTGGTGAATGTCGTCTCGCCCGGACCGCCGGTCACATTGCGGGCGATCAGGTTGTCCAGATCGTTGCGGAAGATGACCGCTTTGAAAGAAAGCTGATCCTGACCAAGGATCACGTCATCCTGACTAAAGGCCAGACCTATCTCAACATTCCGACTTTCTTCGTTTTCCAGCGTTCCAGCGGACACCTGATCAGGGCTGCCGGGCCCACGGAAAGGGAAGGTATCATAAAGCTCATCCACCACGGGAAGCCGT
>JBCBGX010000049.1:0-14071 GCA_038526325.1 Pseudomonadota bacterium | reverse complement strand
CCTCAATGGAATGAAACCGCTGCCCGATCTTGAACCCCGTCGCCAGATGCTGGTTGTCCTGACCGGTGGAAATGTAGGACGGGAAGTATTCGATGGATGTCCCGCTCACGAACCCGCTTTGACGCTTCATGAAGGCTTCGATTTCCGCCGTGTCGATCCGTGCCTGTTCCGAGGTGTCGTCTGCCGTGGGGCGGGTTGCGACCAGTTTGGACAACTCGCGGTCTGCATTGATGAGTTGGTTGGCCACTTTGCGGCGTTCCGTGCTGTAAGTAGAAAGCAACTTGGGATGGCTCCGACCTTGCAGCACGGCGGCCATCTTCCAACAAAGGTTGAACGTATCGGGCAAGGATGTGTTCAACCCCCAGCCGCCCTTGGGACTATGGGTATGACAGGCATCCCCTGCGACAAAGGCCCTGGGGATCACGTCGTCACCGGTCCCGACGGGGCGGTTGTCGAACCGGTCGGCAAGGCGCTGACCGACCGAATAGATCGACCACCAAGCAACCTCTTTCACATCCAAAGTGTAGGGGTGGAAAATCTGTTGCGCCTTGGCGATCAGGTCGTGTTCAGTGACTTCAATCTCTGTGGCGCGCTTGTCCTTTTCGATGCTGTCCATCTCGACATAAAACCGGATCAGATAGCCGCCCTCGCGCGGGATCGTCATCACTGCGCCGTGGTCTTTGGACTGGATGAAACTCTTGACGCGGATGTCGGGGAAATCCGTGTTCAGCAGGATATCCATGACACCCCAGGCCTTATTGGCGGAATCCCCTTCAAGATTGATCCCAAGGCTCTTGCGGACAGGGCTGCGCCCCCCGTCGCACCCGACCATATAGCGCGCCTTGATCGTTTCGACCTTGCCCGCGCCGTCCACATCGTTGCGTTTGAATGTCGCGGTGATCGGATGGGCATCCAGATCCTGTGTCAGGCTTTCGTCAATCTCTAGATCAATGAATTCACGGCTGTAGTGCGGGCGCAGGTTGGCAACCGAATGTTCCATGCTCGTGGCCAAAAGTTCGTGCAGCCTTGCCTGATTGACGATTCCGTGCGTGAATTCAGAGAGGCCCGCGCGCGCATCCGCAATCTTTTCTTTGCGCCGAATGTGCGAAGGATTGGATGGGTCAGGTTCCCAAAAGGTGTTTTGTTTCAGCTGATAGGTATCTTTCACCACCATTTCGCTGCAGTTGAAAGCCTCCATGATTTCGATCGTGCGGCACGAAATCCCGTCGGCCCGACCGAACAGGAGCGGCCCAGGAGCCATATCAACGATGCAGGTCTTGATGTCCGCGAATTCCGCCATCTGGCGCGCCATGGTCAGACCGGCAGGGCCGGTGCCCACGATCAGGACGTCAACTTCGCTGGGCAGATCCTCAATCGGGGGCGTGGGATAAGGCTTCCGAACAGCGTCCGGCAACTGATAATTGCCCGGCTTATAACCGTTAAGATGATATTGCATCGTTTTCCCCTCCTTGTCGGCGCGCGAGGCCTAAACAAATCCATTTACTTCACATGTTAAGTATATAGCGGGGCAGCGCTCGAGGCAAGGGACGTCGAAAGCGGTTTCCAAGTATTGGGGCAGGTCCTGAAGGTCTTTATTGACCTACATTCGTCTTTGCCGAGGTGGAACAAGACATGATGGATTGAAAGGCACAGACCAAGCGCCTTGGTCCGCGGCGCCCCAACGGAAGCATACATGTATGTGCTCAATATACCGCCAACTGCTAGTCATCAAAAAAGCAAATTGCGGGTTTCGGCGGTTGCTCATTATTTGCGCTGTGCGCAGCATTCGGCAATTTGGGCTCAGTGCCGACATTCACCCCTCGGACCCTATCATGAAGCAAGTGGTTCCTCTTGCTTGCAAGCGGCGGCATGCTAGGTCAGCACCTTCCCGCGTCAGCCCCATGAAGTTTGCGTCGAACCCACCCGAGCGTTGGACAACCCGGCGCAACGCACCGTCAAGCGAGCTCATCTCGTTCAAGGCGACCCGCAAAAGTACCCGTTCGGCGTCATATCTGCTGTTGTAACGCCCCACATTCACACCCCAGTGCCGCCCGCCAGAGGTTGAGATACGCGTAACGACCTCGGGCTCTGGGTTTACGACAGGTGGTGGTGCTGCTGCAGCGGCAGCGATCACTGTTTCCGTTGGAGCCCGCACCTCGGGTCTGACGGCGGGGGATGTCGCTGCAACCTGTGCGCTTGGTTCGGGCGCTGGGTCTGCCAGCGCTTCTTCAAGCGCTGCATCCACGGCACTGGCCAGAACCGCGTTGATGCTATCGGTATCCACAGCTGCCAACATTGCTTCGGGCGCAGGTGCATCTGTTGTTGGTCGCGCGATCGGCCGGATACTCGTTGTCACCAAGCCGTTAACCCGAACAATCTTGCCCCCGGGTATCGCTCCAGCGCCGGAGTTGGACGTCCCGGACAGCATCGCCACAGGTGGGTTGGGACGACGAATGGTGGCACGGGATGGCGCGCGGTTAAAGCCCATATCCATTAGTTCAGTGATCCGCGCATTACGCGCAGCGGTCGATGACCCGCCAAAGACGGTTGCAATGATACGTTCTTGCCCACGCTGTGCGGATGCCACCAGGTTAAAACCGGCGGCGCGAGTGTAACCCGTCTTGATCCCGTCGCCACCTTCGTAGGCGTCGAGCCACCGGCGGTTGGTGTGGCGCACCGTTGCTATGCCTGCATCGGCAGAGCGGCGTGAGAACAGGTTATAGTATTGTGGAAAGTCGTAGATGACATGCCGCCCAAGAATTGACATGTCACGGGCTGTTGACAAGTGCCCAGACTGTGTCAGGCCATGTGCGTTCCGAAAGTTTGTGTTCCGCATTCCCATGGCACGGGCAGTTCTGTTCATGCGTGTTGCAAACGCCTCTTCGGATCCTGATATTGCCTCTGCAATGGCGGTAGACGCATCATTCGCCGATTTGACTGCTGCAGCGCGCAAAAGGAAGCGTAGGCGAATGGTCTGTCCCTGCCGCAAACCAAGCTTGGATGGGGGCTCAGAAGCGGCAAGACGGCTGATCGTCACTGGCGTATCGAGTGTGATCTCGCCACGTTGGATCGCTTGAAACGCGATATAAAGCGTCATCATCTTGGTCAGCGATGCTGGATGCAACCGTGTATCTGCATTGCGCGAATGCAAAACCTCACCCGTGCGCGCATCCATCACCATCGCCGCATAGGGGGCCGCGGTCACGCGAATTGGCGCGGCCAAAATCAAAATAACGAATGCATAAAGAAATAGCCCTCTTAGGGCCAATTGTCCCATACGACTTGCCACGTCGCTTGCCTCTTTTTCTGCCTCATGGTCCCGAATTTTTCGGTGACCTTATTGTTATGTTCGAAAGCTAACATAACTCTGATTTTCAGAAAATACCCTAATTTCAAAGACTTTTGGGTAGAGTTTGAACTCAATTTTCCAGATATGGTGGTCGCTTGATCACCAGGCGCAACATAGCGACATTTGGACGTCATTCTGATAGATTTCTTTGTGTAAAAGACGGGGTTTTCAGACGCGACCTGTGCCTTATATATAACGCCAACGAAATCAGGGCATTTGCATGAAATCGACGGTTTACATGATGGCTGAGAAAGACGGCGTTGAAGACGGTGACGTTGGCGTTGTGCTTGAAACCAAGCCGAAGACGAAACGTCCGCCGATGTATAAAGTATTGATACTGAATGACGATTTCACTCCGATGGAATTTGTCGTGCATGTTTTGGAGCGGTTTTTTGGGCTGTCCCATGCGCAGGCGTTTGAGCTCATGCTAACAGTTCACAAGAAGGGTGTGGCTGTTGTTGGTGTGTTCAGCCACGAAATCGCCGAGACGAAAGTGGCACAGGTCATGGATTTCGCGCAACGACATCAGCACCCTTTGCAATGCACAATGGAAAAGGAATAGCGACAGATCGCTATTCGCACATATGTCGACTTCCCGTTTGAACACCGCCCTCGAGGATGGCAAGTTAGCGTTGCCCGATGGCAACATCACAGTTTTGCGTCCGCCCGCCACATATGATGTTTCGGCGTTGACGCGCTCAGACCTCACGATCGTACACGGCTTTTTTCCCGACTTCATCGTTTGGCAGAACGCCGGATATCAGATGGCGCAGACCCTCGGTGCAACAAAGACAGCAATAGTTGTTTTACCGCGCGCAAAGTCGCTGGCGCGGGGTATGATTGCTGCGGCTTGCGAGAATGCTGAACTGGTTCTTGTTGATGGCCAGAAAACGGACGGTGTCGATAGCCTGTTCAAGGAATGCCGGAAACGCCTGGGTGATCTGCCCTCAATCACCAAAGCGCATGGGCGTTTGTTCTGGTTTTCCACAACAGACGCCTTCGTTGATTGGCTCGTACCGGCACCGGAGAAGGGGCCACATGGATACTACACAACCGCGGGGGTATTCTCTGATGGTGTGGTTGATCCGGGGTCCGCGCTTCTCGCTGACGCGTTGCCACTTACCTTGCCTGCATCAATGGCGGATCTTGGAGCAGGTTGGGGCTATCTGGCCGGACCGGTCCTGGAGCGTGAAGGGGTTCGGTCTCTCGATCTGATTGAGGCAGAGGCGTTGTCGATTGAGTGTGCGAAGCTGAATATCATCGATCCACGCGCCGGTTTTCATTGGGCCGACGCAAACATGTTCTCTCCCCAAACGCCTTACGATGGCATTGTGATGAACCCACCTTTTCATGCGGGCCGGGCATCCGACCCGTCTTTGGGCCGCACTTTCATTCGGGCTTCCGCCCGACTTCTTGCGCCACATGGCAAGCTGTGGATGGTTGCCAACCGCCATTTGCCTTACGAAGCAACCATGACCGAATGTTTCCGCAATGTAGACATCATTGGCGGCAATGGTGCCTTCAAGATTTTTCATGCGACCCAGCCAAAGCGCTGAGTGGTCGAAAGGAGCAGCTTCATGTCCTTTTCTATTTCCGGCAAGACCGCGGTTGTCACGGGTGCAGCCAACGGAGTGGGGCTCGCGATTGGTCGCCATTTTGTTCAAAAGGGTGCGAATGTTGTCTTTGTCGATATGGACGAAAAAGCCCTGTACCATGAGATGGGCGCAGATGCAGACAAGGAAGGCAGCGTTCGGATTTTTTCGGGCGACCTACGTAAAAAACTGACAATTGCAAATCTGCTGTCAACGACAATCGATGCGTTTGAGCGCGTGGATATTCTGGTTAATGCGGCCCGTCAGGTGACCACAACCGACCCATTGGACCCTGATGACAACAGTGTAGAAGAACTTTTGCAGCAAAACACGCTCACCGCGATGCGGGTCAGTCAGGCAGTGGCGCGCAAGATGATAAAGCAAGCCGAGTTGGACGCGTCAGAGGGCCCGGCGGGATCCATCGTAAACATCAGTTCTATCGCGGCGCGCCGGACCCATCCCGATCTTTTGGCCTACTCTGTCAGTTCTGCAGCTTTGGATCAGATGACACGGTCAATGGCCGTAGCGCTCGCACCCAAAGGCATTAGGGTCAACGCTGTGGCCTTTGGCAGTGTCATGAGTGCCAGCCTGAAAGGGTCCTTGAAGGATCAAGAAGAAGCGCGCGACGTGATTGTCGAGAACACGCCCTTGCATCGGATTGCGGGCGCTGGTGAAGTGTCAGATGCCGTGCAATATCTCGCCTCTGACGCGTCGGCGTTCGTGACCGGTCAGATTATCACTGTGGATGGCGGCCGAACTTTAATTGATCCCGCATCAGTTGCGGCGCATTGATTACTCCGGGTGAATGGCAATGCACTGAACGACCGCCTGGTCTGAACTTGCCTTGGCTGAAACAAGACGTTCCTGCAACGATGTCAACTTCGCTCGCTCTGCATTAAGGTCGATCGCTACCGGCACGGTGGTCGTAAAGGTATCTGTTTCATTGCACGGGAAAAAGAAGCTTTCGCCATCATCAGTCTTTCCCCGGCATGTCCGTGTCCGAGTGCGCACATCTTGGCGCTCTTCAATGGCGTATCCACGGGCCAGATTTGCCTCGGTCTGATTTATCAAATTGCTAAGCACTCTTGTATCCCGTGTCGCATCAGCAATGCACTCTTCCCGGGGGGTTGCACATGCCGCAAGGGCCAGGACAGGCATCATGATGAGAGAAAGGCGCATCGCATACTCCGAGGTTTGATCTGGATCATCACAGCGTGATCAGTATGGTGCAACAACCTAAATATTAAGTGTTATTCAATATCAGAGGGGCAGAGCAGGTATGTCGCAAGGTTTCGAGGCAGAAAAAAGTAAAGCATCTGCCTGGTTTCGCAGTTTGCGTGACGAAATTGTCGCCGCTTTTGAAGGGTTGGAAGACAGCCATGATGCGACACGTCCAGCGGGCCGTTTTGAAGTGAGCGAAACCAAACGCGCGGCCGACGACGGGTCAGACGCGGGTGTCGGGCTGATGTCCGTGATGCGCGGTGGCCGCGTGTTCGAAAAGGTTGGAGTAAATGTCTCGACTGTCTATGGGCGATTGGGGGAAGCCGCGCAAAAGGCCATGGCTGCGCGTGGTGTGCCGGGCATGGGCGACGATCCACGTTTCTGGGCCTCTGGCATCTCTCTTGTTGCACATATGCAGAACCCGCATGCCCCTGCCGTCCATATGAACACTCGCATGTTTTGGACGCCGCATGCTTGGTGGTTTGGGGGTGGGTCCGACCTGAACCCGTGCATCGAATATGATGAGGATACGGCCCATTTCCATGCCACACAAAAGGCGCATCTCGACCCGCATGGCGCCGCGCATTACCCCAAGCTAAAGGCTTGGGCAGATGAATACTTTTTTATTCCGCACCGCAACCGCGCGCGCGGTGTCGGAGGCATATTCATGGATGATTATTGTACCGGGGATTGGGACGCTGATTTCAAATTGACCCAAGATATCGGCCGGGCCTTCCTGCCAGCCTATGTTCCGCTGGTCGAAAAACGTCGGGGGAGCGATTGGACAGAGGCCGACAAGGACACCCAGTTGGTGCATCGGGGGCTCTATGCCGAATATAATCTTGTCTATGACCGAGGCACAAAATTTGGTTTGGCAACAGGTCACGATGCAAATGCAGTGCTGATGAGCCTGCCACCATTGGCAAAGTGGGTTTAATCCACTGTGACGAATTTCGCCCTGCCTGCCGTGCGGGTCGACCTTACAGTCTCACTTACAGTCTCGGTTTGCGGAGCAAGCCCCGTTGGCTGTCTCGCCATTTCGCGCAGCAACATTCCTGCAAATTCCGGGGAGATCTCTCCACCTGATGCGCGGCTCAGCAGCTGAGCTGCGCGCTTTGGGGCCACGTGCACGATGACACGAGCCACACGCATTTGCGCGATAGCGACCGGTGAGGCGGCAAGTGGCCCGTTCCCGATTGCAGCCCGTTCGGCTTCGCTGGGCGGCACAAATACCAGCCAGGCAATGATCGCCAATGCGCCTGCAATCCACAGGCTGCGCAAGCTGTGAAATAACAGGCGAAAGGTGAACGGCATAACGAGCTCCGATTTGGTAAAGCAAGTTTGCTTTACCAATACGGCGAAACTAGGACCCGCGCACTGTGTCTATCATAAGTTGGACATTGTCTGGGTCCGCGTCGGGCGTAATGCCATGGCCCAGGTTGAAGATATGCGGACCGTTGCGAAGAGCCGCGCAAATCCGTTTTGTTTCATCTACCAGCGCGTCGCCACCTGTCACCATATGTGACGAAGCAAGGTTGCCTTGCACACAGCCATCAATCTGTACGTGTTCGGCGACCCAAGCTGCGTCAACACCATCATCAATGGCCACGCAATCTGCCCCTGTGGCTTTATGAACGCCTGCATAGCGGTGGTCGGCACCTCGCGGGAAGGCGATGACCGGGACTTCCGGGTGCCTTTGTTTTATTGCCTGGGTGATCTTTTGCATTGGATGGATAGAGAATTCGATAAAGTCATCGCCGGTCAGCGATCCGGCCCAGCTGTCAAAAAGCTTAACAACCTCGGCCCCGGCCTGAATTTGCATCGACAGATACTCGATCGTTGCGTCCGTGAGACGATGGATGATCCCCTCAAACACGGGCTTGTTTTCGGCCTTCAATGCGTGGGCCGGCCCTTGATCTGGCGTGCCGCGACCGGCAATCATATAAGTTGCGACTGTCCAGGGCGAGCCGGCAAAGCCAATCAATGTGGTTTCCTGAGGTAGCTCGCGCGCCAGGATTCTGACCGTCTCGTAGACTGGGTTCAGCGTCTGATGAATGTCATCCACGGATTTGAGTTGTGCCAGTTCATCGGCCGTCGTGATTGTTGACAGGCGTGGCCCTTCGCCGGTCACAAACCAAAGATCGGCACCCAGCGCTTGCGGTACCAGCAGGATATCGGCAAACAGAATTGCTGCATCAAATCCATAGCGGCGGATGGGTTGCAACGTGACCTCTGCCGCTAGGTCTGGCGTGTAACAGAGTGACAGAAAATCCCCGGCCTGCGCGCGTGTCGCCTTATATTCCGGCAAATACCGTCCAGCTTGGCGCATCATCCAAATCGGTGGAGTAGGGAGGGTTTCACCGGAAAGGGCCCTTAGGATGGTCTTTTGCTGCGCCATGGAATGTCCTTTTTTATCAGACCTGTGGTCCCAATTGCAGAAGATGTTGTCAAGGGAGTTGTCAACTTTAGTTGACAGGTCTAACAATCAGATCATGACACTGCATTTGCCGACACCCGCCACACCTTTCAATATCGGGACCCGTGGGTCGCCGCTTGCCTTGGCGCAGGCGTATGAAACTCGCGCGCGGCTTATGACTGCCTTTGATCTGCCTGAAGACGCGTTCAAAATTTGCGTCATCAAAGTGACGGGCGATCAAATCCTGGACAAGCCTTTGCGCGAGATCGACGGAAAAGGCTTGTTTACCCGCGAGATTGAAGAGGCTCTGCTGGATGGATCGATTGATATCGCGGTTCACTCAACCAAAGATATGCCTGTTGAACAACCTGATGGGCTAATTCTGGATACATTCTTGCCGCGAGAAGATGTGCGCGACGCCTTCGTCTCGCTTCGCTACAAAGGTTTGGCTGACCTGCCGGATGGCGCTGTAGTGGGCACGTCTTCGACGCGCAGACGCGCGCAACTTGCGGCCCGCTTTCCAAAGTTGCAGGTGGTAGAGTTTCGCGGAAATGTTCAGACGCGGCTGAAAAAGCTGGGGGATGGCGTGGCCGATGCGACATTCCTGGCAACCGCAGGCCTACGTCGCCTTAAAATGGATGATGTGCCCTACTATCCGATTGACCCCGACGATATGTTGCCAGCGATCGCGCAGGGTGCGATCGGCATTGAACGGCGGCAGAAAGACACACGGGCACAAGAATTTTTGGCGGCGATCCATCACCAACCAACTGGGCAAAGGCTCACGGCAGAACGCATGCTTTTAAGCGGCCTCGACGGATCATGCGAAACGCCAATCGGTGGATTGGCCGAGCTAAAGGGGGGGCGCCTGCGCTTGCGCGGAGAAATCTTGCGACCCGATGGGGCCGAGGTATTTGCCGATGAATTCTGCGGCGACGTTACCGATGGGGCCGAGATAGGTCGCGCCATGGCTGCCACACTCTTGCAGCGCGCGGGTCCAGATTTCTTCTCGTAAATCTGTCACTGGAAGTTGCCAAAATTCTAGAATTTTGGCCAAGGTCAACGTGAGGGAATTACCTTTCCAGGGTTCAGGATATTGCGTGGATCCAACGCAGCCTTGATCGCGCGCATGGCATCAAGGGCAACCGGATCCTTATGCCGCTTCATTGTCGCCAGCTTTGACACGCCAATGCCGTGCTCTGCGCTGAAAGAGCCGCCCAATTCCTGCACAACATCTTCTACTGCTTCAACAAGCGCTTCTTTCGCTGCGGGATCATTTCGGCTGATATAGCTGGTGTGATGAATATTGCCGTCACCAAGGTGGGCCACAATGACCTCGCTTGCCTCTGGGTCAATCCTTTTGATCCGTGGCGTAAGCCTTTTTTCGAACTCTTCGACTTTGTCGATCGGGACCGCAACATCGGTATTCACGAAGACACCGCCAAAAAACGCAACTTCCCCTGCATCCTCTCTGCGTTTCCAGATCGCTGCGCGTTGGGTTTCATTTTGTGCAATGACAGCATCAACTACCAGACCTTTGTCCAGTAGATTGGTGAGTGTCTCCTCCAACAATGCAACGATCGGAACCGTTCCATTTTCGTCAGGCTGCGCATGCGCCTCCAATACCGCAGCAACTTCAACCATAACGTTGACGTCATATTGGCTATCAAATGGCGGCGGCGTTTCAGGAAACAGGACCTTGTGTTTGTCCATGTAGCTGCGTGGCATGTACTCAAACGCCTCCACGCCATTGCCGGTTGCGTGTTGCAAATTGTGCAAGAGGGTCAGCGCATCTCGTACCGATGGAACAGCGACCATTGCGGTTGCATAGGCTTTTGGTTTCGGCATCAGCTTAAGAACTGCAGCTGTTATCACGCCCAGCGTTCCTTCTGCTCCGATGATCAGATTGCGCAGGTCCAGTCCAGAGTTGTCTTTGTGCAACGCGCCCATCAAGTTCATGATCCGTCCGTCGGCCATCACAACCTCTAACCCAAGGCACAAGTTCCGTGTGCTGCCATAACGCACGACATTCGACCCACCCGCATTTGTGGACAACAGCCCGCCAATCATCGCTGAGCCCCGCGCACCAAGGGTGAGTGGAAAGATCAGATCATGTTTGGCTGCGGCATCGTGCAAGTTGGACAGGATCACACCCGCACCTACAGTGGCTGTGCGTCCAGCCGGATTGATGTCCGAAATCTCATTCAGTCGTTCGACAGACAACATCACCGCGCCGTCAGCCAAGGTCGCACCTGTTAGGCCTGTTCTTCCTGATGCTGGTACAACAGGCGTTCCAGTTTCGTTAGCAATCTTTAGGATCTCGGAAACTTCTTGGGTGGTTACGGGCCGTAAAACGGCAATCGGTGTAGAGGTATAGGCGCCTGTCCAGTCTTTGCCGTAAGGTGTGGCATCTGCCCCGGTGAGGATACGATCACTGCCGATGGCATCGGCTATTTGGTCAAGTACAGACATGTGCCCTCGTCAGAGTTAGACTTGATGACTTAGACGAATTTTCTTGCCGGGAAAAGGCTTGCCGGGTTTGGCGGCCACCCTAGAAAAGCGATAGGCTAGTATGACGCTGCGCGACCCCTCCAGCCGAGGCCCGTTAACCACGTGGTCAATCTATGGTCAGAGGGTCGAGGGTTGGTCAGGAGAGTGGCGACAGCGGCCAGCACGCTGATGAGAGTTGGCAGCCATGCGAAGCTATGGTGGCGCGGGGGAGACTTGAACTCCCGACCTCGCGATTATGAGTCGCGCGCTCTAACCAGCTGAGCTACCGCGCCGCACCACGCACGCCCGATTACGCAAAGGGGGCAGAGGTGTCAAACCGATTCTGCCCGCAAAATGGGTGTAGGCACCCATCTTCCTTAATCGTAGCGTAATTCGGTCGCCTTCCCGCGAAACACGGTGTAGGCGAGGATCGTATAACCCATGATCGTCGGCAGCACGATGCAGGTCCCGATCAGAATGATGAACAGACTTTCGGGCGCGCTCGCGGCTTCGTAAATCGTCAACTGGTCCGGCACGATATATGGATAAAAGCTGTAGGCCATCCCGGCAAAGGCCAAGATCCACAAAGCCGTCGCTGCCGCAAAGGGCAGCCAGGATGCCTTGTCACCCGCAAACGGCATCCGTCTCAACATGGACCACAACCACAGCACCAAAAGGCCAGATAGGATCGGCAGAGGCGACAGGTACAACGCATCGGGCCAACTGAACCACTTGTCAAAGATGCGCGTACTGACAAAAGGAGTGGCCAGCGATATAGCACCAATACCCAAGACCAAACCCCAGATGCCGCCTCTGGCCCAGTCGACGGCCTTGCGTTGCAAGTGCTCATCCGTTTTGTGGATGACCCATGTAGCCCCGATAAAACTGTACCCGACGGTCAAAAAAACAGCTGTCAAAATCGCAAAGCCGGTATTCCACAAGGTCCATTCCAAGCCCATCACATACATGCCCAGCATGAACCCCTGGCTAAGAGAGGTCATCAGCGAGCCCGCAAAGAATGCATTGTTCCAGGCGCGTTTATGAGGTGCGGGTGCCTTCGCCCGAAACTCAAACGCGACTCCACGCAGTATCAACCCGATCAACATAATGGTCACAGGCAAATACAAAGCTGTGAGAATTTCGCCATGGGCTGCGGGAAAGGCCACCAACATCAATCCAATGGCCAGCACCAGCCAGGTTTCGTTGGCGTCCCAGAAAGGTCCGATGGAGGCGATCATCCGGTCCTTTTCATCCTCTTCGGCGAAGGGGAAAAGTACCCCGACGCCTAGGTCAAACCCGTCAAGCACAACATAGATCAAGATCGACACGCCCATCAGCCCAGCAAAGACAAACGGCAGCCATATGGCAGGGTCTCCGAAAGTGTACATCTGCGCTACTCCGCCGGGACCGCGCGGGCAATCGCGGCCTCTGATTGAGGGATGTTGGCTTCAATCCCCTCGCCCCGCGACATGCGCCGCGCAAGGAAAAAGATCACGTAGATATAGGCCACTAACAAGACCGCATAAACGACGAGATATGCGATCAGTGAGGACAAGACCATCGGTGCTGGCACATCTGCGACTGCCTCTTTTGTGGTCATCACACCCTGCACCAGCCAGGGCTGGCGTCCGATTTCGGTGGTGTACCATCCAGCGAGTGTGGCGACCCAACCGCTAAAGCTCATCCCGATCAAGCCGTAAAGCATCGGCTTTGGCAGCCCTTCGACACCGCGTTTGCGTCGCAGGATCATGTAGCTTGCCGTCCAGGACACAAGCAGCATCAGCAGCCCTGTGCCCACCATAACGCGGAAGGACCAGAACACCGGGGCCACGCGCGGATGCAAAACCTCTCCGTCTTCGGTCACAAAGTCGTTCAGCCCTTGAACTTCGCCGTTCCAATCATGTGTCAAGATAAAGGAGGCCAGGTTTGGAATGCCGATCTCAAAGTCGTTCTGACGTGCCTCTTCATCCGGGATGGCAAACAAGATTAGGGGGACACCTGTATCTGTTTCCCAATTGCCTTCCATCGCCGCGACTTTGGCAGGCTGATATTCTTTCGTGTTCAGGCCGTGCAAATCACCAACAAAGATCTGAACAGGGATCAACAGCGCTGCCCCGAAAACGGCCGTTTTCAACGCGACACGCACGCCTTCGGTGCGGCCACCGATAAGCCAACGAAACGCGCTGACACCGGCAATCAAGAAGCTGACCGTCAGGAAGCTTGCCAACACCATATGGGTGAAGCGGTATGGCATGGATGGGTTGAAGATAATCTCGGACCAGTCGGTCGCGTGCGCCACGCCATCAATCATTTCAAAGCCCTGGGGTGTGTGCATCCAGGAATTCAGCACAATAATCCAGAAGGCAGACATCATCGTTCCAAACGCCACAAGGAATGTGGCTCCGGTATGCAACCAATTCGGAACGCGACTGAACCCAAATAGCATGATGCCCAGGAACACAGCCTCAAGGAAGAACGCCGTCATGATCTCATAGGCAAGCAGAGGTCCGGCAATATTGCCGACTTTCTCCATAAATCCGGGCCAATTGGTGCCGAACTGAAATGACATCGTGATCCCTGACACCACGCCCATCGCGAAAGACAGGGCGAAGATTTTGACCCAAAAGCGATAGGCCTCGATCCAGCGGTCTTGTTTCGTACGATTGTACTGGATCTTGAAGAACAACAGCACCCATCCCAGAGCGATGGTGATAGTTGGGAACAGGATGTGGAATGATATATTCGCAGCAAACTGGATGCGGGACAGAAGTAGGGTTTCCATAAAAGGCCTCTGGTGTCTTCTTTGTTAGGTCACATATATCTGCCATCCGGGATAGGTCACGGGGGTGCGACAGCAAAGCGCGCTTTCTTAGAATTGTTCTAATTGCCTGCGCAAGGAAATGATTTTGCAGTGACTTCTGACGCAATTTCCGAAAGTGTCAGCGCGATAATCGGAGGATATGATGACCGGATTTCTTACAACGCACGTATTGGACACGGCAA
>JBCBGX010000048.1:0-14132 GCA_038526325.1 Pseudomonadota bacterium | reverse complement strand
GGAGGATGAATTCGGCAATCCCGTCTAAATGATCGAGGTCAAACTCTTGCATCATGTCGATGAGCCGACGATGGCCAATCTCGTTACAGGTGGCGAGCGCATGGACATCGCCAATAAGCTGGTCGGGTTCGCGCACATTTCCCCTGATGATGCGGATAAGGGTTTCGTCAACCTGGCCCTTATCAGCGAATTTCATGATTGGGATGTATAAACCTTCTTCATAGACGCTTTGCGCATCCGCGCCGAACCCGCGTCCGCCGATGTCCACAATATGCGCTGTGCAGGCAAAAAAACCGACCAGAACACCCTTGTGAAATGACGGAGTCACCATGGTGATGTCGTGTAGGTGGCCGGTCGCTTCCCAAGGGTCATTCGTGATGTAAACATCGCCCTCAAGCATGTTTTTCCGACCAATTCGTCGGATGAAATGGGCAACCGCGTCCGCCATGGCATTGACGTGGCCGGGTGTGCCGGTCACTGCCTGGGCCAACATGTTACCATGGGGATCATAGACGCCTGCCGACAAATCCCCAGCCTCGCGCACGGAGGTGGAGAAGGCCGTTCGAACAAGCGCCTGCGCCTGTTCCTCTACGATCGAAATCAGGCGGTTCCACATGACCTGATAAGCGACTTTGGAAAGGTCTCGTGTCATCGGCCTTATCCTTTTGCAACGATGTCGATACAGCCATCCGGTTGGCGGATTGCATCGCGACTGGCGGGAACAATAATTGTGGTCTCAGCCTCGGTTACGGCCGCCGGGCCATTGGCGCGGTCTCCGGTTTTTAGGCCGCTTCGATCCACGACATGAGCATTGAGATAGGAACCCGTCGCAGCATCAAAAAGCCGGCGCGTACTGGTCAAGTCGATGAGAGTTGTGTCATCGATTTCGGGAATTCGAGATACTTCTTGAGCGGGTGTTGTGGCATTCACTGACCAAACAGTTATTTCGATGTCCATCCCCGACACCGAACGCCCGAAGAGTCTCGTGTAATCCTCTTCGAACCGGGCGGCAAAGGTTGAAGCGTCGGGGTTCATCGCCTGTTCTTCTGTCAGATCAATTGGGATTTCCCAACCTTGGCCTGAATAGCGCATATACACTTTGAACTCGGACAGGATGTCATTGGTCTCTTGGCATGTGCGCACGAAACTTGTCGCTTCGGTTTTCAATTCGCTCAGAAGGGTCTGAATGCGGCCGGGTTCAAAACTGCTCAGTTTCATAAAAACGGACCGGTTTGCTTCAAAACTGAACGGCGCCCGCAGGAAACCGATGGCCGAGCCCACTCCGGCGCCAGGCGGAACCAACAATCGTGTAATGCCCAGCTTTTCACAAAGACGACCTGCGTGAAGCGGCGCTGCACCACCAAAGGCGATCATGGTGTATTGGCTTAGGTCCTCGCCGTTCTCAACCGCATGAACACGAGCGGCGTTGGCCATATTTTCATCTACCATTTCTGCCACACCAAACGCCGCTTCAAAACTGTCCATACCCAACGGATCGCCCACATGCTGGGCAAGCGCGGCTTTGGAGCTCTCGGCATGTAACTTGATAGAGCCACCTGCGAAATTGGTAGGGTCTAATTTGCCAAGTACGAGATCGGCGTCTGTCACGCTGGGGTGTTCCCCACCACGTCCATAGCATGCCGGGCCGGGTTCTGACCCAGCGCTTTCAGGGCCGACGCGGATCTGGCGCATAGTGTCTATAATGGCCAGACTGCCACCGCCTGCTCCGATTTCCACCATGTCAATCACAGGGATGGAAATTGGCATGCCCGACCCCTTCTTGAACCGGTAGGTACGCGCAACTTCAAACATTCGACTGGTCTTTGGTGTCTGATCCTTTATGAGGCAAATTTTGGCAGTTGTGCCGCCCATGTCGAACGACAGAACCTTATCGAGCCCATACCGTGCAGCGATATGGGCGGCAAAAACAGCGCCGCCAGCAGGCCCGCTTTCGACAAGTCGGACCGGAAAATCGGCCGCGTTCTGAATTGAAATGACCCCACCGCCGGAATGCATCAGAAAGATGCGGCATCTGACGCCTTCGTCAAGCAAACGGCCCTCTAGCCTGCTGAGATAGGATGCCATCAAAGGCTTGATGTAAGCGTTTGCAACGACAGTGTTGAACCGTTCGTATTCGCGCATCTGCGGGCTGACTTCGGATGAGATAGACACCGAGACATTTGGCAATTTTGCGGCGAGGACGTCGCGTACCAATTCTTCATGGAGAGGGTTAAGATAAGAGTGAATCAACCCAACGGCGACGCTTTCAAAACCGGCCAAAGCGATCTGGTCAACCACCGCTTCAACCTCGGTGCGGTCCATGTTCACAAGGACTCGCCCCGTGGCGTCAATGCGGCCACCAACTGTGAAACGCATATGACGTGGCAGCAAAGGCTCAGGTAAAACAAGATTTAGGTCGTATTGCTCAAACCTGCTTTCTGTGCGCATCTCGATCACATCGCGGAAACCGTCCGTCGTGATCAACGCCGTTTTTGCACCGTGACGCTCAATCAGCGCGTTGGTTGCCAACGTCGTTCCGTGAATGATCTGTTCAATCTCAGATGGGGTGATCCCTGCCTTTGCACAAACCTGATGCATGCCATCGATGATGGCATTTTCTGGCGCGGCATAGGTCGTTAAGACTTTGGTGGAGTGCCGCTTTTTGCCCGTTTCCAGGACGACATCCGTGAAGGTCCCGCCAATGTCGACACCCATACGAATAGAATCGGCTTTCATTCTGATCTCCACTTCGAGCTTTTGTTGTGTTCAATAGGACCCGTTGCCGTGCAGAAGGCAAATTAATAGATCTTTTTAGCGAACGCGCCCGGACCGTCCGACATCTTTCGTAGGCTTGCCGTGTAACTTGGCAAAGTCGGACGAAACCGCAGTATTTGCATGTCGTTGATCAAGAAAAGATCACGCCTGTCTATTGTCAGTGGGCCTTGTCGTGACCCATTAAGCTTTAGGGCATCAATGGGGCCAGGGCCTAGCTTCTAAGGGTCATCTGCGCCCAAGCAGCCAAACGAAAAACACCCCTCCGATTAAGCCAGTCACGATACCAATGGGCAGATCTTCAGGGGCCATGACTGTGCGCGCTGCAATGTCCGCCCACAGTAGGAAAATCGCCCCGATGAAAGCGGAGCAGGGCAGGACCCTGCGATAATCGCCGCCTACCAGCATGCGCGCGACATGTGGCACCATCAATCCGACGAACCCGATGATACCCGAAAACGCGACCATCACACCCGTGATCAAAGCCCCGCTCACAAAGACCTGCAGTCGAAAGCGGGTGACAGGGATCCCCAGTGTTGCCGCGGTTTCGTCCCCGATTGTCATGGCATTCAATTTGGTTGATTGAGCCACCAGCCATGCCGAACACGCAACGAGCACTGTCAGCGGATAGACAAGCTGGCTCCACTGCGCGAGGCCCAAACCACCCAGCATCCAAAAGACAACCACATGAGTGGCTTTCGGATCGCCCAGAAAGATCAAGACATTCGCTCCGGCCATGATGATGAAAGACACAGCAACGCCGGCCAGAACAAGTCTGTCCGCGCTCATCGCATTGGCAAAGCGTGACACGGCCAACACGATCGCGGTTGCCCCAAGCGCGCCGAGAAATGCAAGAAGCGGCACGGTCAAAAGGCCAATGAACAGGCCAGTGTGCAAAAGGGCCAGGATCGCCCCAAAAGCACCTCCAGACGAAATCCCCAGAAGGTGGGGATCTGCTAATGGGTTACGGGTAACGGCCTGCAAGCTGGCCCCGACCATTGCAAGACCAGCCCCGACCATCATGGCCAATAAAGCCCGGGGAAAGCGAATTTCCCAAATGATGGCCTCGCGGCCTTGCGACCATGTCTGTTCGACAAGGTCCGGTGATAGCTTGTTCAAGAACACGCCCCAGACCGTGCCGAGAGGGATTGGCACCGCCCCAACTGAGATCGCAAAGGACAGTGAGACCAAAAGCAATGACACTCCACCAATGAGAAGGGTATAGGGCCCACCCAATCGGCGGACCCCGGGCGCGGTGTTCATGGTCTCTGTCACCGGTTCATTCTGCCCAGAAAGCTTCGGCCAGGGTCTTGATCGCTTGAATGTTCCGGGGCCCCGGGGTGGCCTCTACGTATTCCAGCGTCACAAACCGGTCGTTCTTGACTGCGTCCAGATCCGCAAAGGCGGGGTTCGACATCATGAAATCGCGTTTTTGTTCAGCGGTTACTTCACCATAGTTTACAATAACGATGACCTGCGGGTTACGCTCCACAACCTCTTCCCACGTCACGGTCGCCCAACTCTTTTCAAAATCATCCATGATATTGACGCCACCCGCCGCCTCGATCAGCGCGGTTGGCATGGCGTAACGGCCTGCGGTAAAGGGCGTGTCTTCGCCGCTGTCATAGACAAACACCCGCAGCGGTTCGCCAGTGTCAAGCGTGTCGGAAAAGGCGGCGAGGTCTGAGCGATACCCGTCAACAAGTGCGGCCGCCTTGTCTTCAACCCCAAAAATCGCGCCTAGATTGATCAGGTCGGCATACATGTCCTCTATACTGGCCTTCTCCTTATCCATGATGTGGGTGCAAGATTCAGTCAACTCGTAGACCTGGATCCCGAAGGGCTCGAGCGTCTCAGGGGTGACTTCTCCGCCGACCTTCATCCCATAGTTCCAACCTGCAAAGAAAAAATCGGCATCAGCGCCCACCAGCACCTCTTTCGATGGATATTGCGCCGATAGTTCGGGCAGTTCTTCAACGCCTGCGCGCATCTCTTCATCCAGCGTTTTCCAGCCAGAGATACCGGTATAGCCCACCATCCGGTCGGCCAGACCAAGGACCAGCATCATTTCGGTGAGGTTCACATCGTTCGAGATCGCGCGTTCTGGCGGGGCATCGAAGGTCACTGTACGGTTGCAGCTTTGAACTGTCGTCTCAGCAGCGGCGGCGCTGGCTGCAATGATCAGCGCGATTGCGCTCATGAGCATGGTCTTCATGAATGTGTTCCCGTGTTCTGAAGAAGAAATGTGAGGTGATCTGTGTCGCTGCGGGACAACCTGTCCCGCTGGGCGATGACTTGGAATGCGTCAGAGACAGCGGCCTCTGACAGTACTTGTTCTGGCGGGCCAAAGCCAATGGTTTGCCCGGATTGGATCAGCAAAACATCATCGCACACCGCTGCGGCGAGATTGAGGTCGTGCAGGGATGTTACGATTGTCATTGGCAGGTTCCTGATCAGATCGAGAACCTCCAATTGATGCCGGATATCAAGATGGTTAGTGGGCTCATCAAGGATCAGAAGCCCGGGTTCTTGCGCTAACGCACGGGCCACCATGACCCGTTGTCGTTCGCCACCCGATAGGGTCCCCAAATGGCGGTCGGCCACCCCTAACAGGTCCAGATGAGCCAATGCTCTTTCAATAATGTCCGCGTCGTGCGAGCCGGTGTGGCCACCGGACCCACGTTTGTGCGGTGTACGACCCAAGGCGACGATCTCGGCCACGGTCAAGGCGAAGTCGCTTGGCTGTTCCTGCAACACTGCCGCCACCCGCTGTGCTACGGATCGGGCTGGCAGCGTCCAGATATCATCACCATCGATCCGCACGGTCCCGGTGGTGGGACGATGGAACCGGTAGAGCAACCGGAGGAGAGTTGTTTTACCCGCTCCGTTTGGCCCAACGATGCCAAGGACACGCCCGGCTTCCATGGCAAAACTGGCCGACTGCAAAAGCGTATCGGAACCGCGTCCCGGCGACCATGACAGGTCCTGGACAGATAGCGCTGCGGCGGTCACGAGGCCCGAACCTCGTTTTCTGCGATGGCGATGATCGCGGCGGGAACGCGGGCCAGTGTGGCCTTTTGCAGTTTCCCAGGTCGATCCACCGAGGAACACCAACCGTCATGCAGATAGGCATATTGTTTGGCAAAGCTGACAAGGTCATCGATATCGGTGTCTGGATCGATATCGCCGAAAAGGTATGTGGCCTTTTTTGTGCCGTGATAGGCAACTGTACAGGGGCGGTCGCAACCGGCCATACAGGCCACACCCGAGATCTCAAATTCTGCTGGTACGGCATCGCCGGCTAATGCAATGGCCTTGCGAAGACGTTCGATCAGTTCATAGCCAGGGCGACATTCGGAGCCTTTGTGCCGACAGGACGTACAGATTGTAATGCGATGCTTCATCAGGCCCTCCGCCTCTCAGACGGGCGAAGAAAGAACCATGTTGTGCGCGGTGTGACCGCTTTGCCATCATATGCTCCTGACCAGGCACCCCGCCTGCATCGAGTTGAAACGCCGACATGCGATACATGCCGGTGATGGCAGGTCTCCTGACTTGCGGGTCTATGCTTCCCCGAACCTTCCCGGACATATCGTCCAGTGGTTCAAATCGGGGTCACTCACCGCTCACAGTTGCGGGGGCAGTCACGGATTTGGTGCCTACTGGCTACGCCGCACCGTGTTCCCTTTTCATCTCATCAGCGCTTTGGCGTCCGAGAACCATCTGCAAGTAAGCAACTGCATGCAGACAAAATGGTCAATAGCATAAGATGAACTTTTCCCTGTTGCAGGCGGACGGGGTGACCCCTCCGGATGCGGCATTCCGCATACCACGCTGTCGCTTGTCGCAAGATGGATTTCCTGTGGGGTCGCTACAACAGTTTCGTTGTTCATGGAAAGCTGGTTTGACCGTAAAGATGGTTCGTGTCACGGTTGCGGAACGCATTATTTTTAAGGAAGTGTTATGGCAGACGACAAGGAACAAAAAAGTCTTGAAATGCGCGTCGCAGATTTAGAGGACAAGCATAAAGGGCTATCAATCAGCGAAGAAGATATGGCGACCTACCAAAAGGTGGCCGCAGCTCTTGGCGCTTGCATGGCGCCTGGCGCCTGTATGCAAGTTGCAGGGGCATGTATGGCACCGGGCGCGTGTATGCAGGCAGTCGCTTGCATGACCCCGGGTGCGTGTATGCAGGTTGCAGGGGCATGTATGGCGCCGGGTGCGTGCATGCAGGCAGCCGCTTGCATGACCCCGGGTGCGTGTATGCAGGTTGCAGGGGCGTGTATGGCGCCGGGTGCGTGTATGCAGGCAGCTGCTTGCATGACCCCAGGCGCTTGTATGCAGGTTGCAGGAGCATGTATGGCGCCGGGCGCTTGCATGCAGACAGCAGCGTGCATGGTGCCAGGTGCCTGTATGAGCAACGATGACGAGAAATCGAAATAACGACTTCTTGCTGTTATCTTGTGATGGGCCCGACACGCTGGGCCCATCACCAAAAAAGGTTCAAGACGGGGTTATACTGATGACCCTGATGATGTTGTCGCGTATAGTGGATGGCAGACACGCTGATGCCAGCGTCTAAACGAGATGACCTGTGATTTGCCCGTTGCCCTTTTGGGTTATATTCGATGCGGAACTACAAAATTTGCCCGTGATTGGTGGAGACGAGGCGATATGTCTGATATTGGCGGGTGGCTGAGCGGCCTGGGTCTTGAGAAATATTTACCCGTTTTCGACGCTGCCGAAATCGACTTTGAAACACTGCCGGAGCTCCAAGAACAGGATTTGGTAGAGTTAGGCCTTCCTTTGGGCCCTCGGAGGAAGATATGGTCTGCGATCTGCAGAATGGCGCCCCAAGTTTTGCATGGGATGTCTGCGCCAGGGTCAGCCGTTGTCGCATCTCTGGAAGCTGAACGGCGACATCTGACAGTCATGTTTGTCGATTTGGTTGGGTCGACAGAAATGGTCATGCGTATGGATGCAGAAGACATGCGCGGGATCATCACGGAATACCAAAAAGCTGTGGCAAGGGTTGTTGAGGAATTTAGCGGTTTTGTCGCTACACTTCTTGGCGACGGCATGCTTTGCTATTTTGGATGGCCTCATGCAAACGAAGATGACACGGACCGAGCCGTGCGGGCGGGTCTGGCAATTATCGAAGCAACAAAGACCATCAAAATAACAGATGGAACGCCGCTTGCGTCCCGCGTGGGTGTGGCCTCGGGCATTGTCGTAGTGGGCGATTTGACCAGCGGCACAGCACGTCAAGAGGCTGCTGCGATCGGCGAAACACCGAACCTTGCAGCTAGATTACAAGGGCTGGCTGCATCCAATCAATTGGTTGTTTCCGCAGAGGTTATCCCCCTTTTGCGGAGCAACTTTGCGCTTTCCAAGCTCGGACCGCAAAAACTCAAGGGCGTAGATCGGGCGGTAGAAGCCTTTGTCGTCGAAGGCGAAACGTTTGCCGAAAGCCGGTTTTCTGCGCGGCAATCGGGTAGCATCATGCCCATTGTCGGGCGTAACCGTGAAATTGATATAGTGATTGACCGGTGGGCCGAAGCAATCGCCGGCAGTGGTCAAATGGTTTTAGTGAGTGGCGAAGCAGGCATCGGCAAATCGAGGATTGTTAAATCAGTTGTCGATGTGGCGGTGCTCAACAACCATACATGTGTGTTTTATCAATGCTCGCCTTATCATTCAGACAGTGCGTTTTACCCATTTGTGCAGCAAATCATCCATTGGGCAGAGATCGCTGCTGGTGATACGTTAGAGCAAAGGCTGGACAAGATCGAGGCTTTGGCAAAGGACGATGCGAAACACGCCGCAGCGGTTGCTTTTCTATTAGGTTTGGACGGAGCCCATCGTTACGGCCCACCAGAGCCAGACCCTGCCGAACACCGTAGCTTGATGATGAAGACACTGGTCGAAATCGTGACCAGAGCGGCAAAAACACGACCACTTTTGCTGGTCTTTGAGGACTTGCATTGGATTGATCCCACCTCCCTCGAAGTTTTGGACATGATCGTTTCGGCCGCAAATAGTTCCAGAATTATGATTTTGGCAACTTGTCGACCATCCTTTGATTTTGAATTCGCGGCAGGCCCTACCATCACACAAATGCGTCTTGGCCGACTGGGTCGGGAAGAAATTCTTGCAATGGTAGCGAAGCTAACTGATCAGAAGATCGTCCCACAGGAGATCTTGAACATCATCGTTCAACGTACTGATGGCGTCCCACTTTTTGTCGAAGAATTGACGAAGACGATTTTGGAGTCCGATGCGCTGTTTGAAGAAAATGGTAAGTTTCTCATCAACGGATCGCTTGATGACACCGCAATACCCGCAACACTGCACGACAGTCTTATGGAGCGACTGGATCGGCTCGGCGGCACCAAAGAAATTGCGCAGATTGCAGCATGTTTGGGCAGAGAGTTCAGCTATCACCTGATTTCCAAGGTCTGTACTTGGTCCAAAGCCGCATTGGATGACGCGTTGGATGAACTAGTGGCAACCGGACTCATTCAGCGGCACGAGACTGAACAGCAGGCAACTTATCTCTTTAAGCATGCTCTTGTCCGGGATGCGGCATATGAAAGCCTTCTGAGGCGGACCCGGCGCAAATACCATCAGCGCATTTTGAAAGTTCTTGAAGCAGAGACAGATGCCCCGGCGGAGTTGCTGGCGACCCATGCAGAGGCGGCAGAACTGGTTGATCGTGCCATTGGGTTGTGGGCCGCAGCCGCTGATGCTGCTATCTCACGGCCTGCGTACAAAGAGGGCGAGGCCCATATACGTCGAGCGATTGACCTAAACGAGCCAAAAGTCGCCACGAACGATCAGGACGCCGTGATGCAAGCCATTAGCCTAAAGGTGCAACTATTTGTTGCGCTTGCGCCCGGCAAGGGACTGTGGGCTGATGAAGCGCTGGAAACTTTGGAAGATGCGCTGAAGCTGACCAGCCAGATTGAAGACCATCCGTTGAGGGGTGACATCATCTACGGCCTGCTTTTGAGCACGTATTTCCGCGGCAGTCTGGATACAAGTAAAGCCCGGGCGGATGAACTCATCTCGATCGCACATGCGTCAGGGGATGTCGCTCAGAGCCTGGTGGCAAAGCGCCTGGCGGGGATTGTTAGGCTGAAAATGGGACGATTTGAAGAGGCGCAGCCTTATCTTGATGACGCCGCCGTGCTTTGCAAAACGGCCTCGAAAGAGAACCTTGCTGCGCGCTTTGGTCATGATCCTGTTGTCGGGGTTCAGATCTACCAAGCCTTCAACGCGCTGTTTCGCGGGCAAACGACCGTATTTGAGCATTCGCGTAAGATGGCACAGGATCGCGCCGACGAATTGGCCCATACCAACACCAGCTGTGCGATGCATGGATTGCTTGTTGCATGTGCGCATCTTGCCAATGATGTGGACGCAGAACGCCATCACGTCACCGTTCTTAGCAAA
Organism: Pseudomonadota bacterium; assembly: GCA_038526325.1. GTDB lineage: Bacteria > Pseudomonadota > Alphaproteobacteria > Rhodobacterales > Rhodobacteraceae > Yoonia. The sequence continues at coordinate 3,905 of JBCBGX010000048.1, read as the reverse complement.
TTGGTTGAAGAGAATGACGTAACAGCGTCACGGATGTGGAATAACGCAAGCATTGCATTGCTTCGGATGGCCGAGAATGATCCCGATGGGCTAGGGGCCTATCAAGAGGCTGACGCCCGAATGATTGCTGCCAATATCAGACTTCTGTTGCCTGGTAATCGCGTCGTGGCCGCGCGCCGCGCAATTTCGCTTGGCCTGATTGAGGAAGGTCGAGCGCTGATGCAATCAGCGGGTGCCTTGATGAATGAAACAGGCGAGAAAAGCTGGTTGCCCGACATTTATAGGCTGCGTGCCACCTTTGCGCGCATGAACGGAGATGACGATGCTGCGGAAAAGTACTTAAAAAAAGCGGTCGCAATTTCCGAAACCCAAGGTGCCGTTTTGTGGGAATTGCGTGCCGGTATTGATCTTGCACGCCTTTATCAAGAGACGGGACGTCGTGATCTGGTAATTTCGGCGATAAGACCAGTCTTTGACAAGATCGGGGAAGGGGATTGCCGTCAGGAAATGGCCGCTGCAAAAGATCTGATGCTAGGCTTTATTTCAGCAAAATAGGCAGGACGGCCCGCTGCTAGTGTGTGATCGATACGCGCTGGCCAGTGCAGCCACAGGCATACGAACCGGCGAATTGCTATATGCTTGGCAAGCCGGCTCTTTTCGAGCGACGCGCATTGGTTTATCCCGTCAGCATGCTGGATAATGCAAAAGAGATACACCCGCTCTTTGAGGGTGCACCGCAAACAACTGAGTTTCGAAAGTTGCGCAAACGGATCGTCCGTTATGCTCGCGAAGCGATTGAGCAATATGGAATGGTCAAAGAGCGGGATGCGAGATGGCTTGTCTGCCTGTCCGGTGGTAAGGATAGCTATACTTTGCTGGCGGTTCTTTATGAATTGAAATGGCGTGGTCTTTTGCCGGTTGACCTGCTCGCCTGCAATCTGGATCAGGGACAACCAAGGTTTCCCGCCACCTTACTGCCCGAATTCCTGGAGCGGATGGGTGTGCCGCATCGGATTGAGTATCAGGACACCTATTCCATCGTGGTCGACAAAGTCCCCCAAGGGCGCACCTATTGCGCAATGTGTTCGAGGCTTCGCAGGGGAAATCTCTATCGTATAGCGCGCGAGGAAGGCTGCAACGCCGTTGTCCTTGGTCATCATCGTGATGATATACTTGAGACGTTTATGATGAACCTTTTTCACGGCGGCCGGTTGGCGACGATGCCGCCCAAGCTGGTCAATGAAGAGGGGGACCTGTTCGTCTTGCGGCCACTGGCACATGTCGCCGAGCAAGATTGCGACCGATTTGCCAGGGCTATGAACTATCCCATCATCCCATGTGACCTGTGCGGAAGTCAGGATGGGCTGCAACGCCAGCAGGTCAAACAGATCCTGGATGGATGGGAAAAAAATAGCCCCGGGCGGCGACAAGTTATGTTCCGGGCGTTGATGAATGCGCGCCCTTCGCATTTGCTGGACCCGAAACTCTGGGACTTTGCTGGCCTCACGCGAGACACCTCCGCATCCGAATGATCGCATAGAACGTATCAGTCAAAAGCTGTTGGAGATCGCGATGCGCCTTGTTTCTACACTCGTCTTTGTTTTACTCGGTGCATGTACGGGTAAACCATCGTTCGACGATCCGACACTAAGTGACCGAAAGCTGAATCTAGAAGAGTTCTTTGACGGCGACCTTGTCGCATATGGTCAATTTCAAGACATCCTAGGCACCGTCCGACGTAGTTTTGTCGTCACAATCAACGGCGATTGGGATGGTGAAACACTACGCCTGGTAGAGGATTTCGTCTATGAGGATGGGTCGACCGAGCAGCGCATCTGGACATTGACAAAAACTGGTCCAGACGCCTGGGTTGGTACTGCACCGGGTGTGATAGGGCAGGCGACCGGACAAGAGCAGGACAACCGGTTCAACTGGGCTTATACGATTGATCTGCCGATCCCGTCGGCCACGGGTGAGACTGAAACGATACGGGTCAGCTTCGACGATTGGATGTGGCTTTTGTCCGAAGACCGTTTGCTGAATTTGGCATATGTCAAACAGTTTGGGTTGGACATTGGAACTGTGACGATATCGTTTGAAAAGAACTGACGGATGACCAAGCCGTCTTAAAGACCAAAGGGACGGCGAAATGGGAAATCTAGTGGGCTTATTGGCGTTGGTGGTCACGGTCATCGTGGTGGTGGTCGTCTTGCGGAGAGACCAGAGCACGGATACATCAAACAAGGATTACTTCGCAGGAAAAAAGCCGACGGGGCCAGTGGCCGCATCGGAGGTTCGCGATTGGCCGGCCATCGTCAAAAAAGCACGCGAGGTTGCCGAGACCATGGCCCGCCCTGCAATTGCGCTGGCAATGGTGAAGGACCCAATCACGGATGACGCTCATTCATCGATTGGTGGTCAGCCCAGCCTCTCCGCCGGCGCGAAGTGGCCTAAGGGGCGTGATGGCAAGCCGATGATCTTTCTCGCGCAGATCAATTTCGGCGATATGCCGGCGCTGGACGGGTATCCTGAAACGGGTCTCTTATCCTTTTTTGTCGAAGACAACGACCTGAACGGCTGCGACTTTCCTTCAAGGAACAACACTGGGTTTCTGGTCGTCTATCATCAAGAACCGAACGCATTGCAACGGCATGACCTGCCAGACCACAGCTGGGAGTTCACGCCGTTTAATGCTGAATTGACCACCCAAGGGCGGCGCTTGATTGGTGAAGCGGCCAGCGGACCGATCTCACCTAACAGCTTGGAGGGGCAGGACCTGACCCAAGACTGGTATCCCGATTGCCCTGGTGAGCTGTGGGATAGTTTCTATGAAGGGCTGACAAAGGCGAAACCGGCCTTGATTTATTACGGCGGCCACCCGGATTTCACACAAGGTGATTTTCGGCGCGCAGACGATGATCCGCAGTTGACCGAAGTGTTGCTGCAATTGGGCTTTGTCTTTGATCGTGAGGCTGGGGTCGAGATTTGCTGGGGCGATGCGGGCGAAGCCTGTTTTCTGATCTCTAAGGCCGATCTGGTAGAGCAGCGGTTCGACAAGGTCGCTTATAACTGGGATTGCAGTTAGTCCGGATCATTGTCGGTGACCGAGCCACCCCATCAATCACAGTGCTATGCGCACTCTTAAAGCGTCCAAAAGCGCCAAAACTCGTTAATCAAGCAACACCTCAGGAAGATATCTTTGAGAACTTTCCAATGACCGTCGCCGATTGCTTGATGAATATGCGAAAAATGTGGTGCAATTTGAACTTTTAAGAGCCTGATATAAACTGCGTCTCAAAAGAAAGTAAAATGGCACAAATAGACTTTTGGGTTGTTTTTGCTTACAAAGGAGCATCAGTGACCACCATTCTGCGACCGGTCAGGTGCGACATGCACCAGGCCCGCCTGGCCCCATTCCCACCAAATAACCGGCCACTTTAGGCAAGCCAGACCTTGCCAACGACCAACCAGAACAGGAGGCCAAAACCGATCATTATGAGTGAATAGAACACATCCAACCCCGGCGAGACGCTCGCATGCGCGGGGGTCGTTCGGTTGTAGAAAACCTTGTATTCACGACCGGTGAAAAACGCGACTTGCCGGTTTTTACGGAACAATGGCGTGCTCATAACCGGTGCTTTTTGTTTGAACTGCACGAGGAAATCATGATCTGTGATAAACTCTAATGTGATGTATGCCTCGCCTTCTCCATTCAGTTGTGTTTCCGCAACCCGTCCAGTTGAGATGCCCCCGTCCGCTAGGATACGGGCCGTCCGCATCAGACCACGAAAACCCCACAGAAGACATACCACCCCAACCGCCAAAGCGACATAGGTACCAATGAGCAGGGGATCAGACATGTCCTATCTCCGCAAATCGTAGACTGGAAGCCCTTGTTTTTAGAC
>JBCBGX010000047.1:0-14190 GCA_038526325.1 Pseudomonadota bacterium | reverse complement strand
GCGGTCAGGCCGATCCGTTGTCGTCGCGCCATGACTGTCAATCCTTGCCTGACAAAGGCGCGGTTGACGCCGGTCAATGGCGCAACATCAGCGACTGTTGCCAGTGCCACGAGATCCAACATGGCCATAAGGTCGGGCCCTTGCCGGGTTTGCGTACGCAGTTGACGGTTCGCCTCAACCAGCATCAAAAACACGACACTGGCCGCACATAGGTGACCCAGGTCGCCACTTTCATCCTGTCGGTTTGGGTTCACGACAGCTGCAGCCGGGGGTAGCGTTTCTCCACCTAAATGGTGATCCAAAACGATCACATCCGCGGCCTTCGCCGCTGCGATTGGTCCATGTGACAAGGTTCCGCAATCAACACAGATAATCAGGTCATGATCAGCGGCAAGCGATGCCATGGCCGTCTCGTTGGGCCCATATCCTTCATCAATTCGGTCCGGAATATACAGTGTCGCGGACAGGCCCATATCCCGCAGCCACGTGATCAAAAGGGCCGCAGATGATCCACCATCAACATCATAATCCGCAAAGATCGCAATTTTTTCCTGCCGCGTGACGGCCTGCAGAAACCGGCGTGCAGCGCGTTCCATGTGTTTTAGGTCATGGGGGTCAGGCAACAAATCTCGCAAGGTTGGCGCGAGGAATGACGGTGCCTCAACCGCGGCGACACCACGGCGGATCAGCGTGCGGCATAGGGGAGCGGGCAGGCCCGTCTCTTGCGCCATGGCTTCGGACAGCCGGTCCTCTTCCACAGAAGGGCCGACCCAACGACGTCCGGTCGCAGACGCGCTGACATTTAGAAAAGCAGGTTTATCTTGTAGGGCAGTCATTTCGCCCTACAATATACGGTGGGCGCGGGGTTAGCTAGTGGGGTTGCGATAGATCATGCGCCGTACGGAACCGGTTTTGGACCGCATCAGGATGGTCTCGGTGGTCACGAACCCGACCTCCCGCTTGATGCCCGGCACTAATGACCCATCTGTCACGCCGGTGGCGGCAAAGATCACATCGCCTGTCACCATATCGTCGCGCGTGTAAACGCGATCAAAATTTGTGATGCCTGCCTTTTCTGCACGACCACGTTCATCATCATTGCGGAACATCAGGCGGCCAAAGATCTGACCCCCCATGCATTTCAACGCCGCCGCAGCCAACACGCCTTCCGGCGCCCCACCTGATCCCATATACATGTCGATCCCGGTCAGGTCGGGTTCGGCGCAATGCATCACTCCAGCCACGTCACCATCTGTGATCAACCGAATGGCTGCGCCTGTGCCGCGGATTTCGGAAATCATGTCTTCGTGGCGTGGGCGTTCCAGAACGCAAACGGTGATATCATTTGTTGAGCATCCCTTTGCTGCCGCAAGGGCCGAGACACGTTCTGCTGGTTCCATATCCAGGGTTACGACGCCCGCGCGAAACCCAGGGCCGATGGCCAGCTTGTCCATATAGACGTCAGGTGCATGCAGCATCGATCCGCGCGGTCCCATCGCAATCACCGCTAGCGCATTTGGCATGTCTTTGGCTGTCAGCGTTGTGCCTTCCAAGGGATCGAGAGCGATATCCACGCCCGGCCCGGTTCCCGTGCCGACCTCTTCCCCGATATATAGCATGGGCGCTTCGTCCCGTTCGCCTTCTCCAATCACGACAACGCCCGAAATATCCAGACTGTTCAACTGCGTGCGCATCGCATCAACAGCCGCTTGATCTGCGGCCTTCTCGTCACCCCGCCCGATCAGTGACGCGCATGCGATGGCTGCGGCTTCGGAGACGCGGGCCAAACCCAGCGACAGGTTACGGTCATTGAAATCGACGGTATGTGACATGAATTGGTCCTTTGTGACTACTTAATCACCCTAAAGCCTGTCCATGACACAGTCACAAGACTGTTTGCGCTAAATTGCAGGTGCGATCCCGGTTTCGACCACATGGATGTCCAAATTTCTAAAAATTTGGCGGCACTAAACCGCTTCGATCCGGATGGCGACAGGGTCACCTGATACGACGCCAGTCGATTTGAACACGCTGATTGCTTCATCCAGTGCTGTTCTCGTCGTCTTGTGCGTCACGATCAAAACCGGCGCGGCGGTATCTTCGTGCCCGTACTGTCGCATCCTGTCGATGGAGATCCCCGCCTCACCCAAGGCATGGGCAATTTTTGCAAGTGCACCGGGTTTGTCCAACAATTGCATCCGCAGGTAATAGGGCGCAGGCACCGCTGCTCTGGCGGCGCGCGCTTTGCGCAGGGTTGTGGCTGGCTGACCAAAGGTAGATATCTGCAGACCGCGCGCAATGTCCATCACGTCTCCCATGATCGCACTTGCTGTCGGGCCTTCACCAGCCCCTGGGCCGCGCAGCACGACCTGTCCAACTGCATCGCCCTCGAGCACAACCATATTGGTACCACCCTGCAATTGACCAAGCGGCGATGTATCCGGAACAAGACAAGGCGACATCCGTTGTTCAAGGCCGCGCCCCGTCAGTTGCGCAACGCCCAGCAACTTGATCTTATACCCCATATCCGCGGCCTGATTGATGTCGTCGATCGTGATCGATCCGATGCCTTCCAATTCTACCGCATCAAAATCAACCTGCGTGCCAAAGGCGATGGATGACAGCAACGCGAGCTTATGCCCGGCGTCAATACCACCCACGTCAAGCTCTGGATCCGCCTCAAGATAGCCAAGCTGATTGGCCTCATCAAAAACGGCCTGATAGCTAAGCCCTGCGTCCTGCATCCGGGTCAGGATATAATTGCAGCTGCCGTTCATCACGCCCATCACACGGGTGATTTCGTTGCCCGCCAGCCCTTCGGTCAGGGATTTGACAACCGGGATCCCGCCCGCGACTGCCGCTTCGAACCGGATCACCTGTTCTGCTGCTTCCGCGGCTTCGGCCAAGGCCTGCCCGTGAATGGCAAGCAATGCCTTATTGGCGCTTACCACATCCTTGCCCGCAGCTATGGCAGCCTCGGTCGCGTCTTTGGCGGGCCCGTCATGGCCACCCATAACTTCTACAAACACGTCGATGTCGTCCCGCTTGGCCAGGGACACCGGGTCATCTTCCCAGGCATAGTCCGAAAGATCGACATCGCGGTCTTTTGTCTTGGACCGGGCCGATACAGCGCTGATGGTAATCGGCCGGCCAGTTCGTTGTTCTAGCAAGGCGCCATGTTTTTGCACAATCCGGACAACACCGACACCCACAGTGCCCAAGCCTGCAATCCCAAGGCGAAGAGGTAATGTCATGGGATGTCCTATTGTTTGCCGTGCGTTCTGCCTGCCTACTAACGAATAGCCGGGGTTACTGCAACGCGGCGATATCAATTTGGCGCAAGCGGTCCGCGCGGGCCTGCAACGCGGCGATGCGCGCCTCCAGCGATGCACCCGGGGCGCTTTGGGCCGGTGCCAGCGTCGGCAGGGGCTGCAAATCTGGATAGGGCGCATCGCGTGCCGCGTCACTGATCGTGTCATCCAGCGCCGGAAATTCGGTGCAGCACGGCAACACAAGGATAAATGCCATAACTCTTCGCATGCTGCGCACCATAGACAGGCGGTGTTTGGATCAGCAAGAGGGGTTTCCAATTGAACAATTGTTCAGTTAAGTGATGCCTATGGCACGCAAGCAAGGCTCTCATTCCGATATCACGGGACCGCGTATTTTGGACACGGCCCTACGGCTGATCGCCCAACATGGTTTCTCCGCCGTGTCGATGCGCCAGATTGCATCGGAAGTTGGCGTTCAGGCGGGTGCGCTTTACAATTATACCCCCGACAAACAGAGCCTTCTGTTTGATATGATGCGCGAACATATGGCAGATCTGTTGGGAGCCTTGCAAACCGTAGACCTGCAGGGCAATGCGGTGTCGCAACTAGAGACTTTTACCCGGTTTCATATCCGGTTTCATTTGCCACGACCGGATCAGGTCTTTGTTTCCTACATGGAACTGCGCAATCTGTCGCCCAGAAATTTTTCGGTGATTGAGCGGATGCGCCGAGACTATGAGGATGCGCTGGAAGCGATCCTGCGACAAGGTGAGGCTGAAGGTGTGTTTGCGGTGACCGATACGCGCGTTGCCACCCGCGCCATCATTGCAATGCTGACAGGTCTTAGCCACTGGTATCGTGGAGATGGCCGCTTGGATATTGCGGCGCTAGAGACGATCTATTGGGATCTTGTCAGAAAATCGGTGGCTGTTTAGACGTTCGGGTCAAGCGCCTGACCCCTTGCGAGGTGATATGTTTCAACCAGATGAAAACGGGATCTATGCAGTGGTTCAGGCGTCGCCCGCGCGGCGTCTGTTTGCGTGTGGCGTGCTCTATGCGCTGGGTTTGGTCGTTCTTTATACCACATTCGCTCAACCGCCGACTGCGGGGTGGCTTGTCTTTATGCTGGTTTTTGGGGGTGCCGCACTTTGGTTCGCCGAGGCGCTGCGGCGGGCCACGCAACTGCATATTGAACTTACCGAAACAGAGATCCGAGACAGCGGCGGCGCAGTCCTCGCAAAGCTGGAGGATGTGAAAGGCGTTGACCGGGGCGTATTCGCTTTCAAGCCGTCGAACGGCTTTACCCTTGTCATGCACACCAAAAAACCCCGGAGCTGGGCGCCGGGGTTGTGGTGGCGACTTGGGCGCCGGGTAGGTGTTGGTGGTGTCACCTCTGCCGGACAGTCACGGCTGATGGCAGAGCAAATAGCGTTTCGATTGAGACAGCATTAGCGCGTTGCAAAACAACCTGACATATCAGCATGCCGAGGACGCGTGGTATCAGCGGACCTCGTCGCCGCTGTCCGGGTTGTCTGGTGTCGGATCGAAACATACCTGAGACGCATACCGAGGTTTGATAACCGTGAATGTTTCGAATTCGATCTGATCCTGGTCGTTGCGCGACACTGGGCCCCACCATGTGGTGTTTGCGATCGTATTGTAGGCGGTCCTCGTCTCTAACAGGATCGCATACTCGTTGTTAGCCAGGGGTGGAATGCGTCCAGCATCCCGAAGGCTGTTCATGTTGTTATTGTTTAGGTTGCGACCATATCCGCGATTTCGTGACCATCTGCGCTGCAGGTCGTCTTGCGCTTCACGATACCGAAAAACGGTGACGCGAAAGTCCGGGTCGTCATCAACCTCGGACAATGCCCGCAACAGGTTGCGTGTACCCTCCAAGTAATCCCGAGAAAGACATTGTTCTTCGCGGCTAATCATGTCGGCAACTGTCAAAGCGGCGCGTGTACTGATTGTTTGTGATTTGAAGGCGTCAAAATACACAAACGTCGACATCAACACCCACATCAGGATAGGTACGGCGAAGAGTAGCTCGACTGAAACGACACCATCCTGATCGTCGCGAAAGCGCTTAAAAACAGCCTGCATTTTATCCATCCTCTTCCGCACGGAACGGCTCAACAACAAATGCCGCACTCGAAATAATCGCATATGATCCAGCTGCTGCTGCATCTCCCTCTGATGCTTCAACCAGCCGTAACCCAAGCCCTGTAGATGGCATGAACGGGTTAACCCTGGCACAGACGCGCAGGTACATCAGTTGGTTGTTTCCAAGCTGATCAAAGGTTTCTTCATCTTGGTCGTCAGGGTCTTCGCGATTGACGCACTGTACCTGCGGGTTCACCGGTACCCAATTACGCACATCGCGGCGGACCATTTCCACACGAAGATCATTCATACAATTGGGGATCACCTGGGTGATGTCGCAAATCCGTTCACGCAGATCATCGGCATCCGGGTCAATCAGGTTTCCAACCCGCACGTCACGAACCGCCCGGTCAACAGCGTGTTCGACCATAAACTTGCGCAGATTCACTATCCCGCTCTCGATCGTCATGAGCCAAATGAACATAAAGATTGGCACGGCGATCACGAAGGAGAGGGTGGCCGTACCATCCTCTGCCGCGCGATAGCGGCGCAGCTTTGCGCCCAAGATGGAAATCACGTTGTTCATTGTGTCAACCGCAGTGCTGTGATCTGCCGCGCAATATTCTGGAAGATGTCATCGATGGCTGTTTCTTCAGCATCAAAGAAGTAATTGGCGGTGAACGCGCATTGTTCCATCTGGCTTGCACCAGCTGGTGGCGCACCCATTGAGATTGTGTACACTACGATGTTGCGGTCCCTGGCAGCGTCACAGATCTGCTGTAGCCAGACATCCTGTTGAGCGGCGTCATTTGGGTAGTAGGTTACACCGTCCCACCCAGGGCGCAGGCCGTCAGGATGATCATTCACGTTCCAGTACCAATAGACATATGGGTAATTTGAGAAAGTCCGGCGCCAGAATGGATCTTCCCAAATAGACTCCTGAACATGACGTGTGCGAACGTTTTGCCCATCTGTCATCAAGATCACGTATTTCTTGGTGTCCTCTGCCGACGCATTTTCTTCGTAGGCAAGCGGGCGTACGCCAGCAAAAGCAGGGTCAACACTTGGCACTTGGGCCAGAATGCTGCGCATGGAGGGGTCCAACAATGATACACCCCATTTCATACCCATATGAATGGACGTGGTGCGTGTTGGTTCCAACAATCCAATTTGCTCTAATAGCAAAGTCCGATTTTGCGTGAGTGGGATGATGCCTGGATCACGCCCTGTGTCGGGATCAAACTCTGGGCAGAGCGGTCGCGTGAACTCGGCCGTGCCGCTGGCGTCATCTAGACGCGGGGTCTGAGTGTAGGTCCGTGCGGTGTCGAAGACTGTCGTCGCGTACTCACCGGGTAAGAAGTTCACACAACGCCACGGATTGGTCACCATGCCATCCAACATGTCTTCAAGGTCCGACTGCGTGAAATCATTGGTCGAGTCATCTGCGGCTTCTTCAAGCGCTGGAATGTCCGACGTATCAATCAGTGTGTCATCTGCCAGGATAGAGTCAGGTGTTGTGTTCAAGGCCCGATACAAATCCTCGCCAATGTTTACGTTGGCTGAATATTGAACCAATGACAGTGATATTTCGTCTTGGTATTCCGGGATAAGCAAAGATGAGACAAAGTTTTGTGCCGCTTCACGCAGCAGGGACATGCGCGTTCCGCTGCTGCCGTCGGCTTGCGTCACGCTTGTTCCCATCGAGCCCGATATATCGAGCACCAAGGAAATTTCCACGTTGCCTGTACCTTCGATGGCGCGCGCTGCGGCTGGGGCAGTCAACGTATCGCGGCCAATCAAATCGAGATAAAAAGTCCCCATATCCAATTCAGACTGGACCTCAACCGTCCGGCTGCCGGCGGCATTGTTGACAATCACGTTTTTCAGAGTGCTTTCCAGACCCTCTGACCGGAAATATCCTTCGACCACCTCACGCGAGTCTTGTTGCTGATCAAGCTCCGCCGCCGCAAGGACAGCGCGATCAGTCACGTTTTGCAAAACAACTCGACGAGATTCATATCGCATGAAATCGACGGCCATACCGCTCACGACTAACATGGTGACCAACAACACCAATGTCAGGATAATGATCCCGCCCTCATCGTCGCGACCGAATTGGCGTAGATACCGAACCCGCAAGCTTGGCTTGTCTTCGGTCGGAAAATGTACAGACGTCTGTCTTTTCATCATATAACCCCTAGGCAGCGATCAGGCCGTACTCTTACCAACAAACTCGCCCGATATGAATTGTGTAGCAGAGAAAACCAATTTGCTGTGGCAAAAATTGGGCAGATTCCGCAGCGTTACACTGCTTTGTAGGCAATTCGGCCAACATTTTGCCATTTAGCCCAAAAACTGTTGGTAGTTTGGAAACAAATTCATCTTGTGTTCATCTACGGTAAACGCTAATTTACTCTAATCCTTGCATTTTTTTGAGCGGTAACCCGCCGATGGCAGCGCGATAGAATCAGATGCGCGGCAACTTTTGGGTGAATCCGCCGTTTTTTGTCGCGAATCTGTATCTTGATTGCTAAACGCCCGTTTCGTTTTTGCTGCGGCTTGCGACGACGCGACAAGTGAATGATCGACTGGGCCTACATGCGATGGGCACACAAGACGAAGAGGTCGCACGCTGCGCGTCCTTTGTCGAAAAGCGGCCATGCATCGTCGGTGCTGGCTTGCTAACGTGTCAGAGAGGTCAGGGGTAAGCGGCATGGGATATTCCGGTTTTCGTGTAATCAAAGAGGGGCTGTTCGGTCAAAGAGGCTGGAAACCAGTCTGGCGTGATCCGGACCCCAAACCACAATATGATGCGATCATCATTGGCGGTGGCGGGCACGGTTTGTCTACCGCTTACTACCTTGCGAAAGAGCACGGCCTGACCAATATCGCGGTCCTCGAAAAGGGGTATATTGGCGGCGGAAATGTGGGGCGGAACACCACGATCGTGCGTGCGAACTACTTTCTTCCCGGCAATTCAGAATTCTATTCCCATTCCCTGAAACTGTGGGAGGGGATGGAACAGGATTTGAATTACAACGTCATGCACTCGCAGCGGGGTCTGATCAATCTGTTCCATTCCGATGGTCAGCGCGACGCTTTTGCGCGGCGGGGCAATGCGATGATCAACCAGGGTGATGATGCGATCCTCTTGGACACTGACGGGGTCCGGCAAATATTGCCTTATCTGGATTTTGATAATGTCCGCTTTCCGATCTATGGCGGGCTGTATCACTCGCGCGGCGGCACCGCGCGACATGACGCGGTCGCCTGGGGCTATGCGCGCGGGGCCGATCAACGTGGCGTAGATATCATCCAGAACTGCGAAGTAACCGGAATTGATATCGAAGGCGGCACTGTAAAGGGGGTGCAAACCACGCGGGGGGCGATCAAAGCAAAGAAAGTTGGCATCGTGGTCGCGGGTCGGTCGGGTCAGGTGGCCGCAATGGCGGGCATGCGGTTGCCCATTGAAAGCCATGTTTTACAGGCATTTGTGACCGAAGGGTTGAAACCGTGCATCGATCACGTCGTTAGTTTCGGAATGGGCCATTTCTACATCAGCCAATCCGACAAAGGCGGGTTGGTCTTTGGTGGCGACATCGATTTCTACGCCTCCTATGCCGCACGCGGCAACCTGCCGATGAAGGAACATGTGATGGAGGCAGCGATGACCCTCATGCCGATGATCGGCAAGGCGAAGGTCCTCCGGTCCTGGGGCGGGATCATGGATATGACACCGGACGGGTCCCCCATAATCGACAAAACCCCGACCAAAGGTCTCTTTATCGATTGCGGCTGGTGTTATGGCGGGTTCAAGGCGGTGCCTGGCTCGGGCTTTAGCTTTGCCCATCTTATGGCGACCGGAAACCACCACGAACCAGCTGCGAAATTTCGGCTGGACCGGTTCCTGACCGGTGTGGGGCTAATGGATGAAGAGGGCACAGGCTCTCAGCACAACTTGCATTAAGGAACGACTATGCGGATCACTTGCCCCAATTGCGGTGAACGGGACCAGCGCGAGTTCTACTATTTGGGCGATGCTGTTGCCCTCGACCGCCCCGCGCCGGATGCAGGGGCAGAGACGTGGGATGACTATCTCCACAACCGCGACAATCCAGCCGGAGTGACGCGCGAACTTTGGTGTCATGGGGGCGGCTGCGGCGCTTGGTTGGTGGCCGAACGTGATACTGTGACCCATGCGATCCATACAGTCTCGCTCGCTGAAAAAGGTGCGGCATGAGGCTGCAAAAACCCGACAATCTGGTCACATTCACCTTTGACGGTCGTCCGATAAAAGGAGTCCCCGGAGAACCTGTATCGGCGGCCCTCCTCGCCAACGGGATCAAATTGGTCGCACGGTCATTCAAATACCATCGTCCGCGCGGGATCATGTCTGCAGGTTCGGAGGAACAAAACGCGCTGGTGACGGCCGGGCGCGGTGCGCAACAAGATCCAAATGTGCGCACCACGACGCTGGAGGTGTCGGAAGGGTTAGAAGTGTTCAGCCAAAACGCCTGGCCCAGCCTTCGCTATGACCTGATGGCGGTGAATGATCTGATGTCGCCCTTTCTGGGCGCCGGGTTTTACTACAAAACGTTCATGTGGCCCAAATCCTTTTGGGAAAAACTCTACGAGCCCGTAATCCGTCGCGCCGCCGGTTTGGGCGGGCTCAGCGGCGAAACCAGTCAGGACCGATACGAAAAAGCCTTTGCCTTTTGCGATGTGTTGGTCATTGGCGCCGGGCCTGCGGGGTTGATGGCAGCCCTGACGGCCGGGCGGGCAGGGGCCGATGTGATCCTGGCCGATGAAGACACAGGCATGGGCGGGCGCTTGTTGCGTGAGGTGGAACAGATTGACGGCAAACCAGCGATGGATTGGGTTACCTCGGCGCTGGCTGAACTGCACGCGATGCCAAACGTCCGTCTGATGGATCGCACAACTGTCACGGGTGCCTACGATCAGGGCACTTTTGGCGCGCTAGAGCGCGTGCCTGGCCCACCTGCGCCGGACCGGCCACAGGCGTGTTTCTGGCGGATCGTGGCCAAACACTCAATCCTATGTGCCGGGGCGTTAGAGCGGCCTATCGCTTTCCCCAACAATGATCGTCCCGGCATCATGATGGCCAGCGCCGTGCGCGCGTATCTTAACCGCTGGGGCGTCGTGCCGGGCAAGCGAGTGACTGTCTTTTGCAATAATGATGACGCCCATCGCACAGCGCGGGATCTCGCTGCTGCCGGGGTCCGGATCGCCGCCCTGATTGATAGCCGCGGAGACGTCCAGATCGATGCTGAGTTTCCGGTTTATGCCGGAGCGAAAGTAATCGCCACAAAAGGCCGTCATGCACTTGAAAGCATTGTGATTTCCCATCAAGGTGGGACGCGGAAAATCCTGACAGATTGCCTTGCCATTTCTGGTGGCTGGAATCCGACCGTTCACCTGACATGCCACATGAATGGCCGACCAACATGGCGGGACGATATCGCGTCCTTTACACCCAAGCCAGACAGCATTCCCGGCATGGCGACCGCAGGGGCGTGCAACGGAACGTTTGATACTGCGGGATCCTTGCAAGAAGGGGCAGAAGCCGCTTTCGAGGTCGCAACAACGCTTGGGTTGGCGCCTGACTTGAACGTGCCTCGCGCGGATGACAGGCCGTATGCGATCAGCCCTTTGTGGGCGGTGCCCGGCAAGGGGCGGAAATGGATCGATTTCCAGAATGATGTCCACGTCAAAGATATCGATCTGGCCGCACAAGAGAACTTCCGCTCTGTCGAACATATGAAGCGCTACACAACCCAGGGTATGGCTCCGGATCAGGGGAAATCCTCGAATGTTGTGGCTTTAGCGGTGCTGGCAGACGCGACCGGGCGCGGTATCCCAGAAACTGGCACCACGACCTTCCGCCCGCCTTACGTCCCAGTTCCGATTGCCGCTATGGGCGCTGGGAGCCAAGGCAAGGGATTTGCGCCCGAACGGCTCACCACCTCACATCGCGCGAGCATCGGCCAAGGTGCCCCGATGATCGAGGCGGGTCTGTGGTATCGCCCCAGCTACTTCCCGCAACCGGGAGAGACGCATTGGCGACAGTCCTGCGATCGCGAGGTCGGCTACGTGCGCCAAACGGTGGGCATCTGCGATGTTTCGACCTTGGGCAAGATCGACATTCAGGGGCCTGATGCGGGTTCTCTTCTGGATTTCGTTTATGCCAATACATTTTCGACCTTAAAGGTTGGCAAAGTGCGTTACGGCTTGATGCTACGCGAAGATGGGCATGTCATGGATGACGGCACGACTGCACGGCTGGGCGACCAGCATTTCGTGATGACCACCACGACTGCCGCCGCTGGTCAGGTGATGCGGCATCTGGACTTTGTGCTGCAGGTGCTGCGGCCCGATCTGAACGCGCGGGTCATCTCGGTCACCGAGCAATGGGCGCAGTTCGCCGTCGCTGGGCCGAAATCGCGGGATCTGTTGAATACGCTGCTGGATCACCCCATTCACGATGATGATTGGCCCTTCATGGCCTGTGGCAACATCACCGTTTCTGGCATTGAGGGGCGGCTTTTCCGTATTTCGTTTTCCGGAGAGCACGCCTATGAAATCGCCGTGCCGTCGCGCTATGGCGAAAGCCTGTTCCGGCTTTTGACCGCACAAGCGCAAAGCATGGGTGGCGGCCCTTACGGCATGGAGGCGCTGAATGTGCTGCGGATCGAAAAAGGGTTTATCACCCATGCCGAGATCCATGGCCGTACCACCGCCTTTGACATCGGGATGGATCGGATGATCAGCCGCAAAAAGGATTGCATCGGTCAGGCCGCGGCCGCGCGACCGGGGTTGATCGAGGATGCGCGCGAACAGCTTGTGGGGCTGCGCGCGGTTAAACCAACCGATGACTTGCTGGCAGGCGCGCATCTGTTCCAGCAAAGCGCGCGGGCCATTCGCGTCAACAACGAAGGCTATATGACGTCGGTCTGCTATTCGCCCACGCTGAACCACAATATCGGGCTGGGCTTTCTCAAACACGGACGCGCGCGGCATGGCGAAATTGTTCGCATGGTCGATCACTTGCGCAAGGTTGAGACGTTAGCGGAAGTATGTGATCCGGTCTTTTTTGACCCGGACGGAGGGCGCGCACGTGGTTAAGCTGATCGCAAAAACACCCGGCGCGGGTCTGTTGCCGCTCTCCATTGGTGGATTGCATCTGGTCGAGGTTGTGCCGGATCATCTTTTTTCTGTCGCGCCCTTTGACGGGCAGGAAAAGGCCGTATCGGCAATGTTGGACGCCGGTCTGCCCGCCATCAATCGGCGCGATGCGTCCGCGCAGTGGGTCGGACACGGTGTCTGGATGGTCCGGCACCAGGTTGATCTGGCCGGCCTTGCAGCGGTGACAGATCAGTCGGATGCCTGGGTCATCGTCGCGCTCAGCGGGGCAGGGGCAGAGGACGTCTTGGCGCGGTTGGTTCCTGTTGATTTGCGCGCAAAACATTTCGACACCGGGCATGCGGTGCGCACCATGCTGGGGCACATGTCCGTTGCGATTTCGCGGATCGAGGCGCAGACGTTCGAGATTATATCGATGCGATCGATGGCGGGAACGCTGGTTCATGAGCTGGAAACCGCGATGCGCGGTGTCGCGGCACGGTAAATCAAAATTCTAGAATTTTGATGACGCCCCGAGAGGACCGGTTGTAACAGGCAAGAAGGTGGTGGAGCTTGGCCGCCGCATGCGCGATACTCTCGCGCATGAGTCTGCCCCCTGGTTTCCTTGATGAATTGCGCAACCGGCTGTCGCTTGGGCAGGTGGTCGGGCGCAAGGTCATGTGGGACACGCGCAAATCCAACCAAGGCAAAGGCGATCTTTGGGCGCCATGCCCGTTTCACCAGGAGAAAACGGCCAGCTTTCACGTGGATGATCGCAAGGGGTATTATTACTGCTTTGGTTGTCACGCCAAAGGGGATGCGATCACCTTTGTGCGCGAGACCGAGAATGTCGACTTCATGGAAGCCGTCAAAATTCTGGCAGGCGAGGCCGGGATGCAGGTGCCGGAACGGGACCCTCAGGCCCAGGCCAAGGCTGATCATCGCTCGGTCCTTGTTGACATCATGGAACAGGCCGTCAAATGGCACCGGCTGCAGCTTCAGACCGGCGCGGCCGCAGAGGCGCGCGACTATCTGGAGCGGCGCGGTCTTAGCGCCGAGGCCCAGACCCGGTGGGAGATCGGCTTTGCCCCCGCAAATGGCGGTGTGCTGGCTGCACTGACCGGCAAAGGCGCCCCGCAGACACATGTTATCGACGCTGGCCTCGCGGCTGAAAGCGACCGGGGTGGCGCACCTTATGACCGGTTCCGGGGGCGCATCATGTTCCCCATCCGCGACGCGCGGGGCAGGGCCATCGGCTTTGGTGGCCGGGCGATGGACCCGAACCATCCCGCGAAATACTACAATTCGCCCGAAACCCCGCTTTTCGACAAAGGTCGCAGCCTCTTCAATCATGGTCCCGCGCGCGAGGCGGCGGGCAAGAGTAAGCCTTTGATTGTTGCCGAAGGCTACATGGATGTCATTGCCCTGTCCGAAGCAGGGTTCACTGCAACCGTCGCGCCGTTGGGCACAGCCATCACAGAAGATCAGTTGCGCTTGCTTTGGCGTATGGCAGATGAACCAATCATCGCGCTTGATGGCGACACCGCCGGTCTGCGCGCGGCCATGCGGGTGATCGACATCGCCCTGCCTTTGCTGGAGGCCGGCAAATCCTTGCGCTTTGCGCTGATGCCGGAAGGTTCGGACCCGGATGATCTGATCAAGGCGCAAGGCG
>JBCBGX010000046.1:0-14201 GCA_038526325.1 Pseudomonadota bacterium | reverse complement strand
GTTCGAGGTCGAGACCAACGCGCCACGCTCATCAATCAAACGCGATGTCGTTGTTCGTACCCCGCCTGCAGAAAGGCTCTTCTTCATGACGATCTCTTCCTCTTTGAATGCGAGTGTTGCGGGACTAGCGGCGAACGCGTCTCGTCTTGCCACGATTTCTGACAACATCTCGAATTCATCGACCTATGGATACAAGCGCGCAGTCACCGACTTTCAGTCGATGGTGATTGAAAGCGGACGAGGGACCTATTCTGCAGGCGGGGTACGAACAACGACATCGCGTTTGATTGATGAGCGTGGCGCGTTGGTCTCGACCTCGAACCCAACCGACTTGGCAGTGCGGGGTCGCGGCATGCTACCGGTGACGTCAGAAACTTCGGTGGCGGTCGCGAATGGCGAAAACCCTTTATTCCTGACAACGACCGGATCTTTCAGGCCAGACGCCCAAGGATATTTGCGTAGTCCGGGCGGTCTGGTTTTGTTGGGTGTTCCGGCTTTGGCAGACGGGTCAATTCCGAACTATCCGCGCGACTCTATCGACGGTCTTGTGCCTGTTCAGATCAATGCGAACCAGTTCGCTGGTGAAGCGACAACACGGGTCGACCTCTCCGTGAACCTACCCGCCACATCGACACGGGAAGGCGCAGACGGGGATAGTGAGTCATTGTCAGTTGAGTATTTCGACAATCTCGGAGCGTCCTCCAACCTCAGCTTCACCTTCACACCAACCGTCCCTGCCAACGGCGCCTCTAACGAATGGACGATGGAGATCCGCGACAGCGAAAGTGACGTTGATGCCAACGGTATCCCAGACGTGGTTGGTGAATACACATTGACCTTTGATGCTACCCGCGGCGGTGGCGGCACGCTTGCAAACGTCGCAAACACCGCAACAGCTATCGGTGGACCTTATGATCCGGCAACGGGCGTCTTAACCATTGCGGTAGATGGCGGGCCAATGGAAATCAATATCGGGGAAATTGGCAGTTCTATCGGCCTCACCCAGCTTTCAGACGCTTTTGCCCCGGTTTCCATTTCTAAAAATGGCACCCCAGTCGGGAGCTTGACCTCTGTTGAAGTTGATCAGAACGGGTTTGTGCGCGCGTCATTTGATATTGGCATAAATCGGGTCCTTTATCAGATCCCGTTGGTTGATGTGCCCAACGTCAATGGCTTGGAAACATTGGATCAGCAAAGCTATCGGGTCACACCGGATAGTGGAACATTCTTTCTTTGGGATGCTGGCGACGGGCCAACAGGTGACATCGTCAGCTTTGCTCGTGAAGAATCAGCGACTGATGTCGCGGGCGAGTTAACCGAATTGATCCAGACGCAGCGCGCCTATTCGTCGAATGCCAAAGTCATTCAGACCGTAGACGAGATGCTGCAGGAAACCACAAATATCAAACGTTAATCCCCTTTGGGTAGGTAAATTATGAGCATCTCAAGCGCCCTAAACAATGCTGTCTCTGGCCTAACGGCCAATGCGCGAATGGCAGAGGTGACATCGTCTAACCTCGCCAACGCATTGACCGATGGCTACGGTCGCCGTTCGGTCGAACTATCCGCAGTACAGGTCGGTAACATTGGCGGCGGTGTCCGCGTCGATGGGATCACGCGTTTCTCAGACGCTGGCATATTGGCGGATAGACGCTTGGCAGATGCAGCCCTACAGGGTCGAGAACGCAACACAGAAATGCTGATAAGGCTAGAACAAACTTTAGGTGGCGTCGAAAATCTCGCCGGCATTGGCCCCCGACTAGCAGCCTTTGAAGGCGCCTTGATCAGCGCAAGCAGTGATCCCGCATCAGAAAGGCGGATCGAAACCGTTATAAGTCGGCTGAACGATCTAACTCAGACTTTACAAAGCAACACACGCAGTATCCAGGGCCTGCGGCAAGAAGCGGATTTTGATACTGGAAGACAGACCTTTGCAGCTCCGCCAACTCACAGGCCCGACTTTCGCTGAGGTCATGCCGATCCAAATGATCGGCAACCGCTTTTCGCTTCGCATGTCCGACATGATCCTCGGACCAGTGGCGGCCTCATGCCGAACCGTTCTGAAATTTTTGTCCTGAGCGCCTTCAAGGCGTCATTGCCGGGCATCGCATCTAACAGCATCCGCTTTGGCCGATTGCTCTCACCGTCCAACACTAGAAGCTTGTCGCCAACGTTGCTCGAACCAATGGCGCAATCAATGGCTATGTTCCGCGACGGTCATCCCGCCGAACCTCGGCTTGTATGTGTGAAAGGTGGCGTCGTTGATCCCATCGTTGGCTACAATCGATCCAATGGATCGATTTCTTGACGCTCCAACTCCGGCACAGATCCTTCGCAGCAAGCACGGCCTGATTCGCCTTCGATTTCATGATTGTCTTTTATGCGCTGAAACGCCCCCCCCCCCCTTCGTTTTCTGTCCTCTCAGCTCAAAAACAGGCAATTAACAAACATCCAACTTTTCGGGAAAGCCGGTCGGATGGACGGGAAGCCGTGCTCCAGTAACGCACCGAAAGAGGGGATGCACCGTAAGGCACCCCCTCTTCATGTCGGAAATAAATTTAATCCTTGAGTTGCGTGGTCCGCAGATAAGGCAGGACGGTTGTAAACTCTCCGAACTTCACCTTTGCGTCTTCGTCGCTAACTGTTGCCGGGATGATTACATCGTCGCCAACATTCCAATTAGCGGGTGTCGCAACGCCCTTACCAGTCGATGTTTGCAATCCATCCAGCGCACGCAAAACTTCGGCAAAGTTACGGCCAACCGTCATTGGATAGGTCATCGATAGCTTCAACTGCTTGTCAGGACCAATGATAAAGACCGAGCGAACAGTCGCGCTGTCAGCAGGGGTGCGCCCGTCTGGCAGGTAAGCCTCAGCTGGTAGCATGTCAAAGGCTTTTGACACTTCCAGTCCATCATCGGCAATAATTGGAAAACCTGCGGGAGCGCCGCCAACTTTTTCAATATCGCCTTTCCATTTCTTATGGTCTTCCACGCCGTCTACGCTCACACCAATGACCTTTGCCCCACGTTTGGCCCATTCGTCGGCCAATTGTGCGACTGCGCCAAATTCTGTGGTGCAAACGGGTGTAAAATCCTTTGGATGCGAAAAGAGGATCGCCCAGCTATCCCCAACCCAATCGTGCAGCGAAATCGTGCCCTGATCTGTTTCAACTGTTAGATCAGGGATCGTGTCATTGATGCGCAGCCCCATTTTCATACTCCTTCAATGCAATGCGTTACATCACCTTAATTGCCCCAAGTGCGAAGCACCATGGGTGGCTTGCGTTGGCTTGTACCCGGTGTCAGTGTCGCGAGAAATCACCCGGGAGACATGCGATGATTGAGAAGCGGAATTTCTATATCAATGGTATTTGGACGGCCCCTGTATCGGTCCGGGATTATCGGGTGATTGACCCGTCGACAGAAGAACCCTGCGCGATCATTTCATTGGGGGATCAGGCAGATACAGACGCAGCCGTGGGCGCCGCGACGTCCGCATTTCCCGCCTGGGCCGCGACACCACCGGAACAGCGTGCCAAATATGTCAAAGGTATTTTGGAGCAGTATGAGGCGCGCGTGGACGACATGGCCGAGGCCATAAGTCTGGAAATGGGTGCCCCTATAGATATGGCGCGCAGCTCACAGGCGCCTTGCCTTCCATGGCATCTTCAGGGCTTTCTGGAAACGTTCGATCAGGTCGAATGGATCCGTCAACTGGGGCCCCATGCCCCGAATGATCGTATCGCAATGGAACCGATTGGCGTTGTCGGCCTGATTACGCCATGGAATTGGCCGATGAACCAGGTTACGCTCAAGGTTATCCCCGCCTTACTGGCCGGTTGCACGATGGTGTTGAAGCCGTCCGAAGAGGCGCCGCTATCGTCGCTTCTGTTTGCTGAGTTCGTTCATGATGCAGGGGTACCGCCCGGCGTCTTTAACTTGGTCAATGGGGACGGCGCAGGTGTTGGAAGCCAGCTATCTTGTCATGAAGATGTGGCAATGATCAGCTTTACTGGCTCAACTCGCGCGGGCAAGGCGATCTCTGCCGCCGCGGCAGAGACGTTGAAACGCGTGACGCTTGAATTGGGAGGTAAAGGCGCCAATGTGATCTTTGCCGATGCCGATGAAAAGGCTGTCAGACGCGGCGTGATCCATTGCATGAACAATTCCGGTCAGTCCTGCAACGCCCCGACACGAATGCTGGTTGAACGCCCGATCTATGATCAGGCGGTAGAGGCCGCTGCAGAAGTCGCGCGCAAGATTGGTGTTGGGCCAGCCTCCGAGCCTGGGCGCCATATCGGGCCTGTTGTCAATCGGACCCAATGGGAGAAGATCCAGGATATGATCCAAGTGGGGATCGATGAAGGTGCGCGATTGGTCGCCGGCGGTCCGGGTTTGCCAGAGGGTGTGAACCGTGGTTTCTTTGTCCGCCCAACCGTCTTTGCTGACGTCAACAACCAGATGCGTATTGCCAGGGAAGAGATATTTGGCCCGGTCTTGTCGATCATTCCATTCGAGAGCGAAGCGGAAGCCATCGAAATCGCCAATGACACGCCCTACGGGCTGACCAATTATGTCCAAAGCCAAGACGGTGCGAAACGCAACCGAATGGCACGCGCCCTTAGGTCCGGCATGGTTGAGATGAACGGTCAGGCACGTGCACAGGGCTCCCCCTTTGGCGGGGTCAAGATGTCAGGTCGCGCCCGCGAAGGTGGTGTTTGGGGGATTGAAGAGTTTCTTGAGGCCAAGGCTATCTCTGGGTGGGCGGCAGAGTAATCTGATGTGCATTTTTGCACTAAATGGGTGCGTATGTATGCCTTTAGTGCGCAGGTGAAAATGATATCTCTCCCTCCAAAGGAATAAGGAGAGATATGATGATCAAGCAAATCAAAGGACTTCACCACGTCACATCGCTCGCCAGCAATGCGCGCGATAACAACGCGTTCTTCACTGCCGTACTCGGCCTGCGCCGGGTCAAGAAAACGGTGAATTTTGACGCACCAGATGTTTACCACCTTTACTACGGTGACGGGGAAGGTACGCCAGGCACAGTCATGACCTACTTCCCCTTCCCAAATGCCGGTCGCGGCATTCGCGGCGTGGGAGAGGTTGGGCGCACGGCCTTTAGCATTCCGACCGGATCGTCCAAGGCGTGGCTGGACCGTTTTGCGACATTCGATGTAAAGGGTGTGTCCACCGATGTACGCTTCGGTGAAAGCCGCGTTCTGTTCGAAGGTCCGGATGGCGACCAATTCGCGCTGGTAGAAAGTGATGACCATCGCACCCCCTGGACGGGCAATGGCGTGACCGAAGCAATGGCCATTCGCGGGTTTCACTCGGCGGATATGCGCCTGAGAGACGGCGCTGCCAGCGCAGAGTTGTTGAACTTTATGGGTTATGAAAAGCTGGACACACAAGGCGATATCACCCGCTTTATCGTACCCAAAGGGAATGAGGCCAACACGCTTGACCTGCAGGTTATGCCCGATGCCCGTTACGGGGCCCAAGGGGCGGGATCGGTCCATCACATTGCATTTGCAGTGGAAAACCGTGCCCGTCAGCAAGAGGTGCGCGAAGCTTTGCTAGATACCGGCTATCAGGTAACGCCTGTCATCGACCGCGACTATTTCTATGCGATCTATTTCCGCACACCTGGTGGGGTCTTGTTCGAGGTGTCAACAAACGAGCCAGGATTTGACCGTGACGAAGATAGCGCACATCTGGGCGAGGCCCTGAAACTGCCAAGCCAACATGAACATTTGCGAGCACGGTTAGAAGGTTTGCTGGAGCCACTGGGGTAACATCATGGCATACCATGCAAAATGAACAGCGGGGACAGCGGGGCAACCGCTGTTCCTGACCTTTCACGGAACCGGCGGAACCGAAGACCAGTTCCATGGCTTGGCGCAGCAATTGCGGCCAAGCGCGCATATTACATCACCCCGCGGCGATGTGTCCGAATATGGTGCGCTTCGCTTCTTCAAGCGGACCGGCGAAGGTGTGTACGATATGAAGGACCTGTCGGCCCGGACTGCCGCAATGGCGCAATTTGTTTCCATTGAGAAAGCGGCGGTGGATGCGGACAAAGCCATTGGTCTTGGCTATTCCAATGGCGCCAACATTCTTGCGGCTGTCGCTTTGGAACGTCCCGAACTGCTAAACGACATCATTCTTTTGCATCCATTAATCCCGTGGCAGCCGGATCCGCAGCCTGGTTTAAAGGGACGCCGCATCCTTATCACAGCTGGTGAGCGGGACCCGATCTGCCCCGCCCCGATGACGCAAGCCTTTGCCGACTATCTGCATGCACAGGGAGCCGACGTCAGTTTGCACTGGCATGTCGGTGGACATGAGATTGCCGAGTCTGAGTTGGACGCCGTCTCAGCGTTTATCGCGACCTAGAACGGAGACTGGGATGTAACCCGCATGCCTTTGCCCCCGTCGGGGTGACGAAATTGCAGCATCTGTGAATGTAACATCAAACGGGGGTGCTCGCGGGCCGCCCCCGTTGAGTAAAAGGGATCCCCCAGGATCGGGTGACCCAAAGCCTGCATATGGACCCGCAATTGATGGGACCTGCCCGTGCGCGGCATTAAGCGCACCCGCGTTTCCGCGTCACTGATGCGCATGACCTGCCAATCCGTTATCGCCTGTTTCCCATTATCATGGTCAACCATCTGTTTTGGGCGGTTGGGCCAATCCACGATCAGCGGCAAATCAACTGTTCCGTTTTTTGGCGTCAATTGACCGTGGATTCGCGCAATATATGTCTTTTTTGTCTGCCGCTTTTCAAATTGAAGCCCAAGATGCCGCTGGGCATGCGGTGTTAGCGCAAAGATAATGACGCCAGATGTATCCCTATCCAACCGGTGCACGAGCAATGCTGTCGGAAACACATCCTGCACCCGGGTCAAAAGACAATCAGCCAGGCCCGCGCCTTTGCCGGGAACAGACAACAGGCCACTTGGCTTATCGACCAGCAACACCTCATGATCATCATGCAGGATGTTTAACGGGTCCAGTGGCGGGTCATACGCAGTGGTCACACGTAAACACGCTCCCCAAAAATGGCCGACCCAACACGGATATGCGTGGCACCCAGTGCCACCGCGCGCTCAAAATCGCTGCTCATCCCCATGGACAGCCCCTGTAGCCCATTGCGTTCAGCGATCTTGGCCAACAGCGCGAAATGCAGGGACGGTTCCTCATCAACTGGGGGGATGCACATTAAACCTTTCAAAGGAAGATCAAGCGCACGCACTTCGGCGATGAACGCATCAGCCTCGGTGGGTAAAACGCCGGACTTTTGCGGCTCTTCGCCTGTATTTACCTGCACAAAAAGATCCGGGCAGGTGCCCATCTCTTGCGCAAGCCGCGCAATGGTCTTGGCCAGTTTGGGGCGGTCCACGGTATGGATCGCTTGCGCCAGTTCCATAGCTTGCCGTGCCTTGTTCGTCTGCAGGGGGCCAATCAGGTGCAATTTTATCCCGTCATACATTTCCCGAAAGCCCGGCCATTTGCCGGCCGCTTCTTGCACCTTGTTCTCACCAAAGATGCGGTGGCCCTGATCCAGGATGGCAACGACTCGGTCATTTGGTTGCACTTTGGAAACGGCGATCAGGTTTACGTCGTCACGTTTTCTCCCCGCTGCGTCGCAGGCGGCATCAAGGCGTGCCTGAATATCGGCAAGTGACATGGCTGCTCCTTAGGAATGGGGGTCAAAAGACATTTCGGCCTGAAATAGTGCGATTACACAGGGATGTCATGGGTCAAAACTCGGTGTGTCCTTGATGCATCATTTTTCCGGAACAGGGCAAAGTTTCGCCCAATTTGCTTGAGTGTGCACCATCGAAGGCGCAGGTATGCGCCAATGCTAGGACAACTGGCATTCTTGGGAATGCAAAAAAACACGAGGGAAAATATCCATGAAAAGCATCCTCCTCGCCACGACAGCTCTGGTCGCCTTTGCAGGTGCCGCTGCTGCTGATGGCCATGCATCTATTTCTTTCAGCATGAGCACAACGCTTGGCTTTAACGACACCGATTCCAACGAAGGTCGGACAAGCGGTGATGAAGACGATCCAGATACAGCTGATGTTGACGAGTCCCTTGCCGACTTCGACAACGAAGTAGGTTTCTACTGGGAAGGTAACCTGACAACAACAGCGACCGCCGCGTTGGACAACGGTTTGACTGCCGGTGCGCAGTTCGAAATCACCATCAACGAAGATGATGCCGAAATCAACAACGACAACGGTCTTGACCTGTCGTCCAGCGACTTCGTCCTGTCTTTGGAAGCTGAAAATGGTGGCGTGTTCTTCGGCGACACTGGTCGTGCGGCTGAACAGCACTGGACAGCTGCCGGTGATATGGAAGCCGACGGTGTTTCAACAGGCAGCGACTCAGCTGTTCTGCGCGGTGACATTGGCTTCGGCCCAGTAGACACATCGATTTCGTACCTGATCAACGACTCATTTGCTGATGCAGGTGACGATCCAGTTGAGCAGCTGTCGGTTGGTGCGTCTGCAGAGTTTGGCAACTTCTTCGCAAGCCTGGCTTACCAGGAAGAGTCAGATTTCGCTGACAGCAGTGACGACTTCAATGGTGATGAAATCATCGGTGTGTCCGGTGGCGGTACATTCGCAGGCGCGACTGTGACTGTTGCTTACGCAGAAAACAGCACAGACGAAATTTCATCGACTGGTGTACAGGTTGCCTATCCTTTCGGTCCTGTAACAACAACAGTTTACTACGTGTCTGAAGACACTGGTGACGATGATGACGGCACTGCAGATGATAACTTCGGTGCAGCAATCGCTTACTCTGACGGCCCGATCTCTGTCACTCTTGACTACGACAACGACCAGGGTACCGAAAAAGTAAACCTGGACGGATCGTATGAAGTAGGCAGCGGCATCACACTGTTTGCTGGCGCACAGAACGAGAACGAAGGTGATGACACCGACTTCTACGTTGCTGGTACATATGATCTTGGTGGCGGCGCACAGCTTCTGATCTCCTTCGCTCAAGACGACGACGGTGACCAAGAAGACGAAATCGGTGCCGACGATTACCAAGAAGGTACAACTGTAGAGCTGACATTCGCATTCTAAGCGATCCAGCTACTCACATTAGTCAGAGCGGTCCTTCGGGGCCGCTCTTTCTTTTTGGCCAGTCTAGTGGACAGGTTATCCGCTTGTGACCCTTCCGCCCCTTCGCTACATATCCTGCCAACACGCGAGTGCCGGAAGGAATGTGCCCTATGCCAACACGACGCATGATACTGACTGCTGCGATTGTCAGTGCACTGGCTGCCTGTGGCTCTGGCCAACCGCCCACACCGCGCGGTGCCGAGAACGTAGCCGTAAACCGCTATCTTTGGGCGGCATCGCTTGATGTTCTCAGTTTTTTGCCGGTCCAATCTGCGGATCCTTTCACAGGCGTCATCACAACCGGTTTTGGCACGCCCCCCGGTGGCGGGCGCGCCTATCGTGCGACCGTTCAGATTAGCGACCCCGCACTTGATGCGCGGTCCCTCAACCTTGCCTTACAAAGCCGCACTGGCCCCGTTGCGATTGAAACACAGAGCGCGGTGGAAGATGCAATCCTTGCCCGTGCCCGTCAGCTACGCATTGCTGACGGCGCCCTATAGCCATACGCACCCAGCCCGACTAACAATAGCGCCGGGCCCATTGCCCGGCGTTTCCGTTTGAAAGAGCGACATATGACCACCTACACCCCCGCCGAGATAGAGCCGAAATGGCAAACTGCCTGGGCCGATGCAGACACGTTCAAGGCCGTCCGGACAGACGACAAGCCGAAATATTACGTGCTTGAGATGTTCCCGTACCCATCGGGCCGTATCCACATTGGCCATGTGCGCAACTACACGATGGGGGACGTGATTGCGCGCTATAAACTGGCGACGGGACATAATGTGCTGCACCCGATGGGGTGGGATGCGTTTGGCATGCCGGCCGAGAATGCGGCTATGGCCTCGGGCGGACATCCCAAAGACTGGACCTATCAGAACATCGCCGACATGAAGGCACAGATGAAACCAATTGGGTTGTCCATCGACTGGTCGCGAGAGTTTGCCACCTGTGATCCGGACTACTACGGCCAACAGCAGGCGCTGTTCATCGACTTTCTGGAAAAGGGCCTGATCTACCGCAAAAAGGCGGTCGTGAATTGGGACCCCGTTGATATGACTGTGCTGGCCAACGAACAGGTGATCGACGGTAAAGGCTGGCGGTCAGGCGCTGAGGTTGAGCGGCGCGAACTGACCCAATGGTTCTTCAAGATCAGCGAGTACTCCGAGGAACTGCTGAAGGCCATCGACGGGCTCGACAACTGGCCAGCCAAGGTAAAGTTGATGCAGGCCAACTGGATCGGCAAGTCGCGCGGGATCGAAATACCGTTTCACCGGACGGATGGTGGCGACCAGATTATTTGCTATTCCACCCGTCCAGATACGATGCGCGGGGCGACCTTTCTGGCCATTTCCGCCGAACATCCGGTGTCGCGTGCCTTGGCAGAGAGCAATCCGGCGCTGGCGGATTTCATTGCGGAGACCCGCAAGATGGATACAACCGAAGCGGCCATGGAAAAGGCCGAAAAGAAGGGTATTGATACAGGCATTCGGGTCAAACACCCTATCGATCCTGATCAGGAATTGCCTGTCTGGGTCGGGAATTTCGTACTGATGGATTATGGAACCGGGGCCGTCTTTGGGTGCCCGGCTCACGACCAGCGCGATCTGGATTTTGCGCGAAAATACGATCTCCCAGTTCGGAATGCCTTTTACATGCCCGGCGAAGAGGTTGAGGTTGAAAACACCGCACTGGTCCCGGCAAAGACCGAAAAAGTCGCCTATATCGATCACTTTGCAGGCATTGGAGAGGTCAGCAGCCAAGAGGGCATCGATGCCACCATCGACTATTTCGAGGCGCATGGCCTGGGACGGGGTCAAGTCAAATACCGCCTGCGCGACTGGGGCCTGAGCCGTCAGCGCTATTGGGGTTGCCCGATCCCCGTTGTCCATTGTGACGATTGCGGTGTGGTGCCGGAGAAAAAGGAAAACCTGCCTGTTGAGCTGCCTTATGATGTCAGCTTCGACATTCCCGGGAACCCGCTCGATCGCCATCCGACTTGGCGTGACTGTGCCTGCCCATCTTGCGGCAAGCCAGCCAAGCGCGAAACGGACACAATGGACACCTTTGTAGATTCATCTTGGTACTTTGCCCGCTTCACAGCGCCAAAGGCAGCGACGCCGACCGATATTGACGATGCAGCTTACTGGATGAATGTTGACCAGTATATCGGCGGCATTGAACACGCGATCTTGCACCTGCTTTATAGCCGCTTCTTTGCCCGCGCGATGCATATCACTGGTCATCTGCCGCAAGGCACGGAAGAGCCGTTCAATGCACTGTTTACCCAGGGGATGGTGACGCACGAAATCTATATGACCAAAGATGACAAGGGGCGGCCCGTCTATCACCTTCCTGAGGATGTAACGGACGGCAAACTGGCAGATGGATCGCAGGTTGAAATCATTCCATCGGCCAAAATGTCTAAGTCGAAGAAAAACGTGGTCGACCCTGATGACATACTCGCCCGCTATGGCGCGGACACAGCGCGCTGGTTCGTGCTGTCCGATAGCCCACCAGAGCGGGATGTAGAATGGACAGCCTCTGGCGCTGAGGCGACCCATAAGCACTTGAGCCGGGTCTATCGGGTGTGTTCGGACATCGTAGCGATGGGCGAAGGAAGTGGCGTGGGCGATGAAGACCTGCTGCGCGCCATGCACAAAGCCATCCATGACGTCACCATGGGGATCGAGACTTTTGGATTTAATGCAGCAATTGCAAAGCTTTATGCTTTTACCAACGTGCTGGCCAAATCCAAAGCGGGGGGGACTGCCAAACGGCAAGCTGCCCGGACGTTGGCGCAACTGATGTCACCTATGACGCCGCATCTGTCTGAGGAAATCTGGTTTATGCTTGGGGAAGAAGGCCTGATTGCAAACGCCGAATGGCCCGTCGCGGATGAAGCGATGCTGGTCGAGGAAACTGTGACCATGCCAATCCAGATCAACGGAAAACGCCGGGCCGAAATTAATGTGGCTGCCGATGCGTCTAAAGAGGATGTTGAAGCGATGGCGCTGTCGCAAGATGTTGTTCAAACTGCTCTAGACGGCGCGCAGCCCAAAAAGCTGATCGTCGTGCCCGGGCGGATCGTGAACATTGTTATCTGACCGCATCACTCGCCGGGCTGCCCTTTTAGGGCTTACGGCCCTTGCCGGCTGTGGTTTTGCGCCAATTCATGGCACCGGGTCGACTTTGCGAGAGCAGCTAACATTTGACACGCAAGACACTGTTGCTGGCTTTGAGCTTCGGGGCCGGTTGGAAGAGCGGCTGGGCGTATCCGCATCGCCACGCTACCTGTTGAAGGTCACTCAAACCAGTCGTCGGCGCGCCAGCGCCATTGCCGCCGATGGTGACACCACCCGTTTCAACCTGCTTGGTACAGCAAGCTGGACCTTGACCGAAATCGCAAAAGGCGATCGGTTAGACAGCGGCGATGTGCAAACTTTCACAGGTTTTGCCACCACGGGTTCTACCAGCGCGACACAGGCCGCCGAGGATGATGCGTCACGACGCCTATCGGTGGCGCTCGCCGATATGATTGTCAGCCGTCTACTGCTGCTTGAGCCCAGCGTTGCCCCATGAAGTTAACCGGCGCAGCAGCACAGGGTTATTTGCGCAAACCTGATCCGGCTCAGATGGGCATTTTGATCTTTGGTGCGGATCCGATGCGCGTTGCAACCAAACGACAAGACGTTGTCAGCGCGCTGGTTGGCCCACAAGGCGACGAAGAAATGCGTTTGACCCGGATCAATGGGTCTGAGCTGCGCAAAGACCCCGCCCTGCTGGGCGATGCGATCAAAGCAAAGGGCTTTTTTCCCGGTCACCGCGTCGTTTTTGTTGAAGATGCCTCGGACGGACTGTCCAAGATCTTTTCAGCAGCCTTTGAAGATTGGCGGGAAGGCGATGCGCAAATTGTAGCTACGGCCGGGGCGCTAACCGCAAAGTCGGCCTTGCGAAAGGTGTTTGAAGGGCCTCAGAACGCCGTCGCTATCGGGATCTACGATGATCCACCCTCGATGGTCGATATTGAACAAAGCCTGGCGAGCGCAGGTATCACCCAACCGTCGCGCGACGTGATGGACACTCTGATGACGTTGGCGAGCACCCTCGCACCCGGTGATTTTCGCCAAACACTAGAAAAGGTTAGCCTTTATAAGCTAGGAGATGACGCCCCGCTTTCCGTGGACGATGTTATGGCAAACGCACCACAGTCCGCCGAAGTAGATCTTGACGATGTGATTGCTGTTGTCGCCAACGGGCAGTCGACCGAATTGGGTCCCGTGCTGCGCAACCTTTATGCCCAAGGGGCCACACCAGTTGCCCTGTCCATTGGCGCAATGCGCCACTTTCGTCGCCTGCACATCGTGGCCAGCGATCCTGGGGGGGTGTCATCTGGTTTAGGAAAGCTACGGCCCCCAGTGTTTGGACCCCGCCGCACCACAATAGAAAGACAGGCCAAACTATGGGGTAAGGTACGGTTGGAACGAGCACTAACAATGCTGACAGATGTCGATCTTAAGTTGCGGTCTGCGGATAAAGCACCGCAGGCCGCATTGCTAGAGCGTACTCTTATCCGTCTTGCGATGACGTTACGACGATAACGAGATCGAAATAACGACCTGCAGCACAAAGCAGTCTAACCTGTGGTTTATCAGACAGCGTCAGAAGCAGGCTCTTCGTCTTCTTCTTCGTCATCATCGTCTTCTTCGCTGAGAGCCGCCGCGATAAGCAGTGCTGCCAAAACGCCAAGGATGACAAATGTTGGGCTGATGGACGTGCCTGCAGGAGCTGCTTCTGGTTCTACAGCGACGACAGGTGCTTCCATGATTTCATCAGACAAACCGCCAGCTGTTACCAGCACAGGTGCCGCGCAAAGCGCTGCTGTCGAAAGGAGTGTAGTTAGACGCATCTTCGGATTCCAATTCTTCGTTATTGCGCGGGAGTAAAGCTCCCTCGGATACACAATTACGCGAACTAGACACATCACGCCAGGTTTTCCTGTCGGACAAACCGTTTAATTTTGCGTTTGAATTGGAAATGGAAACTGC
>JBCBGX010000045.1:0-14253 GCA_038526325.1 Pseudomonadota bacterium | reverse complement strand
AAATCTGGTGCTGCATGCGGCTTGCCATACCATTTCTCATAATCAGCCGGATCACGCAGCCGAAATTCGGCGGACATGTCGATGATGCGCAGATGTTCCGGCAGGCCGGCGATCACCTTCTGAGAGGTCGCATGGGGCAGACCGCAAAACACCATCTCAACATCGTCAAACGACATCTCCTCGATCGTGGTCAGACGGGGCAAATTCAGATGACGCAGATGCGGAAACACCTCTGCCATTGCCATCCCGGCCTTGGAATTTCCGGAAAGGCCCACGATCTGCAGGTTTGGATGAGTGGCAATCAACCGGACAAGCTCTGCCCCGGTGTAGCCAGAAGCGCCAAGAATGGCGACATTATGGGTGGTCATATCGATATCCCTTTGGGATGCATTTTTGGGTTGGTTTA
The DNA here is from genome assembly GCA_038526325.1 of Pseudomonadota bacterium. Classification (GTDB taxonomy): domain Bacteria; phylum Pseudomonadota; class Alphaproteobacteria; order Rhodobacterales; family Rhodobacteraceae; genus Yoonia. Next base: position 13,847 of record JBCBGX010000045.1, on the reverse strand, counting down.
GGCGGCGTCAAAGGTGATTTGTCGTCGCAAAAACTGCGTGGCGCGCGAAGACACGCACGCGGGATCACCAGTGGTCAGAAACGCACTCTCCGAGCCAGGACCAACCATCTCCGGCCGCCGGTCCAGATAATCCGCCAGGCTTTCCGCCACCAAATTGGCTTGGGAAAACACCTTGACGTCTGCGCCAAGGGCCGCCTGAAACTCATTATGCATCAGCGGATAATGGGTACAGCCCAGCACCGCCGCGTCGGGGTCCGGCATCTTGCGCTTCAATGCATCCACATGGGATTTCACCAGCGCCTCGGCCAAGATCATGTCGCCATCTTCGATGGCATCGACAACACCGCCACAGGCTTGCGCTTCCACATCCACACCAATCGCCCGAAACGCCAATTCCCGCTGAAACGCGCGGCTCGACACCGTCGCAGGCGTCGCAAAAAGCGCCACATGCTTCACCGCCACTTCGCGTGGAGGAGAATTATCGCCCCATTGCCGTTCGGTCAGCGCCTCGATCAGTGGCACAAACACGCCCAGCACACGCTTATCCGACGGCACCCAGCCTTCCTGCATGCGCCGCAAAGCGGCAGCAGAGGCTGTATTGCACGCCAAGATCACCAAGTCGCACCCCGCATCAAACAAGCGCCGACAGGCTTTCGTGGTCAGATCATAGATATCGTCGGCATCGCGGACGCCATAAGGCGCATGCGCACTGTCGCCAAAATAAACAAGCGGTACATCAGGCAAGCGTTTGGAGACCGCATCCAAGACGGTCAATCCCCCTAACCCGCTATCGAAGATCCCGACGGCCATTGCGCACCTTGTATTTCGCCTCGAACTCATGCCCCATCGACGTAGGGTCCAATGGGTTTGGGCTCAACTCATACGTGGCTTTGCGCAGGAAATCCATGCATCCTTTGGGGTCTTTTTTATAGCTCTCCAAAACATCAGCTGGGATCGGCTCACCCACCACGATCCGCACGGGTTTATTGATCTTTGTCTTGAACTCACGAATGAACATGCCCGTCCGCAAGGTGCTATGAATATGGCTGGCCAATTGAAACAGCCGGCTATTACGACCTTCGAAAAAGACCGGAACCACCGTCGCACCGGATTTAGAAATCATCTTAGCCGTAAAGGTGCGCCAGCTCGGGTCCATCGGCTGCGAAAACGGCTTGGCCGCGGTCGACACCGTGCCCCCCGGAAAAATTCCGATCGCGCCGCCATCTTTAAGATATTGAACCGCTGCGGCCCGCGTCTCTAGATTCAGCTTGGCTGCTTCTTTTGTGTCATCGAAGGAAATCGGTAGAATCACGCGCTCCAGATCAGGCGCCCGCCGGAATATCCGGTGCGCAAGAACGCGAAACTCGCCATCCCGCCGTTCTGACAGGATGCGCCCCATCATCAGCCCGTCAAGGATTCCATAAGGATGGTTTGAGACAACAATCAAAGGCCCTTCACATGGGATATTGTCAAGCGACCCACCAACGACGTCCAGCCGCAGACCGTACCTGTCGGACATGACACGCCAAAAATCCTCGCCCGCCGCCACATCCAGATCATAGCCCTTGGCTTTGCGGATCAGGCGCAACCGCCCCGTGGCATTCTCCATCACCCGGATCATCGCGCGCCCAGGCCTGCCCTTTGCGGCAGAGGCATAGGTGATGTCGCGTGCAACTTCGCGGTCCTTCAGTGGCATGGCAACAAGCCCGTCTTGTTCGCGTTGCGATTGTTTAACACAGCGCTATGAAAACGGTATGACAATTCTGTGTCATTCCGCCGCTTGTTGCATCGGGGCGGCGCGCAGCACAGCCAGCAACTCTTCCCGCCGTTTCGCGGCCTTGCGGGCATTTGCCTCTTTCACCGGTCCAAAGCCACGAATGTCCAAGGGCAAGGCTGCCAAAGCGATCGCCGCATCTCGCGTGTCAGGCCGCATGATTTGCAAGATCTCGGCCATATCCCCCTCGTATTCCTTGATCAGCGCCCGCTCCATCTTGCGTTCCGCCGTACGGCCAAATGGGTCAAAAGGTGTCCCTCGCAGCCATTTCAGCTTCGCCAGTCTGGGGAACATTGCTGCCATCCGCGTCCCATATTCCTTTTTCATGGGCCGCCCATCCGCACCGGTCTTCGTCAGCATTGGCGGGGCAAGGTGATAGGTCAGCTTCAAATCCCCATCAAACTCCGCCTCTGCCTTCGCCTTCGTCTCTGTCAAAAGCCGCGCAACCTCATATTCATCCTTATAAGTCAGCAGCTTATGATAGCCCTTGGCCATGGCCTCTTTCAGGGCCGTATCCTGCACCTGATCCAGCAGCTTGTGATAGCGCTTGATCAAACGCTTGCCCTGATACGCCTCAAGATGAGCGTCACGATAGGCAATCTTGTCATCAAGCGTCTTTGGAAACTGCACCACATTCGGCTTCAACAACGCATTCGCATCCTCAGGATACATGTAAGCCCACCGCCCATATTCAAACGCGCGGATATTGCGGTTCACGGCAGCACCATTCAGCTCAACAGCGCCTAGGATTGCCTCGTAACTTACTGGAACGGCTCCCATTTGCCAGACTGCTCCAAAGATCATCATGTTGGAATAAATGCTGTCACCCAACAGCGCCTTGGCAAGGTCCGAAGCATCAAACATCGCCAGCCGATCCCATAACCGTGCCTCAAGCGACATCTTCAACTCATCTGCGGGTAGCTTAAAGGCTGTATCCCGCGTAAAATCACCCGTGATAATCTCGTGGCTGTTCACGACACCTTGCGTGCGGCCCGTCTTCATTAGGCCCAGGGTCTTGGCACCAGCTGACACAACCAGATCACCGCCAATCAGCGCATCACATTCCCCGGTCGCCACACGGATCGCACTGATATCGCTTGGGTTTTCCGCAATCCGGCAATGGATATGCACTGCACCACCCTTTTGGGCGAGGCCGGCCATCTCCATCATACCCGCCCCCTTGCCATCAATATGCGCAGCCATGGCCAATACGGCGCCAATCGTCACAACACCTGTACCACCAACGCCAGTGATAACCACATTGTGAGTACCATTGATGCTGGGCAGCTCGGGCTCGGGCATGTCGGGCAGATCTACCTCTGCCGTTGCCTCTTTCCGCATCTTCGCGCCCTCGACGGTCACGAAAGAGGGGCAAAATCCCTTTACACAGGAAAAATCTTTATTGCAGGACGATTGATCAATCGCCCGCTTGCGGCCCAGTTCCGTCTCTACCGGTACAATCGACACACAATTCGACTGCACCCCACAATCGCCGCAGCCTTCGCAGATATCGGTGTTGATAAACACACGCTTATCAGGGTCCGGAAACTGCCCACGCTTCCTACGCCGCCGCTTCTCAGCGGCACAGGTCTGTACATACACAATGGCCGACACGCCTTTGTATTTGCTGAACTTCTCTTGTACCGCAGGCATGTCATCCCGTTCATGCACATCCAGGCCCTTTGGGAACTGCGCCAGATCGACATACTCTTTCTCATCATAGACCAGCGCGACATTCCGCACGCCCATGGCCAGCAATTCGCGACAAATCTGGTCCGCCGTCAGCCCCCCGTCATTACCCTGCCCGCCGGTCATGGCGACCGCATCGTTGTAAAGGATCTTATAGGTGATATTCGTGCCCGCCATCATGGCAAAGCGGATCGCCTGCACGCCCGAATGGTTATAGGTCCCGTCGCCCAGGTTCTGGAACACGTGATCTCGCGTCGAAAACGGCGCCTCACCCACCCAATTGGCCCCTTCACCACCCATCTGGGTGAAGCCAACCGTTTCCCGATCCATCCATTGAACCATGTAATGACAGCCAATGCCCGCATAAGCGCGGCTGCCCTCCGGCACCTTGGTCGAGGAATTATGCGGACAACCCGAACAAAAATAGGGCAAACGCGCCGCGATCTCTGGCGCGTTGTCGGCACGCCGCGCCTCGGACAGTTCTGCCAGACCAGCCTTCACGCCCTCTGACCCGCAGCCTTCTTCAACCAGAATGTCACCCAATTTCTCAGCAATAACAATCGGGTTCAGGTCAGACTTCGTCTGAAAAATCTCCTCGCGCCGCCCTTCGGAATGTTCATCGCCTTTATGCCAGCCATAGACCCGGCGACCGCGACGATCATCAAAGATCGCCTCTTTCACCTGCACCTCGATCAGCTTGCGTTTTTCCTCAACCACCACAATCAGGTCCAGCCCATCGGCCCATTCATGGAATGACGCCATATCCAGCGGCCAGACCTGCCCGACCTTATAGGTGGTGATCCCAAGCCGCTCCGCCTCAGCCTCATCAATATTCAAAAGCGACAGCGCGTGTTGCAGATCGAGCCAGTTCTTGCCCGCCGCGACAAACCCGATCTTTGCCCCAGGCTTACCCCATTTGCGCTGATCCATCTCGTTTGCGCGGCTAAACGCCTCCGCTGCAAAGCGTTTATGGTCAATCATCCGCGCCTCTTGCAGTTGCGGGGTGTCGACCAGCCGGATATTCAACCCGCCTTCCGGAAGCTCCATATCGGGCGTCACGAAAGACAAACGATGTGGGTCCCCATCCACAACGGAGGTCACCTCAATCGTGTCCTTCATGGTCTTCAGACCAACCCAGACACCCGCATAGCGGCTCAGCGCCCAAGCATAGAGACCGTAGTCCAGGATTTCCTGAACACCCGCGGGCGATACAATGGGCATATAGGCATCCAGCATCGCCCAATCGGATTGGTGCAGCGTAGTGGAGCTTTCGCCCGTATGATCATCCCCCATCGCCATGATCACCCCGCCATGAGGGCTCGTGCCAGCCATATTGGCATGACGCATCACATCGCCAGACCGGTCCACACCAGGGCCTTTGCCATACCACAGGCCAAAGACCCCATCATATTTGCCTTCACCCCGAAGTTCCGCTTGCTGCGATCCCCACAACGCTGTCGCCGCCAAATCCTCGTTCAATCCGGGCTGAAACATGACTTGCGCGGGTTCCAACACGTCCTTGGCCCGCGACATCTGCATATCGACCGCCCCCAAGGGCGATCCGCGATATCCGGTGACATATCCGGCCGTGTTCAACCCAGCATCGTCATCCCGCGCCCGCTGCATCAGCATCAAGCGCACCAATGCTTGGGTCCCATTCAACAAGACTGGCGATTTCGATAAATCATAGCGGTCGTTCAAGGACACGTCTTGATGACTCATTGCGCACCTCCCCAGGGCTCAAATCACTAAGGCAAACTATAGGTCAAAATTACTGACCTACAAAGGAAAAATTGCTGATGCACAGTATTTGCACGAAAATGCAGACATCGCGTAATGATCTGATAATGTGAGCGATAACAAAGACGGCGGCAGGGCAGAATGGACTGGGACAAGCTAAGAATATTCCACGCTGTGGCGGATGCGGGTTCACTGACCCATGCGGGTGATACGCTGCATTTGTCGCAATCGGCCGTCAGCCGTCAGATCCGCGCGCTCGAGGAGTCACTGAACACGACCCTTTTCCACCGCCATGCCCGCGGCCTGATTCTGACCGAACAAGGCGAATTGCTGTTCGATGCCACCAAAAGCATGAACAAAAGACTTGAAGCTGCCTCTGCGCGCATCCGGGACAGTGAAGAGGAAGTCTTTGGAGAACTCCGAGTCACGACCACCACCGGCTTCGGCACGCTCTGGCTCGCCCCGCGCCTTCCCAAGCTTTACGAGCTTTACCCTGACCTCAAAATCGACCTGATGCTGGAGGAACGCGTGCTGGACCTGCCCATGCGCGAGGCCGATGTCGCCATCCGCATGAAAGAGCCCAGCCAGGCCGATCTGATCCGCAAACGCCTGATGTCCGTGCGCATGCGCCTTTATGCGTCGCGCGAATATCTGGCCAAGCATGGCGCAATCGACGATATCGAGCAAATCAGCAAACACCGGCTTATCTGTCAAAGCCTCAACTCCATTCAAGTTGCGGCTGGGGCAACGCTTGTCCAACACCTGATGACTTACGAGATCCCGAACTTGTTTACGGTCAACAACTACTTTGGCGTCCTGCAGGGAATTCTTAACAATATTGGTGTCGGCGTGTTGCCGGATTATGTGACTGAAGACTTCCCAGACCTCGTCCGCGTTTTACCGTCCCTAGAAAGCGGTGAAGTTCCCGTGTTTTTGGCCTATCCTGAGGAACTCCGGCAATCCAAGCGGATCAGCGCCTTCCGAGATTTCGTACAGGAAGAGATCTTTTCCCATCGCAAAAAAATGCGCGAGACCGCTGAGCTGTAGGGGTGTACAACCGCAACACAACCCAAGCTTGCATAAGACTTTTTTGCTCCCCCAGATGAGCCATGCGCGCAACACATAGCGGCTTTGCGAAGCCGGGCGGGGTTTTTTTCTTGAATGGTCAAAAAACGCACCCTATTTGAACAGATGAAAGCGATGATGCTACGGCGCTCATCGCATTCACCTCCCTGTTGGACTTCGCCGGGCCTCGCGCCCGGCTTTTTTCTTTACGAATCCTGCTTTCCCCTGCCTGCGCCCCTCGGTAAAAGGCCGCAACTGCCGAAGGGGATATCATGCAAGAGCCTGCCATCACGCCCGAATTGATCGAAAACCACGGGCTGAAGCCCGACGAGTATGATCGCATTCTCCAGATCATCGGGCGGGAACCCACTTTCACCGAACTCGGCATCTTTTCGGCCATGTGGAACGAGCATTGCTCGTACAAATCCTCGAAAAAATGGTTGCGCACCCTCCCTACCGAAGGGCCGCAGGTGATCTGCGGTCCCGGTGAAAATGCAGGTGTCGTTGATATCGGCGACGGACAAGCCGTGGTGTTCAAGATGGAAAGCCACAACCACCCCAGCTATATCGAACCCTATCAGGGCGCAGCGACTGGTGTGGGCGGCATCTTGCGCGACGTCTTTACCATGGGCGCGCGACCCATTGCGGCGATGAACTCGCTGAGCTTCGGAGAACCCACTCACCCCAAAACCAAACAGCTGGTCAATGGCGTGGTCGCTGGCGTTGGCGGTTACGGCAACTGCTTCGGCGTGCCCACAGTCGGCGGAGAGGTCCGCTTTGATCCCGCCTACAATGGCAACTGCCTCGTGAACGCGTTTGCCGCCGGTCTCGCCGATACTGACAAAATCTTCTACTCCGCCGCCTCGGGCATCGGCATGCCGGTCGTCTATCTCGGCGCCAAGACCGGACGTGACGGCGTCGGCGGCGCCACCATGGCCAGCGCCGAATTTGACGACACCATCGAGGAAAAGCGCCCTACAGTTCAGGTCGGCGACCCTTTCACTGAAAAGCGCCTGATGGAAGCCACACTGGAACTGATGGCCACAGGCGCCGTGATCTCTATCCAGGATATGGGCGCCGCTGGCCTTACCTGCTCCGCCGTGGAAATGGGCGATAAAGGCGGTCTGGGAGTCAAGCTGAACCTCAATGCCGTTCCTCAACGCGAGGAAAACATGACCGCCTATGAAATGATGTTGTCGGAAAGTCAGGAACGCATGCTCATGGTCCTAAAGCCAGCGCTTGAGGCCGAGGCGCGCGCTGTCTTTGAAAAGTGGGACCTCGATTTTGCGATTGTCGGCGAGACCATCGCCGAAGACCGCTTTATCGTTGAACATAACGGAGACATCAAAGCAGACCTGCCCCTCGCCACACTCTCTGGCTCCGCCCCCGAATATGACCGCCCATGGGAGCCGACCCCACCCGCAAAACCCGTTGACGATATCCCAAGCGTCCCCCCCATTGACGGATTGAAAGCACTGATCAGCAGCCCAAACTATGCCGGAAAGCAATGGGTCTATGAACAATATGACAGTCAGGTGATGGCCGATACTGCTCGCACTCCCGGCCACGGTGCGGGCATCGTCCGTATCCATGACACCGACAAATCGCTCGCTTTCACCAGCGACGTCACCCCCCGATATGTCAAGGCAAACCCCGTAATGGGCGGCAGACAGGCCGTAGCAGAGGCATATCGTAACCTTACCGCTGTCGGGGCCAAGCCGCTGGCCACAACCGACAACATGAATTTCGGCAATCCCGAAAAGCCAGAAATCATGGGACAGTTCGTTGGGGCTATCCAAGGGATCGGCGAAGCCGTCAAAGCGCTCGACATGCCGATCGTCTCGGGCAATGTCTCGCTCTACAATGAAACCGATGGAACAGCGATCCTGCCAACCCCGACAATCGGTGCTGTTGGATTAATTGAAAACCCCGATCACATGATCACAGGACAAATCCGTGAAGGGCATGTCCTGCTCGTTGTCGGCGAAACCCATGGACATCTGGAACAATCTGCCATTCTCGCAGAAATGTTTGACCGGGCAGAAGGTGACGCGCCGCAAATCGATCTTGCGATGGAAAAGAAAAACGGCGACTTCATCCGCAAATATTTTGCCTTCATTCGCGCCTGTACGGACCTTGGCGATGGTGGCTTGGCTCTTGCTGCTTTTGAACTGGCGGAAGAAGCTAGCATCGGAATCACGCTCGATGTCGAAGATACGCCAACGCTCTTTGGTGAAGATCAGGCGCGCTACCTGATTGCCTGTAATTTTGATCAGGCGGAGGCGTTGATGGTCGCAGCCAACCAAGAGGGCGTCGCGCTGACAATGGTTGGAAAAGTCGGTGGTGATGACATTACTTTTGGCAAGCACAGCGCAGCGCTCACGGAATTGGCGGACGTCTTCCGCTCCTCTTTTGAGGCAGCTATCGCATAAAGGTCACCTTATCATCTTGCCAAAAATACTCCCGCCGGAGGCTCCGCACTTGCCCACTGGCCCCGTCGAACATAGCTTAAGCGCAACCAAAGAGGGCCTGCATGCCAATCACCGCCTATGAAATCGAAGCGATGTTGCGCGAAACCTTTCCCCACGCCACCATTCAAATTCAGGGTGATGACGGCGCGCATTTCCAGGGGTTGGTGGTCGACGAGAGCTTTCGCGGCATGAACCGTGTCCAGCAACAACGCGCCGTGATGGCTGTGGTAAAGCCGAAAATTGACAGCGGTGAATTGCATGCGCTGGCGTTGACAACAAAGGCACCTGATTGAAATACAATTTTTGATAAGAACTTGGGCAAAATCTTCAAGATTTTTGTCCGGCCAGAAAGGAACCCAACGGGATGACAACCCAAGACCAAATCAAAGAAACAGTGACCAACAACGATGTCGTGCTTTTCATGAAGGGCACAAAATCCATGCCACAATGCGGGTTTTCCTCTCGTGTGGCCGGTGTGTTGAATTTTATGGGTGTGGACTACCAGGATATCAACGTGCTGGCTGATGATGAAATCCGGCAAGGGATCAAAGACTATTCAGACTGGCCAACCATCCCCCAACTTTATGTCAAAGGCGAATTTGTCGGCGGTTGCGATATCATCACCGAAATGACCCTATCAGGTGAGTTGGATACACTTTTCGCAGATAGCGGTGTCAATTTTGACAAAGACGCTGCAGACAAAATTCGGGAAGCCAACGCCTGACCATTTTATCAAAATTCTAGAATTTTGATGTCCCCTCAGCGCGTTGCGGTGCCTTCTACCTGGTCCGCCAGCGCTTCGGCCCGGGCGGCCAGTTCGGCCAAGGTCTCTGTTATCTCGCGTGGCACAACGGGCACTTCGACCCGCTCTGGCGCTGGTGCGGGTTGTCCCTGAAGCGTTTCGATATCGGCCCGTAACTTCGCCGCCTCCGCCTCTGCCTCTTGCACCTTGTCTTGTAGGCTGGCGGTCTGGTCCGCCAGCATCAATCCAGCCATCAAAAGCATCCTCGATTCCGGCAATCGTCCGATCTGCTCTGACAGGTGCGCTGCTTCATTGTCCAACATTGCGGCAGCCGAATGCAGAAAATGCTCTTCGCCCTCCTGACAGGCGACCTCGAAGGTGCGGCCACCAATGGCAATCTCAACTTGCGGCATGGGTGCCCTCCTCAATCAACGGCTTCAATTCTGTCAAAAGCGCTGTCACCTCTGCGGCATCTGCAGCGCGCTGTGCGTGGAGCGCCTCAACCTCGGCGGCCACAGCGGCGTCCACCAATTCCGGAGCGAGCCCTTCGGTCACAGCCTGACGCAGCTGCGTATTCATTTCGCGCATTTGCACGTTTGAAGCCCGCAGGCGCTGCAATTCGATATCCAGCGCCTGCAACTGCGTCCTTTGCGTCTCGACCCGTTCTGTCAACGCAGCCACCTGGGAGTCCTGCCGCTCTTTGAGCAGCTGCACCCGCTCTTCCAATGCGGCGTTCATCTTGCGTTCTTCAGCAAGTGCTGTTGTCAGGTGAGAATGATCAGCCGCCCCCTGCGCCTCAACACCCTTCCGTATCCGGTCAAGCGCTGCGGTAATCCGGCTCTCTAAATCATTGATGTCACTCATCCGCCTGTCCTTTCGTGCTCTGTTATCAGAGCTTCCTTTCGCAGCAGCCAGCCCCTGCCCACGTGCCAAACGACCCAGCAGCGCCGAATCGTGCCTCATCGGCGTCAGCCTAAGCGATCAGAACGCGCCCCGCAAACTCCGGGGTGGCAAGAAAATGAAGAGCTTAGCACGCATGCTTGATCTCACCGGGGGGCCTGATATGAGGCTGCGAAGACGAAAAGTTCACCTTTGTTAATAGGATCTGATCTATTGGATATTGCAGCCCTGCGCACAGCCCACCCCGATCACTGGAAAAAAGCGACAGCTATCCGAACGCTCACGCTTGATGCAGTCGCCGCTGCCAATTCCGGCCATTCCGGTATGCCCATGGGGATGGCTGATGTCGCAACAGTGCTGTTCGAAAAGCACCTGACCTTCGACCCAAAGACCCCCGAATGGCCCGATCGCGACCGGTTTATCCTGTCCGCAGGGCACGGCTCCATGTTGTTGTATTCGCTCATGTACCTCACCTGCTATGAAGACATGCCGCTCGATCAGATCAAAGACTTCCGCCAATGGGGTGCGCGTACCGCAGGCCACCCCGAATACGGCCATGCCCGCGGGATTGAGACGACAACCGGTCCTCTCGGCCAAGGCATCGCCAATTCGGTTGGTTTCGCCATCGCTGAGGAAATCCAGCGTGCCACCTGGGGCAAAAAGATCATCGACCACTACACCTATGTCATGGCTGGTGACGGTTGCCTGATGGAGGGCGTTAGCCACGAGGCAATCGGTCTGGCAGGCATGCAGCAACTCAGCCATCTGATCGTCTTCTTCGACAACAACAACATCACCATCGACGGCACAGTCGATATGGCCGACATCACCGACCAATCCGCGCGCTTCACCGCCGCAGGCTGGCATGTGCAATCTATCGACGGCCATGACCCCGACGCGATTGATGCCGCGATCACAGCCGCCAAGAAGGATCCGCGTCCGTCTATGATCGCCTGCAAGACGCATATCGCCTTGGGTCACGCTGCACAGGACACATCCAAAGGTCACGGTGCACTGACCGACGCCGACCAGCTCAAAGCCGCGAAGGAAGCGTATGGCGCACCAATGGGCGACTTCGAAGTGGATCCAGAGGTCAAGAAACAGTGGGAAGCCATCGGCGCCCGCGGCGAAGCCACGCGTAAGCAATGGCAAGCGCGCTTTGCGACCTTGTCAGCCGGCAAACAGGCCGAATTCAACCGGACCTATGCAGCCGTCGCCCCCAAGAAACTCTCGTCTACCATCAGGGCCCTGAAAAAGCAGATCAGCGAAGGCGCGCCAAAGGTCGCCACACGCAAATCCTCTGAGATGGTGCTTGAGGTGATCAATCCGATCATGAAGGAAACCATCGGCGGCTCGGCCGACCTTACTGGTTCCAACAACACCAAAACGTCCGATCTTGGTGTCTTTAACCCCGACAATCGCAAGGGCCGCTACATCTATTACGGCGTGCGCGAACACGGGATGGCGGCGGCCATGAACGGTATGGCGCTGCATGGGGGGGCGAAACCCTATGGCGGCACGTTCATGTGCTTCACGGATTACGCGCGTGGGGCCATGCGGCTTTCCGCGCTAATGGGTGTGCCCACCACCTATGTCATGACCCATGACAGTATTGGGCTGGGCGAAGACGGACCAACACACCAGCCAATCGAACATCTCGCTATGCTGCGCGCCACACCCAATACCAACGTATTCCGCCCCGCAGATACTGTAGAAACCGCGGAAGCATGGGAACTCGCCCTGACCTCGCGGAAAACCCCCAGCGTGCTCAGCTTGACCCGCCAGGGCCTGCCCACCGTGCGAACCGATCACAAAACCAAGAATCTCACTGCCCAAGGCGCTTATGTCCTCGCGGATGCGGAAGGCAAACGCCAGGCGATCCTGCTTGCCACCGGGTCAGAGGTCTCTGTCGCCCTCGCCGCCCGTGATCTTCTCCAGGCCGAAGGGATCGGCACCCGCGTTATCTCCATGCCCTGCTGGGAGCTTTTCGAAGACCAAGACGAAAGCTACCGCAAACGCGTCCTGCCCGCAGGTCCTGTCCGCGTCGCGGTCGAGGCGGGCATCCGCTTTGGTTGGGACCGTTGGCTGTTTGGTGAGCGCGGAAAACGCGAAAAATCCGGCTTCATCGGCATGCACGGCTTCGGGGCGTCCGCCCCGGCTGACCGGCTGTTCGAAGAATTCAGGATCACGCCACAAGCGACCGCGGACAAGGTCAAATCCCTGATCAAATAAATCATGAAGGCCACCGCAATGACTTATCTAAAAATTGGCGCTGCGGTGGCCCTTGTGGGCGGCATCCTTCTTGTCAGCTGCGCGCAGGACGACCCACCCATCATCGCCACAACCGATGATATCGACCAGTTCGCCACATCGGTTCTGAACGATCTGCAAACCGCCTCTATTGCCGAAGGGCGCGAATATTGCGGCTACATTTTCGAAACTGACGATGGCGCGCTGGCTGCAACAGCCCCCCGGCGCGGGGCCGAAGACTATTGCGACCTGCCCGAAGCCGACGCAAGCGTCATCGCCTCCTATCACACCCACGGCAACTACTCGGACGAGTATGATAATGAGGTGCCGTCGGTTGACGACATCACCAGCGACTTTGATGCCGGGATTGACGGCTATATCAGCACCCCCGCCGGGCGCATCTGGCTGGTGGATTACTCTGACCAGATCGCACGCCAGCTTTGCAATGAAGGCTGCGTAATTTCAGACCCGGAAAACGACCCCGAAGAGACAGGGTTCATCCCGCAAAGCTTCACGCTGCCCGAACTGCGCGAACGCTTCGAATGAAGCATTCCGACTTAGTCAACGCCGAAAAAGTACGGGAAACCAATCCTCCCGCAACCTGTCCCCCGCTGTCATGCCATGCCCTGGGAACGGCGGCGATGTCTTGCCCTGCCGCTCCACATACCGCGCATCATCCCCCAGCAGCCTCAATGAAAACGCTCGCCTGCGGTCTGCCGCCTCATTCCCACGTGCGCCATGCAAAATGCGATAGTGAAACGCGACTGCATCGCCGGGTTCCATCTCATATTCCACAATCTTCATCCCTTCGGCATCGGGATCCGGCACCGGCATAAACTCTGCCTCATCAGGATAAAACTTTGTCTCGGCCAGCCACCGCGTCGGCAAGACCGCGCGCGGCCATCTATGCGATCCCGCGACGCAGCGCAAAGAGGCCTCGCGCACCGGATCAAGCGGTGCCCAAAAGCTGACTGTCTGGTCGCCCTCCACAAAGTAATAGGGACTGTCCTGATGCCAGGGCGTCGGCTTTGAGGTCCCCGGTTCTTTGACAAGCACATGGTCATGAAACAGCTGACAGGTCGCGGACCCCATCAAATCCGCCGCCACCTCTGCCGCCGGTGACTGGCGCGCAACCGTTTCAAACAGCGCAATCCGGTCCCAATTGCAATAATCGTCGAAAAAGCGCCCCGTCTCGCCCTCTTTCAGGTTCTCGGCG
>JBCBGX010000044.1:0-14264 GCA_038526325.1 Pseudomonadota bacterium | reverse complement strand
GCCGGGATCGCCGGTTTGACGTCTTTGCAGGTGCTGTCACTCACCGACACCCCTGTTTATGATTTTACGCCAGTGTCTGGGCTGACCAATCTGCGTTATCTTGCAATGGACTCTGTCGATGCCCCGAATATCGAGTTTGTCTCTGAGCTGACAGAACTTAGGACGCTGAAACTGTCTTACAGTGACGTCGCGGACATCGGCCCGCTTGCCGATTTGACCAAGATGCGTGACCTGACCCTGAGGGCCGGGGCATTCAATGACCTGTCACCACTCGCGAATATGGCCAATCTGAAAAAATTGGACCTGATTTCTTCGGGTGTGGATGACATCACCCCACTAAACGATTTATCGGCCTTAGAGATGCTGTTGATGGACTATACAAATGTCAGCGACATTTCGGTGGTGTCTGGTATGCCGGCTCTGACTCATCTATCGATTGTCGGAACACCTGTCGAAGACATTTCACCCCTGCTAGGTGCGTCATCGCTTCAGAACCTAAGCTTGAGCGGCGTCCCTGCAAGCGATTTTTCGGTGTTGGCTGGTCTGACGTCTTTGCACCGACTAAACCTGCGGGATACCGGCTTTGACAATATTTCGTTGCTGGCCAATCTAACAGGTCTGAAGCACCTGAATATCCGTAACACAGTTGTGACGGATATTAGCCCAATCAAGGGACTTATCGGTCAGGGTTTGGACGTTGCTTTGGATGATCAATAGTTTGCAGCAAGGGGCAGATTTTCGGTGTTCTTAGAAAACGTGGCCCTTGCTGATCGGATAGGATTGCCTGATGCGCTGCGAGTACTGCTTGCTGAATACCCACGTGATGCATGGGAAACGGACCCGGGCTTTGATGGGTTGATGCGGTTCTGGTTAGAGCGTCACTTGATGTTTCGCCGCATCCTGAAAGAGATCCAAGGTGGCACTGAAGAATTGCTCGACCGCTCTTTGGAACCTTCGAGTTACGTAGCAATGGTGTCCCGATATGGCGGTATGTTTGTGGGCGGTCTCCACGAACATCACACAATTGAGGACACCTATTATTTCCCCAAGATCGCCAAACTGGACCCTCGGATCGAAAAGGGTTTTGCGATCCTTGACAAAGATCACCATGACATTGACGGTTTTATTGCCGCGTTTGTCACCCAGGCGAATAGCATTATCGACGTTCAAGATGATCGCGAAACGCTGCAAGATAGGGCGGGGCCATTTCAGACAGAGCTGGTGCGCCTTGACGGTCTGCTTAATCGTCACTTGGTTGACGAGGAAGAACTCATCGTCCCCGCCATTCTAAAATACGGTTTCGAAGAAGCTGGGTGATTACTGCAATCGGAACGAAGCCGACTGACCGGCACCGCGATCCACGGTAAACCGCAACTGTTCGCCGCCGCGCGCTTCGACGAGTTGGCAGTTGTAGGGAATGGTGTCGCCGCCCCAGCTTAGCTCTCGGCAGAAATAGCCGTCTTGCCAGCTCCAAGACCCTGTGATGTCCCAACCCAGCGCACCGCCTGCGATCTGGCCGTTCTCAAAAACATTAAGACGCACACCGTACAGCCTGTTGCGCAGTTCTTTTCCTTGTACGAGCGATACGAAAGTCTCCTGATCTTTGACTGGAACATAGCTGTCCGCTACCGCCGGTGCTGCGGAAAAGGCCAGAGCCAGAGAAATTGCAACATGTTTCATAGCACACCTCTTGATCAAAGATGTCCTTGATACGCAGGCGACCCCGTTTTGGTTCAGTTGGCAGCGTTCACATGGCGGTTAAATGCCGAGCACATCCATCATGTCGTATTCGCCGGGGGATTTGTCTTGCCCCCACAAGGCGGCTTTCAACGCGCCTCGAGCAAATATCGCCCGGTCTGTGGCGATATGGCGCAGCACAATCCGCTCCCCGGTGGCGGCGAACAGCACATCATGCTCGCCTACAATATCGCCGCCACGAATGGCGCTGAACCCGATGTCGCCGCGGTTGCGCGCCCCGGTGATCCCGTCGCGCCCGCTGTCGCGTACTGCGTTCAGGTCAACACCACGACCCTGTGCAGCGGCCTCGCCCAACATCAAAGCGGTGCCGGAGGGTGCATCGACCTTTTGGCTATGATGCGCTTCGATCACCTCAATATCAAAATCCTCATCAAGGGCTGCCGCCACCCGCTTGGTCAATTGCACCAACAGATTGACGCCCAAAGACATATTGCCCGCCCGCACGATGACGGCATGACGGGCGGCGGCATTGATGGCTTTCAGATCGTCATCGGTCAGCCCGGTTGTGCCAATCACATGAACAGCACGCGCCTGTGCAGCAAGACCTGCAAAACCGACGGTGGCTTCGGGACCTGTGAAGTCGATGACTGCCTGCGCCTTTGCAAACGCTTCGACGGCATCATCCGACACCAGCACCCCGACCGGCTGCCCGCCATGGGCCACGCCAACATCCCGGCCAATCCATTCATGACCCTCTCGTTCAAGCACGCCGACCAACCGGCATTTGTCCGATGCGAGCACAGTTTTTGTCAGCATTTGTCCCATCTTTCCGGAGGCGCCGGTGACCACAATGCCGGGGAGATCTGTCATAGTGCTGTTCCTTCTTTGTCGTCCCGTATTAACGGTGCTTCGCTGCAGAGGCAAAGCGTTGCTTGGCATCGCGACATGGACCGCTTACATGAGAGACATGGCAAAGCAATCACATCATGACGGTAAGGCCCCAACGCAGCGGATGTTGCGGGTTGGTGAGCAGTTTCGTCGTATCCTTTCAGAAGTCCTGCAACGTGGTGACGTGCACGATGATGACCTGGCGCGCATGTCAATCACGGTGGGTGAGGTCCGGATGTCACCAGATTTGCGGATCGCAACTGCCTTTGTGCTGCCTTTGGGTGGGCAGGGCAAGGATGAGGCGCTGGAGGCTCTGCGCCGGAACCGGCATGAGATCAGGCATCTTGTGGTCAAAGATGGATCGATGAAATTTGCGCCTGAACTGCGGTTTCAAATCGATGGAACCTTTGACCAGATGGATGCCACCCGCGCGTTGCTTGCTGAAGATCATGTCAGGCAAGACCTGGACGACTAATGCGTTGGTTTGGCCTTTCATGTTTGGCTATGGCGACGCCCGCGGCGGCAGTGACCTGTGAAAATGTGTCGTATTTGAACCATAGCTACACGGCCTGCGAAGTTGACGTGACAACCGACGACCTGCGGTTGTTTCATACGGATGACAAAGGCGATGTTATCGGTAGCTTTGAGGGTATCGCAGATCTGCCTGGCGTGGGAGCCGTACATTTTGCGATGAATGCGGGAATGTATCACGATGACCGATCGCCTGTTGGTCATTATGTGGAGGACGGCATCGAAACGATGCGGGTGATCACCAATGCGGGGCCGGGAAACTTTGGCCTTTTGCCCAATGGGGTCCTGTGCATTAACGACGACAGCGTCCAAGTCTACGAGACACTACGGTTTGTTCAAGACGCGCCGGGATGTCGGGATGCAACTCAATCGGGGCCGATGCTGGTGATAGATGGCGCGCTTCATCCACGTTTTCTTGTCGACAGCACGTCACGCTTTGTCCGCAATGGGGTAGGCGTGAAGGCTGACCAGCAGAATGCGGTTTTTGTTATCTCAAACGATGCTGTCAGCTTTCATGAATTTGGCAGCTTTTTTCGCGACTACTTGAAGGTACCCAACGCTCTTTATTTTGATGGTAAAGTTTCGCGCCTTTATGCGCCTGGGCTAGGCCGGTCAGATTTCGGATTTAAGCTAGGTCCGATGGTTGCAGTCATTGATGAAGACTAGCTTGCTACAGAATGGCAGCTGTCCTGCTGTACCCTGCCGCGACTGATGCAGCGGCAGGGCCGATCACAGCGCTTTTGCTCTTATGGCAGCAACACACTGTCGATCACATGGATCACACCGTTTGACGCAATGATGTCGGCAGTCGTTACCGTCGCATCATCAACTGTGACACCATCGGTGCCGTCAATATGCACCTCTTCGCCGTTGACAGTGGCGACAGACAAGCGTTGACCTGCCAGTTGGTCGGACGTCACCGCGCCCGGCACAACGTGATAGGTCAAAATTGCAGTTAGTTGATCCTTGTTTTCGGGCAACAGCAAGCTGTCAACCGTTCCTGCAGGCAACTTCGCAAAGGCTGCATCTGTGGGTGCGAAGACGGTGAAGGGGCCATCCCCTTTCAATGTCTCAACCAAACCTGCTGCGGTCACGGCGGCAACAAGCGTGTTAAAGTTGCCGTTTGAGGCAGCGATATCAACGATATCGGGTTCGCTTTCCATTGGCGCACAAGCTGCTGCGATCGCAACGCCCGCAGCCAGAATGGAGGTTTTCAAAGCAAAACGACGATTCATGGGAGTGTCCTTTCAAGTCCCTGTTAACGGTGTTGTTACGAGGTCTGACGGAATTCGGTTGTCGTTCTGACAATGAGTTTATGGCTTGAAGTATATTGATCCGCCGCATCAAATTGCGCGTAGCGCTGCGTTACGTGTCAGAGCAATGTCTTCGAAAGGCAACCTTGAGCAAATCAAGCTCGGCGCGTAACAAATCCATTTCCGCACGGATGTCATCGGTAAGTGCGTCCCCGGCCAACAAAGCAAAGCTGTTGAGCGTCCGCCCGTCTGCATCGCTGATGACGAAAGTCTGCACACCATCACTTAGAAGATGCGTGGGAACTGGGACTTCGACCTGCCAAACATCACGGGTCGGGTCGTGGCGCAGCTTTGGTCCGTCGACAGGTTCGCCCAGATATGTGACCTGCAGGTTCGGTGTCTCGGACCCAGCACCAGTCAACTCTCCGGCCCAGATACCTTTATTGAATTGCGTTTTCGTTAGGATCATTTGGGTCATTCAAAGTCTCAAATGTCGGCACGGGGATAGCGACTAAAGTTAAGATCACGGATCATAATCTGGTTCATGGATGGGTTCTCGAACATCAGGTCGACCCACATCCTTTCGGCTCGTTTTTCGTTTAATTGACTATACGCCAGATCAAACTCTACCATCGTGTCTTCTTTGTCATCGGGAAGTTTCAGAAGGATCTGTTCGGTATTCGGCCCGTTTTTGACGTTGATACGGGCGTGAATCGTGATGGGCCGTTCGCGTTCGATCAGCGCGCCAAGCCGGATCAGATGTTTCTTTTTCAGACCTTCACAAGACGCTGAAGGGATTTCAACGACCAATGACAAGTAACTGCCGGCAAAATGAAAGACTTCCAGGTGCAGTCCGAACGGCGCGAAATCCTCTTCACGTGTGTTGCGAACCTGGCGGAGCGATATCTCAGCCATCGGACAGTCGTGGAAAAGGGTCAGTTCGTTACCAAGCGGCGTGCGGCTAAGAGCGCTGGCCGCCCCACGTTTATCAAAAGCCGCGCGCCATATTTTTGGCCGCCAGGACCAGTCGGTGCCGGCATGTTTTGGAAATGCTGTAGTACCTATTCTGGGCCGCGCCAAGCGCGCGTCCGCGATATGCGTCAGTTCTTGCAAAGGGATTTTGAGTTGCCGGGCTTGTTGCCGCAAGGCGCGCAATGTCCCAAGCTCCGCCCCGTCGGCCATACCTGCCGCACGTCGCCACCGCCTGAGCATGCGTCGGTGCAGAAAGCGCCCAAATGGGCCGTGCAAGCTGAATGCCATTGCGAGGTTTGTCCTTCTTCCGTCGTGCACACTGTGCCAAGCTCGCGCCCAGTTTGAAACAGTCTAGGCTACCCGGTCGTCTTCTAGTGCGGTCTCCGGTGCAGCTGATGCCGCGGCTTTTACCCCGGCCAGGATCAACTTTAGTAGCCCAGCGCCAGGCCCGTCTTGCAAAGGGGCTGTGGCCAGACCACGCACTGCGATTGTCACAAGTCGCCCGTCTATGTCTGTGAACGCCCGCCATTCTTCGCGTTGCAAACCTGGCAAAGGTGGCTCACCTTTATCCGTGAAATGCACCATTACTTGGCTGTTAAAAGCTTGTGTGGATAGGATGGTGACATCGTCGCCGTTGCCGTCAACGCTGAGCAACGACGTTCCTGTATCGGTTATCAGAAAGTCGCGCAAGGCTATTTCGCCATCGGTGACAGCTCCGCTTTGCGGCGGTCCAACTTGAACGGTTGCGACCCCAATCACCTCGGGCGTGTCGGCGCTTTCGCCCAAGGTTGTACAAGGCGCCATGACCGCGAAGCCCTGACCTAGTTTGCTGGATACGCCATCCACGCAATACCCTGAAGGTGTCGTCGCAATCACGGCACCATCAGCGAATGCGACCGTCTTGGTCGGTGCAGTTGTTGTACAGGCTGCCAGAGCATAAGCGCTAGCAAGCCCCGTAAGGAACTTCCGCATGAAGATCAGAGATCCATGTAAACGTGTTTTTCGCCTTTGGCACCGGGATGAGTCAAAGCTCCATGGCGGGCACCGCCAACTAGCTGGGAATATTTCCACAGCGCGCCAGAGGCATAGATTGTCTCTTTAGGACCTTTCCAATCTGCTTTGCGCTGGGCAAGCTCGTCATCGCTCAGATCAACCTTCAACTCGCCTGTGACGGCGTTGATCGTAATGACATCGCCATTCTGCAAAAGACCAATTGGTCCACCATGGGCTGCCTCTGGCCCGACATGCCCCACGCAAAACCCGCGTGTGGCGCCAGAAAAGCGACCGTCCGTGATTAAGGCCACCTTTTTTCCCATGCCCTGACCCGATAGGGCGGCGGTGGTTGCCAGCATCTCGCGCATTCCGGGGCCACCCGAGGGGCCTTCGTTGCGGATGACTATTACTTCTCCCTCTTCATATTCGCGCGCTTTAACGGCCTCGAATGCCTCCTCTTCGCTTTCAAATACGCGGGCGGGCCCAGTAAAAGATTGTTCTTGTGTCGCCATCCCGGCCACTTTCACAATCGCCCCATCAGGAGCCAAATTGCCCTTAAGGCCAACGACACCGCCCGTGGGCGTCAACGGAGCATCAATAGGATAGACGACTTTGCCATCTGCATCGCCGCGGATCATGTCCAATTCCTCTCCCATGGTGCGGCCAGAGGCGGTAATGCAATCTTCGTGGATTAGACCGGCCTTGCGCAGTTCCTTCATCACAATCGGTACGCCGCCTGCTTCGTACAAGTCTTTGGCCACGTATTGGCCGCCCGGTTTCAGATCAACGAAATAAGGTGTGTCTCGGAAGATATCGCAGACGTCAAACAGATCAAAATCAATCCCAGCCTCCGCCGCAATAGCAGGCAAGTGGAGCCCCGCATTGGTCGACCCACCTGTACAGGCAACAATCCGGGCTGCGTTTTCCAGCGATTTGCGCGTGACGATATCACGAGCGCGGATGTTCTTCTCAATCAGGGTCATGACTGCTTCGCCTGATGCCACGCCATATTGGTCACGGCTTTCGTAAGGAGCCGGGGCGCCTGATGAGTTCAAAAGGGCCAGGCCGATGGCCTCTGACACGCAGGCCATTGTATTGGCGGTGAATTGGCCGCCACAGGCGCCAGCACTAGGGCAAGCGACCCGTTCAAGAACTTCCAGCTCTGCATCCGACATATTCCCAGCCTGATGTTTGCCGACAGCTTCGAAGACATCTTGCACGGTGACGTCTTTGCCTTCTAGCCGGCCAGGCAAGATGGATCCACCATAGATGAAGACAGATGGCACGTTCAGACGGCCCATGGCCATCATCATGCCGGGCAGGGATTTATCGCACCCCGCCAAACCAACCAGCGCGTCGTAGCAGTGGCCACGCATAGTTAGTTCGACCGTATCGGCAATAGCTTCGCGGCTGGCCAGTGAAGACCGCATGCCCTCATGCCCCATGGCAATTCCATCGGTCACAGTGATCGTCGTGAATTCGCGGGGCGTACCAAAAGCCTTTTTCACGCCCAGTTTGACGGACTGTGCTTGCCGGTTCAGTGCGATATTGCATGGGGCTGCTTCGTTCCAGCAGGTGGCAACGCCCACCCAGGGCTGCTTGATCGCCTCTTCATCCAGACCCATCGCATAGAAATAAGACCGGTGGGGTGCACGGCTGGGCCCTTCGGTCACGTGGCGGCTGGGTAGATTTGTTTTGTCGACCTTGCCTTTAAGCATCTGAATATCTCCCGGAAATCTGCTGGCGTTGGGTCTAAATAGTGGGCAGACAGGACGCAAGGTTGAAGTCGCAGTTGCGGCGGGTGAACCCAGCGTCGTAGGGTCTGTTATGGCCGATGATTACACCCAACATGACGACTTTATTCGACCCGCACAGAATGTGACCCATCCGCGCCATATTGTGGTCGTGACGTCTGCCTTTCTGGCTTCATTTTTTGGTGTGCCCGTCATACTTTACCTTGTTTTGCCTGTGGCAACGATGGATGCGTTCCTTGCAGGCGTGACTGCACTGGCGACAACGGCACAATTTGCGATTTTCGGCGTTTCCGCATGGGTATTTGTCAGAACCTTGCGCATGGTTCATGGGCGTGGATTTTTTTCTTTGATTGGGCCCTACAAGCTCGCGTGGTCGGATCTTTGCCGGGTGACGGTTTCTGTCGGGGCAACGCTCTTACTGATACAGGTGATTTTGCCCCTGACGTCATGGGATGAGCCCGCGCAGGTCCGCAACGTGGCAGTTTGGATTGCATGGCTGCCAGTCGCGGTGCTGGCGATCTTGATCCAAGTGACCACCGAAGAAATCATCTTTCGTGGCTACTTGCATCAACAATTTGCATGCCTCTCATCCAGCCGGTTGGTGTGGATGCTAGTTCCATCATTGCTGTTTGGCGTATGGCATTTCTGGAATGGAAATAGCGCTGCGGAGGGCGCGGTTTACGTCTTTTGGGCGACATTGTTGGGCCTCGCATGTGCGGATGTGACCGCGCGAACCGGAAATCTTGGTGCTGCAATCGGGCTGCACTTGGCAAACAATATCGTTGCGGTCGTCTTTATCGGGACAGAAGGCTGGCCAATGTCAGGTCTTGCGTTGATCCTGTATCCTTACCATGACCCAGATGTCTTAAGCGCTGAGATTAACGAGGTTTTGATGCTTTGGATGGCTTTCAGCCTGGTTATATCCGCCTTTTCGGTTTTGATTATGTGGCTAACCACAAGGATAACACTGAAACGATGATGAATATATCTGGCCATCCCGCCTTCTTGCAGTATGTGGAGCCAGCGCGTGCGTTTCCAGCGCTCTGGCGGGTGATTTTTGGTTTGGTGTTGTGGGCGGCGCTCGCCATGGGATTTGCTGTGGTGGTCGCTGTGCTGGTCAGCCTGTTTCGGCCTGACCTGATGGCTGAAGAGAGCATTTTCGGCGGGACAACGCCATTTGGCGTTGTTTCCTTTTTGGGCGTATTCGGCGGAGCCTTTCTTGCGATTTGGCTGGTCGCACGGGCGCTCCACAATCGCGGGCTTCGCAGCCTGATTGGGACTGGTCCGGTGTTGCGGAATTTTTTCATCGGCGCCGGTGTGTTTCTGGGGCTTCAGGCAATCAATATCGGTTTGTGGCACATCTTTTACGATAGTGTTCCGAATGTCTCTCTTGATGTGTTCTTGTTTTGGTTGCCAATTCTGGTTGTCGTTCTGGTTCTACAGACCGGAGCTGAAGAATTAGCGTTCCGCGGCTATGTGATGCAGCAATTGGCCGCGCGATTTGCATCGCCTGTGGTTTGGATGGTCGTCCCACCAATTCTGTTTGCGCTGATGCACTTTAATCCGAGCAGCTATGGGCCGCTGACTTGGGTCGTGATCGGGTTGATCTTCTTTCTCGCGATGCTTTGGGCAGATCTGACCCGAGTGACCGGAAATCTGGGCGCGGCCTGGGGATGGCATTTTGCCAATAACTTTATCGTTTTTGGTGTTCTTGGCTCACCGGGCGAAATGGACGGCTTGGCAATGCGCGTCACCCCTTACGATGTCGTTGGCACACCTCCTGTTGCGTATCTTGGGTTTGTCGCGACGCTCCTGCTCACCTGGGCCATCCTGCGCCGCCTCCTGCGTGCCTGATTGCATTTCGACGATGCGCGGCATATCTGACAAGGGCCAAGGCAGGGATCGCGCATGAACTGGATTACGAACTACGTCCGCCCAACCATAAATTCGCTCTTTTCGCGGCGCGAGGTGCCCGAAAACCTGTGGACCAAATGTGATGATTGCGGAACGATGCTGTTTCATCGCGAATTGGCCGACAACCTGAATGTCTGCACGAATTGCGGCCATCATATGCCAATCGGTGCGCGTGACAGGCTACGGTCAGTCTTTGACGGTGGCGTTTTTGTTGAGGTGTCGGTACCGGAACCCGTCGCCGATCCACTGCATTTCCGGGATCAGAAACGCTATACTGACCGGATAAAAGAGGCGCGCCGAAAGACCGGTGAAAAAGATGCGATGCTGGTGGCCGAGGGCGATATGGGGCGGACACCTGTTGTCATCGCCGTGCAGGATTTTTCCTTTATGGGTGGATCGATGTCGATCTATGTCGGTAACGCGATTGTCGCAGCTGCAGAACGTGCAATCGAACTCAAGCGTCCGCTGATCTTGTTTTCAGCAGCGGGCGGGGCGCGGATGCAAGAGGGTATTCTGGGCCTGATGCAAATGCCCCGCACGACGATTGCAGTACAAATGCTCAAAGAGGCAGGCCTGCCCTATATCGTTGTTCTGACCCATCCAACAACAGGGGGCGTGACCGCGTCCTATGCCATGCTAGGGGACGTACAGATTGCTGAACCAAATGCGCTAATTGGTTTTGCCGGGGCGCGGGTGATTGAACAGACAATCGGGGAAAAGCTACCCGAAGGCTTTCAACGGGCAGAGTACCTATTGGATCATGGCATGCTGGACCGCGTGACCAACCGCAACGACCTCAAAGACGAATTGGTCAGCATTGTGCGCTTGCTGATGCAGCAGCCCGCACCTGTGAAAGGGGATTTGCCTGCACCAGAGATTTCGTCCGAAGCGGCGCTGCAGCTTGAAAACCCGATTACAGCAGAAGAGGCGAAGTGACCGCAGGTTCTGATGTGATCTTAGATCGAATGATGGCCTTGCATCCCAAGGTCATTGATTTGGTGCTAGATCGTGTCTGGACGCTGCTAGCCGCTGTCGGAAATCCACAAGACTGCTTGCCGCCTGTTATCCATGTCGCGGGAACAAATGGCAAAGGGTCGACCCAGGCCATGATCCGCGCAGGGCTAGAGCAGGGAGGGGCTAGTGTGCATGCCTATACGTCCCCGCATCTGGCGCGATTTCATGAACGGATCCGGGTGGCAGGTACCCTGATTTCTGAAGAGGCGCTGACCAAAGTTCTGGACCGATGCTATGACGCCAATGATGGCGCACCGATCACCTATTTTGAAATCACGACCGTTGCGGCACTGCTGGCCTTTGCCGAGGCGGAGGCGGACTATACGCTTTTGGAGGTCGGCCTGGGTGGCCGGCTTGATGCGACGAATGTTGTAGACCAGCCTTTGTTGACAGTGATCACACCCGTCGACATGGATCACCAAAAATTTTTGGGCGATACTCTGGCTCAGATCGCTGGTGAGAAGGCGGGGATCATTAAGCGCGGTGTGCCTTGCGTGGTCGGGCCGCAGCATGACGAAAGCATGGATGTGATAGAGCGCGTCGCGGGGGCGCTTAGCGCTCCGCTTCTCGCGTATGGCCAGCACTGGCATGTCACGACCGAACGCGAGCGTTTGGTGTATCAGGATGAGACTGGTTTGCTGGATTTACCTTTACCCAATCTAATTGGGGACCATCAGGTAATGAACGCGGGCGCGGCAATTGCGGCCTTACGCGCGCTGGGCAAGGATGATGCTGCGTGCGAGGCGGCTGTAAGCAGTGCTGATTGGCCCGCACGGATGGAACGCTTGACGAAAGGGGCACTGGTAGATCTGGCGGCTCCAGCCGAACTTTGGCTTGATGGCGGGCATAACCCGGCTGCTGGACGGGCTTTGGCCAAGACCCTGAGTGGTTTGCCAAGACGTCCCACGTATTTGATCTGCGGTATGCTGAATACAAAAGATATTGGTGGCTATCTGGAACCACTTGCACAGGTTGCGGAACGCCTTTTTTCTGTGTCCATCCCCGGTGAAACGAATACGATCCCCGCTGATCAGACTGCGGCAGAGGCAGTCAAAGTTGGTCTTGCGGCGACCACCGCCACGAACATACCTGCGGCAATTCGCCAGATTTGCGCCCACACCCCGCATGCGCGAATTCTGATATGTGGCTCATTGTACTTGGCTGGTCATGTTATACGGGAGAACGAAAGGTGATCCGCCCTTTTTCGATAGTGATGTCGCTCTTCGCGACCAACGTGCAGGCGGCGCAATTCTACTTCTGCTGGCTAGGCGCAAACGAGTATTCGATGGTCGGACAGATGACAATTCGGCCCTCTGCTTTGAACAAACCGATCGTGACCCAAGATGACGTGACTGAGTTTCGTATTGTTGGATATCAGGAAGGCTCGTTTTTGGGCCAGTGGGATATGGCAAATCGAGACCCCGACGACAGTTGGATTTTACACTTTGACCCGGCACGCAAAGCATTCATGACACCCGGCGACATAGGGTTGGGCGTGAGCCAGGCATGGAATGCTGATGGCACCGCTGAGGACTGCGGAAACCCTGGCTTCGGCTTCAATTTGGGGAACTACGCACAGGATTTTTGTTTGAACGGTGTGTGGATTGAGGAAAGCGGCATGCCGCCGGAAACCACATTCTTGGTGAGTCCGACCCCAGTCGATCCACAGTGCCGGGTCTATGCTCCAACGAGTTAAGGCGGCTTGTGTTTGTGCAGATTGCTTTTGAAATCTATGTAATGGGCATTGGAGTGGCTGCGATCCAAAGCTAGACTTTACGCACGACGAATGAGGAGGGTACGGTGTCTGCCCCGCTTGGCCGGATTATCATCTATACCAAGAAGCTTGACGAAGTTGCGGAGTTCTATTCCAAACACTTTGGCTTCGAGATCTTACGACTCGAGGGTGACAGGATCGTTGAACTTGTCGCCCCGGAAGCTGGCAGCAATATATTATTGCATCCTATGTCACCTGGTCGAAAGGACGGCCAAACACTCGTCAAACTAGTATTCGACGTGGAAGATGTTGAAGAATTTTGCCGCATCTCAGAAGGGCGTGGACTAAGATTTGGCTCTATTCACCGGGCCGACGGATATTGCTTTGCCAATGCAAAAGATCCCGCGAAAAATTCTATCTCCGTTTCCAGTCGGGCATTCGCCAAACGATAGCAGTACCCCTTAAACCCATGATCCTCGATATGTGTTCTCCATCGCAATCTAACCGAGCAGGATTACTGGGGTTGATCGTCCTAAGATCTAGCGATTCGCGAATCAGTCTCTTGACGACGAATCACTTCATCGCATAGTGTCTCTTCAACGCAAAGCGCATGAAAAATAGGCGCGCGCGAGCAGTCTTGGCAGGGCGAGTTGGCGGGCTTTCGGGCCTGTCTTCTTGTTTGTTGGTATTTAGAGTTTTGGCCATTCTAAAATCTAACCATCTGCAACAACATGCCGCCAATACTTTGTCATATTTACATGCGAGCGTCAGCCATCATACGCTATTGCGAAATGACCGAAAGGGTTTGCTTATCGTGCTGAAACGTACCTTGTCCGCCATTGCCTGCGTCTGCGCAATTATTCCAGTTAGCCCAGCGATTGCAGAGATCGATGCCGGCGCCTATTTGGCTGGGCGGCAGGCGGGCGCGCAAAGCGATTTTGCCAATAGTGCACGGTTCTATACCAAGGCGCTGCTACAAGATCCTTCAAACAGTTATATGCTTGAAAACGCGATGACATCATTCATCGCTTTGGGTCAGTTTAACCGCTCCATCCCGATTGCTCAGGTGATGGTTGAACAGGGCTTCACCAGTCAAATTGCGCATCTGGCGCTAAGTGTGCAAAGCGCCAAGGACGGGCTGTGGTCAGACATCTTTAGTAGATTAGAGCAAGGCCAGTCAGTTGGTCCCTTGGTTGATGGGCTTGTACAAGGCTGGGCGCACCTTGGTCAGAGGGACATGTCTCGTGCTTTGGCAAGCTTTGATCAGGTGATCGAAAGCCGTGGCATGGAAGTCTACGGTATAACCCACAAAGCATATGCAATGGCGTCTGTTGGTGATTTTGAAACTGCGGCAGCGCTTTTTGAAAGCCCCGTTTCGGGTGGTTTGCGATATTCACGCAACAGCGCGATCGCCCATGCCCAAATACTCAGTCAACTCGGCCGAAATGACGACGCGCTCGCGGTGCTTGACGCGATTTTCGGCAAGCAACTTGATCCGGCGGTCGTGGTGTTACGCGACGCGCTGAGTGCCGG
>JBCBGX010000043.1:0-14313 GCA_038526325.1 Pseudomonadota bacterium | reverse complement strand
TGGTTTGCTGTCGGTCGCGGCCGGGCAACAGATCGCAGACATTGTCAGCCTGGACCCGCTGACCGCCACGCTTGATCTGACAATCACGCGCGTACGCGGCGACCCTGAAACGCTGAACGCAGATATGCACACCGTGTTGGCGCCCGGTGATGTGGTGACCGTCATGCATGCTGCGCCATCCCCGCCTTCAAACTGAGTGTTGGCGCATGACCAGCCCGACGCTGACGAAACCAGACATCGAAAATAACTACCCGCATCTCGCCACGGGGCGATCGGCACTGGCGTTAGCCGGAGTCGTCTGGTCATCGGTACAGACGCTGATTCCAACCATCAGTGCAGCCGTTGTATTTTTTGTCAGTGCCATGTTTCTTGCCCCGTCCGACTTTGGATTGGTTGGATTGGCAAGCGGCCTTGTGATGACTGTGATGGCATTCACACCCGTGGCCTTTGGCGAAGCCTTGATCCAACGTAAAGAGTTGGCAAAGACTCATGCCGATAGCGTTTTTTGGCTGACTTTGGGTTTTGGTGTTCTGTGTTTCCTACCACTTCTGATCTGGGCCACACCCATTGCAACGCTCTTGGGTGATACAACCATCGCTGCTATTTTACCTGTTCTTGCGCTCCGTATTCCGCTTGACCTAGCCGCAGCGGTGCCCAACGGCATGATTGCGCGGTCTATGAAGTTCAAGTTGATCGCACTGCGCACAGCCGTTGCGACCCTTGTCAGTGTCACGATCTGCATGATCATGCTTTTTGCCGATTACGGCTACTGGGCATTGGTGGGAAGTCAGATATCTGGCAGTCTTGTGGCCTGTGCGATGGCGTTTTGGGTTGCAAAATGGCGTCCGGGACTGTCGTTCAAATTACAATCGCTGCGGGATCTGGCGCGGTACGGCGTCTTTGCATCAGGCAACCGGATGCTCGCGACCGTCAAGATCGATCACCTCGTTTTGGGCATTCTGGCCGGACCGGCTGTGCTGGGGCTCTTCTTTTTTGCGCAGCGCCTATACCTGATGCTGACGCAACTTGTCGGCGGCGCGCTTTCATCGGTGACCTTGGCGCTTCTGTCGACTCTTCAGGATGACGCCGGAAAAACCGCTAAAGCCTTCGGCATGGCTTCGTATCTTTCGGCCGCAGTCAGCATGCCGATGTTTTGCGCGTTGTCTATTGCGGCGCCTACCATACTCGAATTGCTTCTAGATGATAAATGGACCGGTGCTGTCTTTGCTGTGCAGGCGTTTTGCATTGCGGGTGTTCTTGCTGGGATAGGCGTAGTTCAGGCCTCCCTCATCAAAGCGCAGAACAAGGCAGATTGGTGGTTTTGGTACCAATTGGTGCAACAAACAACATCGGTTTTCGTGATTGCGGTCACCGCCAGTTTTGGCCTGCCCGTGCTGATGATTGCGTTGATGGCAAAAAGCGTATTGCTGTGGCCCATTTCGGTGATCATGACCGCGAAACTGCTTAGGTGCAGCCCTTGGGATTATCTGGCGAGCTTTATCGCCCCCATCGTCGCGACTGCGGCCATGGCAGTAGGGATGCTGACTGTGCCCACACTCGTCCCAGATTATCCGGGCTTTCTACAGCTGGCCCTACAGCTAACGTCCGGTCTGATCATCTATGCCCCCCTCATCCTGATTTTGTCGCGCGACCGGATCGCTGATCTGCGCCGACACTTTACCAAAAAGGTGCCTGCCAAATGAAACTGACCTACTTTCAGGGTGACCCGCCCAATTTTGGGGATGAGTTGAACGCCACTATGTGGGCTGAATTGCTGCCAGCTGACTTTTTTGACGATGACCCATCGACGCTTTTCGTGGGCATTGGGTCGGTCATTCAGCACAATTATCCCAAAGACGCGAAAAAGGTTGTCGTTGGATCAGGCTACGGTGGATACACGAAAAAGCCCGACGTGCATGATGGCACCTGGGAGTTCCATTTTGTCCGCGGTCCACAAACGACCGAGGCGCTTGGACTGAACCCCGACCTTGCCGTCGCCGACGCCGCAATTCTTCTGCGCCAAACAAAGCTGCCCGCACCCGCGCAAGGCATCAAGGTCGGGTTCATGCCGCATTACGAAAGTATCGAAAGGGGCAATTGGCAGGCGGCATGTGACCTGGCCGGGATCACTTTCATTGATCCGAGCCGCCCACCAAACGAAGTGATCGCGCAAATACTTGGCGCAGAGCTTGTCATCACAGAGGCAATGCATGGTGCAATTGTCGCCGATGCGCTGCGCACACCATGGGTCGGCGTGAAGGCCATGCATCATGTGCACCGTTTCAAATGGCATGACTGGGCACAGGCGCTCGATATTGATTACAATCCAGCGTTCCTGTTCCCATCCAACCTGCGCGAGGCTTGGGCGCTTTCAACAGGGCGTGGCGGATCCGGTCCGCGCGCGATGGCGCTATGCACCAGCCGTCCGGCAGCGCCCTTTAATACAGCCTGCTTGCATATGGCGGCCCGTAGTCTGCAGCGGCTTGCGCAGCAAAGCCCAAGTCTGTCTTCAGACGCCGCGACCGAACGTGCGACTGATCGGGCAATGACGGCCATTGATGGCCTAATTGCTAGCTACGTGCGTCAACAGGCGTTTGTGTAATGGTGCGCCGCCTGGCGGCCGTTAGACCCCGCACAGCGTAGACAAAAGCGCATGTAACTATGACCGACCGCAGCGAGAACTGAAAAAACACCGGCACTTCGACAAAGCTGACCATCACAACCATCATGACAAGTATGAACAAAAGCGACGCTTCGGCCCGGTGTGTTCGCAGGGCCCATATGCCGGTTGTAATAGCGGCACCGTAAAGAACCACTACCTGTAGAAAGACCCCAAAAATCCCAATCTCGACGGCGTTTGACAAATAGGTGTTATGGAAATTGAAACCGCTTCGCCCATCAATCCCAAAGCGGTACCATAACGCCTCGGCAGCGGCGTGGCCTTTGACCCAGAACGCCTGATACCCCATGCCCAATACGGGGCGGTCAGCAATCAAAGCAAGCGCGATCCGCCAAAGATCGGTTCGGCCAGTAAGTGTCGCGTCTTTACCCGTTGTATCCAAAAGCAGGGCGAAGAGCGCGTCAGAATAGACAAGCGCCAAAACAACCATCAAAGCGCTGACGATGAGAAGAAAGACGATCAGACCAACCTGCTGCAAAGGCGACAGCCGGTAAAGAAATAGCAACAATATAAGAATCAGAATCGCTGGTGGTAGCACGATTATGGCGCTTATGGATTGCGCCATTAGCAGCATAAGACCGCCGAACATTGCCCCCAAAAGACCCAAAATCCGCAGACGAGGTAGCGTTTCGCTATCCAACACCTGTGCCAAACTGACAATCACAAATGTCGACGCAGCTCCCGCCAGCGCGTTTTTGCTGCCGTAAATTCCAAGCCATGCGCCAGTATCATTGCGCACATCACCAAAGACCACACTGGCCAGCATTGCGATCAAATAAAGCACGAATAGCGCACGGCTAAACGTTCGCGCGGATGTCGTTGCTGCGATACTCACCGCTATCGCGATTGTTGCAGCTAACTGCACCCCAGAGCGAAATGTAGCGCCCGGATAGGCGGACCAAATGACCGACACTATGCAGAATGCGGGCAACGCAAAGATATACCAATACCGCAAACAAAGCCCCGCCTGCACCTGATACCGTCGCACCAGCAACGCGCAGCCCGCCGCAAGAAAGATCAAAGCGCCCAAGCTTTTCAGGACAGGGACAAACACCAACCCCGCAAGGGCAACAAATGCAAGGATCGCGTCCGGCTCAATCGTAATCACATCGATCCGGCGTCGCGAAAAGGTGAGCCGCGCCTCAGCCATCCCGGCACACCTGCGATTGTGGAAACTGGCAAGGCTCACCTAAAGCAGTAAATGCAATCCAATCGACCAGCATTGTCACGTCACGCTCTGGTACTGCAAAGCGGCCCATCCAGTTGGGAAAACTGTCACTGCCCCATAAACTGGCATATATTTTTTGGTCATTTACAGGCAGCTCCGCGCCGGGGGGCGTCTGATGCATCAGTTCACCGTTAACGTACCACCGAATGCCTGTCTCTTCCCAAATGAAAGCATAAGACACAAAGCGATCTTCAGCAGGTTGCGGCAATGAAACACGCTGGCCATTCTTTGGAGCGCCACTGACATAGGTGTTCAGACTAACAGCATCAGTGTCGCGCAGCAAAACCTCAAAATCGATCTCGTCGTGCGGTTTGCCATGGTGCGGACCGATATAGGTAAAAAATGCTGCGTTCAGCCCAGACCCGGTCCCCGTGCGAAAGCGCGCCTCATATGTGCCATAGCCGTAGACATGTCGTGACTGGATTTCCCCACAGGTGTAGGCACGCTTGTCGTTCGGCGAATTGGCGAAGGTCAGTGATAGCATACCGTCGCTGACGATAAGATTCTCTTTCGACCACATGCAGTTCTGCCAATCACCATTCACCCAGCCATCCGAGACACCCCAAAGGCGCGTATCTAGTGTCTCAAAATCGTCGAAAAAACTGGCACCCCGGGGGATTTCTTGCGCGAAAATTGGCAGGGGGAACAAAAGCAATAGGCATGCCGCCACCGAGCGGGTTAAGATCTTGCTTTTTTCGTTCATAAAATCACCTCGAGGCGGGAAATTATCTCATATTATCATATATTTAATTACCATTCCATCAAATCAAACAACTTTCGGCACAAGCTTGCCGAAGCGGCGCAAGCGGACATCCTAACTGTGATTTCCAATCTAAATTTCGTTATGATTTATCCAAGATAACTGTTGCGAGGATGCGTCTCTTGGCAAAGCCTACTGTGTCCGTGATTATGGCGAATTATAATGCGGCTGACCACCTGCCTGCAGCCTTGCAATCGGTGCTGTCACAATCAATTTCCGACATTGAAGTTCTGCTGTCTGACGATGCATCAACCGATGGAAGTATCAAGATCGCTCGGCAGTTTGCGATGCAGGATCCACGGCTGAAAGTTATCCTGACACTGCAGAATGCAGGGCCTGGCGCCGCTCGCAACCGCGCGCTCAAACAAGCGCGAGGAGAGTGGATCGCCATTGTCGACAGCGACGATATTATCCATCCACAAAGGTTCGAACGGATGATGCGTGCCGCCGCCGACCTGGGCACCGATGCGATAGCAGATGACCTGACATACCTGATTGAAAATCAAGCCCAAAGTGGTGCAACGCTTCTTGGATCTATGATGCAGACCGCCCCGCTAGAGTTGACCCTGAAATCATTTGTCGCACCTTCTGAAAACGCACCAAAGCTTGGTTATATCAAGGCGTTGATCCGGCGCGACGTCCTTCAAGGGCTGACATACCGGGAAGATATTCGTGTTGGCGAGGATCATGATTTCTACGTCAAGTTCCTGCTGAACGGGGGACGGATGCATCTGTTGCCGCAGTCTTTATATCTTTACCGCCGCCATTCGGTGTCCATTTCTCATCGGCTGCACCCGGACGATATAATGGCAATGATACGGGCGCAGAATGATGTGATGGCCCAATATCCTGATATTCCTGATGACTTGCGTGCTGATATGGTTGCGCGGTGTAGTGCTCTTCAAAAGCCCCTGGCCTTCGAAACGCTGGCAGAGAACTTACGTCGGAAACGGATTGGCGACGCCTTCGTAAATATAGTGAGAAAGCCTGCGCTGTTGCTTTGGCTTGGCGGGGTGTTAAAGGCCCGCGCAATGCGGCGCATTCGCCCACCGAAAGTGCAGCATAAAATGCTCACCGACCCCAGCAAATGGACACTTCAGGAATGGGCGAAAATAACTGTCCCAGCGGCGCGATCATGACCAAAACACACCAGCTCACCCATGTTCGGACACCAACCTTTAAGCGCCCCGACGCTTTGCGGCGCTGTCTAAAAAGCTTGCAAGAACAGACCGTCTCTGACTGGATTTGCGATGTATATGATGATTGTCCAGACGCATCTGGACGGGCTGTGATCGCCGCATTAAACGACGATCGGATCAGGTATCGTCACAATAGACCACAGAATTTTGCTTCAAAAAATATCGACCTCTGCTTTACCCAGCAGAACCCGCATGATGCAGATTATTTCTTTGTGCTGGAAGACGATAACTATGTGCTGCCAGATTTCATTGAATCAAATATCGCCGCTTGCGAAGCACACGGGGTAAATTTGCTTTTCCGCAATCAATTGATCGAATTTGACAGCGGCACCGACAAGGCACGCCTGTCCACGCGGGGTATTCTGGACGACAAACTGACCGGTGGGGTGCATGCGCCAGATGTTTTTCGGTTATGCCTTATGGCCGATATCGGTGTTTCAAATGGAGGTTTGTTCTGGACACGCAATGCTGCAACGGATCTAGAGATACACCATGCATGCAGTTCGACCTTGCAGGAATACATGCGGACATTCGCGATCGCTGAACCAATATTTGTCGCGATGGAACCACTCGCCGTTTGGGCCGAAAATGGCGAAGGAACAATGCGCGATTTCGGAGCGAATGTCGGATATTATCAACGTGAACTATCGCTAAAGCGATCTGTTGGAATTCTGCAACGTCAGGCCTGGGCCTTGGCGAAGCCCGAAGATCGCAAACGGTTTCTGTCTCACCCGATTTTTCGATATCCACAGCACCTACGTGCAAAAGGGCTTGTGAAATCGCACACGCGGATGCTGGTGGGGGACGCCCTACCGATTGGTGACATTCTTCGCCTTGCGTTGCGTGGTGCCTTGATCCGCCTGCTGGGCAAAGCGGATCCCGCGATAGCACCGTTCCTCGCGGCACGGACAGACTGAGCGGTCTCAGGGGAAGGTGCGATTAGTGCTTTTGCGTTTTCGTTAGGGCATTCGTGCGTGCGCTACGACTTTGCCCGGCTGACTTCTGATCCGGTGGTGATAGAAAGCTAACCGTGACAAGCAGAAAAAAGTAGACCACCTGCAGCACCATCAGTGTCGCGATAACGCGCCACACGATCGTCCAACCGTTTGCATCTGCCAAGTAAGAATAGATGCCCATAAAGCATGCAGCACCACTCATCAAAGTGACAAACACCAACAGGCGCAACGGCTCCTCCTCCCGATCTGCGGAAGAGCATACGCGAAATTAGCGCGTCACGCCAGCGCTACGGACCAATCACCGAGCATTTTGCGTATTTGGATGCACGTAGCTTTCCGGCCAACCCGGCCGCGCGTACCGGGATAGTTTGGCAGCATTCACCTTATTGAGAGCAATCCCCAGAACCTTTTGCGAGACATCCGGTTCCTGCGTGAGATACCGCACAACCAAAGACCTGGGTGTCTGCCCCCATGTGCACACCAATATGATCCGGTCCAAAAGCCCAAGCATTGCCTTTACGTCCGCCGTAATGCCTAGCGGTGGGGTCACAAGGACGATGTGATCGTAATGATTGCGCAACTCTTGCACCAGGGCGCGCAAATGACGCTGATAAACAATGTCGGTGGCAACCGGCTGTCGCCGTGCCCTGCCTGCGGGTAGGATGTCAAGCTTCATGGTTTCAAGGCGCTGCATCGCCTCTGACATTTGCGCTGTGTTATGTAAAACGTCGGTAAGACCGGCATCACCAGGCAGTTGTAATTTCTCGCGTAGGCCGCTGTCTGCTGCCCCCACATCGATTAACAATGTTCGCGCTCCCGACATCGCAAGCATCGTCGCATAATTGACGGCGACAGTCGTTGTCCCTTCACCGGGCATCATAGATGTGATTGCGACAATGCGCCCTGTCCCGTCAGACGTGCCAAGACCGACTGTCGCATGAATATTGCGTAACGTCTCGGCGTAAGTTGATTGCGGCATGCGCACGGACCACAGGAATTGTGGTGGCACCTTCTGTGTGTCTTGATCGCCTGCAGCCAGGGCCCGCAGGGTTTTTGCGTCCATCAACGGCAAATGCCCAAGAAATGCATGGTCAGTATATTTATGAATGTCGCTGCTGACCCGAAAACCCTGTTCGCGCATTTCGCGAATTGCAGCGACCAAAAAACCAGCCATGAGCCCCAGCAAACCGGTCACCGCCAGTGTCCGCCACAGCTTTGGCAATGCTGCGACACGCGGCACAAGTGACTCAGTTAGAATACGTCCGTTTGAAACCGGAAACGACCCTTGCAACGAAAGTTGGGCATATCGTGCGGACAGTGTCTGATAAAGCGTATCCAGTGTTGCCGCTTGTTGAGCCAAATCACGCAATGCCATCACGTTCTCAGGTGCGGTGCGGCGTATTAGCGCTGCTTCTTCCAGCGCCGCGGTGGAGGCTTCTTCAAGCTCGGCAAGGCGGTTGCGCATCCAGGCAGTGGTTCGTTCGGTCGATTCTACATTCGCGTTCAAACCGTCATCCAAATACGCGCTCGCATAGGTATTGACGATATCTGCGGACAGCTCCGGATCATGTCCAATATAGCTGATTTCAATTGAAAAACTCAGACCGATCCGGTTAATTCGAATATCTTGCTGAAGCTTTGCAGCCGCACCACGCAGCCGACGCGCATCGTCGACTACCGTCATCTCTGCCATCTCTTCCTGAGCAATTGTATCTTTGATAATAAGGTGCGTCAGCCCTCCCTTGATGTCCGAGATGACATTACGCGCAAGCGACGTTGGTGGTTGTACAAACACCTCCTGGTTATGCAGATCAAGCCTGCGCGTTACTTCTGACGCCAATTGCAATGACCGCAGCACCTGCATCTCGTTCAGCAGGGACGTGTCGTTTCGTGCAAATGGGATGCTTGCTGTGATTTCCTGATCCAATGCGACGGGCCGTTCATCCACTAGGACCGTTGCGGCCACATAGTATTGCTTTGGGGTGGTCAAATGATGCGTCACACCCGCCGCTAGGCCAAGCAAGGTCAACAGCACAAGCGGAAGCCATTGTCGGCGCAATACCGCAAGCACATCGCCCAAGGTCGTCGCGCCGCCTGTGGCGTTCGCGTCTGGCCGGTCAGCCAGCGCATCGGCGTCGCGCACACGCAGGCCGATATCCTTCATCGATCCCATTGCACGACCTCCTATTCTTTTTGTCGCTGTGTGAATTTAGGGCCGTATTGCTGTAGCCCTTGGCCGCCGGCCAAGCCTGAAAGCGCACCCATATGCAGCCCACCCCGCAAAATTGCCATGTTGCGCCGGTCCTGCCACGGCAGTTGCAGGATGGTGGCACCGATACAATAGAGCACCTTGCAAACGGTCACGGCCCAAAGCCGCAGTGAGGCACCTTTTTCTGCCACCAGACGCCCATGGGTCTGCCCCATCCGAAAACGGCGCCGCAACAGCCATCGAAAACTCACCCGGTCAGGCGGTATCGTCTCAAACAAAAGTGCATCGGGTGAGAAACTAATCGAGCCACCATCGGCTACGGCATTTGCGAAAAACGCCGTATCTTCGCCGCCGGTTTGGCCCAACGACAAATCAAACAACCTGTTGCGCAGTGCAGAGCTGTGTCGGTCAATAAGAACGTTACAAGTATACCCGGTTATGATCTTATCATCGACCCAGACGGGCATCGTGGCGTGAATGCGGGTGCGTCGCATCCATGCTGGCGCGTCTTCGGTATATTCAGCCTCAACTGGACCCAAAACAACATCGGAACCCGAATTCTCCATCTGACGCGTGAGGTGGACGAGCCAATCAGAGGGGGCCACTTCATCGTCGTCGATAAAGGCAACAAAGCGCGCTGCGCTGTGGCCCAACGCACCGTTGCGCGCGATAGAGATATTGCCTTGCGGACAATGAACATAGCGCAGCGGAATAAGCGCTTCGGCTGCCATCGCTTCAACCATGTCGGCAGCGCTTGGATGGTCATCGTTATCAACCACAAGAATTGAAAGGTCGTAACCGGACGGCCTGTCCAGCGCCAAAAGCGACGTGAGCGTCTTTGCCAGCTGCGGTCTGCGATACGTGCAGACGCATATTTCAAGTGTCTCGGTCATGGCATTACCCTCTGACCGGTGGTGTTCGAAGTGCGCAGCACCTTGAGCCAAAAGCCCAGCGACCACGCCAAATGCATGATCATCGCCGCAGCGCCACACAAAGAAAGCAACGGATCACGCTGCTGAAATGCCATACGCAACCCTGAAAAAAGGCAGTAGCCCGCCCATAAAATCGCTGGACCTGCAAATACCCAATGCAATGGTACAAGTATGATCATGAGGACCGCGGGCGCGACCATTATCACCTTGGCCTGACGCAGCTGCGGCCTGACACGGTGTTTCAACAGGTTTCGTGCCCGCCCCGCGCCAAAGTTAAAGTATTGCCGCGCAACAGCAGTCAGCGATGTGCGCGGGTGATACGTCATTTGTGTCGCATTGGTCAGCCAAATGCGTGATCCGGCTTGACGCAAGCGGTAGTCAAGCTCTGCATCCTCATTGTGGGCAAAGCTTGGATCATATCCGCCGACCGCACGAAACGCATCGAGCTTGATCAATGCATGGTGGCCATGGGTGACATAAGCGCCAGAGGGCCTATTCCGGTGTGAGGCACCACCATTCCCGAACGAGGCATTCTGGGTGGCCGCGTTGATGCGCTGAACCAGTCGCTTACCTTCAGCGATCATGCTGACAACGATACTGTCTGCATAAACGCTTTGCGCTTGCTGCATGAGGACATCACAAAAATCATCCGGGTAAGTCGCATGGGCATCGACCCGGATCAGATGCGTCGCATGCCCGCCGTCCTGCGCGACAGCCATGTTAATCCCCGCGCTTTGGAGCCGTTGCGGGTTATGCAGAAGCGATATCTGCGGATGTGTGGCGACATATCTGGCGATAATGTCCAAGGTGCCATCGGTGCTCCCACCATCGACAACGACAATACGCCCACCCAGCCGAGTGACGGAGACATTTAATTGTTCGAGAAGGCCAGCGATATGCTCCGCCTCATTTAAGCAAGGGACAACCACAAGAGGGTCAAATGAGTGGTCAGGCGGTGACGATGTGGGAGGCATAGAAAGGTCCAGAAGTTGCGTTGTTCGGATTTCAGATCGACAGTTTGGGTACTCGAACAAGGAACGTAGATATGCATGACAATAGGCCTGCACTGTAAAGGACGCACGACGGCGTCATGACGATCGGCAGTTGATTGCCACGCAGCGAGCGGTTTTTGGTCATCCAGAGGGCGAACGCTCGTTTATTCAGCGCTGGCTTACTGGGAATCACGGAGAATATTGATTTTGTTCAAGGATTCTGCTACAAACTTGTAGCGTTTCGTGACATGACTGCGGCATGCGCGTGCGTTCTTTCGGAACCCCTGCAGCCAAAAATTATTCGCCAAGGGGGAATTCATCCACGACATGGATCGAGCATTTCTTATCGTTCAATCTGTGAGCTACGCTTATGTCACCTATATCACGCGCTTTATACATGCAGAGCTTCAGCGCAATTTTGACGGCGGAGCAGACCTGATCATCTGTGACGAAATTGATGAGGCTTCCTATGACGACAATTCTATCATCTTTGTCATAGGCGAAGGGTTTGCGCGGCATCAGCGCAGGCCCGGCTGCCTCTACGTTTACCTGAATTTCTCAATCATTGCGGTAATGGGTAATCCCTTAAACCTAAGCCGCATCGGGTGGAGCGCGATCCGCCGAAAACAACGTATGTTGCGCGAAAAACAGGATTTGTATGATGTCCTGCTTGATTATTTTCCACCGCAGACCAAGCGTCTGGCAGGGCGAATGAAAATGCCGGTCTTTCCGTTTCAGGTGGCAATCGACCCAGATATGCTGCCGCCGCCTATCCCACTTGAAGAACGACCATATGATATTTGCTTTGTTGGTGGCCCCTCGGCGCGACGGAAAACTGTTCTTGATGCGCTGGAGGCGGCCGGGTTGCGGCTTTCGCCACAAACAGATGTCATTTACGAAGACATTGCCGCCCAATCGCGGTGCTGCGTGAATATTCATTCCTATCGCTCGAACCATCTTGAAACCCCCCGGATTATTGGCGCTTTAGCGACGAAAACACCGCTCGTCACAGAACCAAGTTATGGGCTGAACCTTGTCTTTCCCAAGGGAAGTGTGACAGCGGCACCCTTCGCTCGGCTTGCTGCTACAGCGGAAGCTCTTTGCCGCGCGCCGCAAACACTGGCGAACCACGCATCCGGCCAAGCATGGTATAGAAAAACGTACCTCCCACAAAGCCGCGCAAACTGGGCTGACCTTTGTCAGCGTCTCCGCGACATCGCTACGGGTTAAGACCCGATCTGTTAGGGACCGATCTTTTTCGCCATGCTTTGATAGCCTTGTGTGCGGGGCCCGGGATCACTTTCTTTCGTCTTCACTTTCGGTCAGTTGGGATTGGCCCAAAGTGTTTCGCAGACAGGCGGGATCTGCTGCTCAATTGCCTGCATTGCATCTACGATAAGGTCTTCGCGCCATCTACGCCCAGCTATCTGGACACCAACAGGCTGGCGGACCTGCGGCAAGTTGGCGACGTAGGTTGGCAAGTTTCCTGCCGGAAGACCAAGGAAATTCATGATAAAAGACCAATGCGCGCATCCCAGCGCCTCTTTCACACCCTCCGGCCCTTCTGCATCACGCCCTGGCGCAAAAAAGGGTGTCAGCATGAAAGGCGACAGGATGAGTGGGTAGTCTTCAAGGAACAGCGACCAGGCCCGGGCGTAATGACTGCGTCGGGCCAGTGCTGCCAGCAGCTCTTTGCCTTCAAAAGGTGGAAACTGACGGTAATAGTCATCAAAGATCCCGTTGAGTTCAGCTGACCCGTACCGCCGAATATCAGGTCCTAGCAGATCCTTAACTTCACCTAACAGCGCCCGATAACCGACCTCTCCCGTTTCGCGGGCCAAGGGCGGATTTACCAGGTCTACCGCATATCCCGCATTTGACAGGGCCGAGGCCGCGTTATCCAGTGCGGTGGCCACATCAGGATGCATCCCAAAGCCAAAATCATCGCGTGCAAAAGCCACGCGGATTGGCTGATCCAATGGTGTTCCTCGCCACGGGATTGGCACATGAAAAGGATCTCGGGCGTCAGGTGCAATAAGCGCTGGCATCGACAAATGCAGATCCGCGGCCTGCCGCGCAATCAACCCCTGCACCGACATGGATTGCGCCAACAAGCCTCTTTCTACCTTTTGGCTGGGGTTAAATGCTGGCACACGACCCAAGCCGGGTTTGAGCGTCACCGCGC
Organism: Pseudomonadota bacterium; assembly: GCA_038526325.1. GTDB lineage: Bacteria > Pseudomonadota > Alphaproteobacteria > Rhodobacterales > Rhodobacteraceae > Yoonia. Next base: position 1,172 of record JBCBGX010000043.1, on the reverse strand, counting down.
CATTGGCCGCCGCCGGAAACCGCAGCGACCCGCCGATATCGTTGCCATGGGCCAAAGCTCCGATGCCGGCCATCACCGCTGACCCGGCACCGCCAGAGGAACCACCGGCAGACACATGTCGCCCCCAAGGATTATGCGTTCGTCCATAGAGCGGGTTGTCCGTATCCGCCCGAAAAGAAAATTCCGGCGTATTCGTGCGACCAATTACAATGGCACCGGCCGCTTTGAGATTGCAGACAACCGGCGCATCGGCCGGGGCAATAATATCCTTGAACGCTGCCACACCATTTGATGTGGCACACCCTTTTTGGTCCACATTGATCTTGATTGTCACCGGTACACCATGCAGCGGCCCCTTGGGCCCGCTCCCGGCATCCAGTTGCTTGGCGTCGACACGTGCCTGATCTGCCAGCGAATCGACGACAGCGTTCAAATCCGGATTTACGGCCTCCATCCGGGCAATGGCAGCCTCGGTAACTTCCGTCACGCTCACCGATCCCTCATGCGTCGCGGCGGCGATGTCCGTCGCAGACCATTTCCAAATTGGTGCGTCTGATGTCATCGATTTGCCCTTTTTGGCTGGCCAGCCTCAAAGCACCGGCGATGAGAAACCTACACCAGAGCAATCAGCCGGCAAGGGCCGCCCGTTCCACCCTGATGCTTGGGGGCACCTACAATAAGCGTCGCACCGGTGGCGGGCAACAGATCCAGGTTGGCCATGTTTTCCACCGCCCAACGGTTTGCCGGAAGCCATGTGTAATGCGTAATGAAATCTGCCGACAGACCATAATCGATTGAAAGCGTATCTACCGCGATCCCTGCGACATCTGCCTCTTCCAACAACATAGCGACGGCTTCTACATCAAAGCCAGGAAAATGCATTTTGCCGTCGGCATCCGCATTTCGAAACCCTGGGGTGCCCATCCTGGCTTGCCAACCGGCATTCTGCGCGACACAGGCCCCTTGAGGAATAGGTCCGTTTGTACTTATCCAAGCCGCAATATCCTCGGGCGTGACTTGCGCGTCTGGGTTGGCATCCGCTTTCTCACGGATATCGACAATCGCAAGTGGGCAGACCAGTGATGTGACCGGCACCTCATCAATGGATGTGCCTCCATCGGTGAAATGAAGCGGCGCATCGATATGGGTGCCGGTATGTTCATTGACCCGCA
>JBCBGX010000042.1:0-14326 GCA_038526325.1 Pseudomonadota bacterium | reverse complement strand
CCGCAACGCCGGGTGCAACCGCGGCAAACTGCCTGATCCGTGGAAGGCACCTCTGGGCCCATTGTGTTGAAAAACTCTGATTTTCGCGAAAACGGGTCAAAAACTTGCGCATAGAAGGCTTATATGAAAATTCGTCGAGGGGGTCGGCCCACGACCAGCGTTGGCAATGTCCGAGGCTCTCAGACGCCCTACCGGGCCTTTGGCTTCAACATTGCTGCTCCAGCGGATTCTGGCACAAAGATGTTGCTGTCAGATTTTCGAGTTTTTCAACACAATGTGCCTCAAACCGCTCGCGAGCAAGTTCCCAGTTAGCATCAGAAACACTTGAGAGGTCTACTTCGGCGATGAATTCATCTGTCGAAGGCAATCGGTCATCATTTTCCGGCGATTCTAACGGTTCTCGCCGTGGATCTTGATCCCAATCGACACAGGCTTCAAGAAAGCTGGGAACGTCTGGTTTTGTCCGTCTGTTAAATACTGGTGAGTTCGCTCGGATCTCTTGGCTTAGGTCAATCCACAAGTCTCTGGTACTTATCAAAGTGCGGAGTGAGCGAACTACAAACGGCGTCTGAGATTTAGTTCTTGCGAGTTGAGATACAATTTCCGCGAAATGAATACCAGGATTAGCTTCGACCAATTCAATTGGTTCCCTAGCGTCCTCAAAGGTCTCCGGGTCAAACCTCAAAGGAAACAAGGCTCTACTGTTTTTCAGTCTTTGGTCGTGAATGTCGTCCTCTGTAACAACGAAGAAAAGGTGATGCTTCCGATTGCGACAGTAGCGTGACATAGCATCAAGCTTCAGTACATAAGCTCGATCAGAAGAGTTGAGGCGATAGTTGGGCTTCACTTCGACAAATGCTGAAATTTTTTGATTTGTTAGAGCCATATATTCGATCAAAAAATCAGGAGTGTAGTTGGCTCGAGCCCCACCAACGTTCAGTGAAAACGTTTCTGGTTGAGATATCACGCGTACAACTTGCTCATCGAACAACGCTTTATAAGCAAAGTCTCGTTCCAATGAAGACTCAAATTCTACTGGGTCCCCATCACTGATCCCCTGAATCCATCCGGTTACACCCGATATGCTCGGAGTAATTTGGCGTTCATGACGCGCCGCCTTGGCCCTGTTAGAAAGTTCGGTCATCACGTTCTCCAATGCAGTACCCGGATTTAAGCGAACGACATTATTTGGAGCGCTGCAAGAATTCTGTCGCAAGCTCTCTTGCACAGCCCCACTCTGCCTCAACTTCTTTAATAAAATCTCACCTACTTTTGAAGAATTGTCTGGCTCATTCTCTTTCATTTAGCATTCTCCTGTCTCAACTACTTTCGAAGATGACAGGCGGACGCGGCGCCAAACCGGGCGAAATTAGCCTGGCCCATAACGGCGTCTTGTTTATGGATGAATTCCCGGAATTCCCGCGAACGTTTCTGGAAACCCTGCGCCAACCCATTGAAACAGGTGACGTGGTCGTCGCCCGCGCAAATGCTCATTTGCGCTACCCCTGCCGCTTTATGCTTGTTGCCGCCGCCAACCCCTGCAAATGCGGCTATCTGGCCGACCCTGCCCGGGCCTGCGCACGGGTTCCGCAGTGTGGAGAGGATTATATGGGCCGGATCTCCGGGCCCTTGATGGACCGTTTTGATCTTCGCGTCGAAGTGCCACCAGTCGCCTTGACTGATCTGGACATGCCTGAAACGGGTGAAGCGTCATCGAGCATCGCCGAACGCGTCGCCGTGGCACGCAACCGCCAAACAGACCGTTTTGCGGGCAACGAGTGCGCCCGCGTCAATGCCGACGCAGAAGGGCATCTTTTGGAGGATATTGCCACACCAGATCAAGAGGGACGTGATCTTTTGGTCAAAGTGGCCGAACGGTTTGGCCTGTCAGCGCGTGGGTATCATCGGGTCTTGCGGGTGGCCCGCACCATCGCCGATTTGGATAACTCAGATGATGTGCGCAAACCGCATGTGGCAGAGGCTGTCAGCTTCCGGCTTGCCACTGCCAAAGAGGTTTAGCGCCGCGCCTCAATCGCCTGCCAGATTTTCTCAGCGATATTGACACCGTCAAAACGCTCAAGCTCTTGAATGCCCGTGGGGGAGGTTACGTTGATTTCTGTCAGCCAATCGCCAATCACATCGATACCAACAAAGATCTGGCCCTTTTCTTTCAAGAGCGGCCCGATATGTGCGCAGATCTCTCGATCTCTGTCTGTCAGGTCAATCTTTTCCGGCCTCCCACCCACATGCATGTTGGATCGGGTTTCACCGGCCGCGGGAACACGGTTGATCGCACCAACCGGCTCTCCATCCACCAAAATGACCCGTTTGTCGCCCTGTGAAACAGCGGACAGGAATTTTTGCATGATCAGCGGCTCACGATTGATCCCTGCAAATAGCTCGTGCAACGATGCCAGATTGCTATCCCCCTGTTTCAACTTGAACACGCCCGCGCCGCCATTGCCGTAAAGCGGCTTGAGAATGACATCGCCATGGGCCGCGCGAAAGGATTTGAGCGTGTCCAGATCACGCGCAATCATCGTGGGCGGGGTTAGATCGGCAAACTGCAATACAAGCAGCTTTTCGGGGTAGTTGCGTACCCAAAACGGGTCATTCACCACCAGGGTTTCGGGGTGAACCATGTCAAGAATATGGGTCGTGGTGATATAGCCCATGTCAAATGGCGGATCCTGGCGCAGCCACACCACATCCATCTTTTCAAGATCAATGGTTGTCTCTTCCCCAAGATCAAAATGATCGCCTTTGATACGCTTCACAGTCAGCGGCCACCCCCGTGCTGTTACACGGCCCTCATCGTAGGTCAGTTTATCTGGTGTGTAATAGAAGAGCTTATGACCACGGGCTTGTGCCTCTTCGGCGATGCGGAACGTGCTGTCCGCATCAATGTCAATGGGCCCAATTGGGTCCATCTGGAAGGCAACATTTAGAGACATGACGCAACCTCGTTCAATGCGGTGTTGCGTGCTACATGGCGCAGCAGAGCGTGGGGCGCAATGGTTGGGTCATGCTTCCATGAAAGCGTTCTCTATCACTTTGACGGCACCGGATGCATCAACCAGGGCCAGGTCAAATCGCATATCCGTCAATTGCCCCCGCTACAAATTCACTGGCTGAACGGCAAATTCGGTCCATTTGGCGTCTCCCAAGATGCGTCGCGGCGGTCGCAAAGGTCTTACTTTTCTTGACCTCGACAAAGACAACGCATTCGCCTTGGCGCATGATCAGATCAATTTCTCCGCTTTTGCCGCGCCAGCGCTTGGCGGTAAGAATGTGCGCGCGTCGAAAATAGTCTCGTGCCACAAGATCCTCAGCGGCGAGACCCGCATGATATGCCACAGCCCCAGTCATTTTGCGTCCTTATCGGATTGTTCCGTGGTGTTGAGTTGCAGGGCATGTTGATAGACCTGTCGCCTGGGCAAACCCATCGCCCCGGCAACAACAGTTGCTGCATCCTTGACACGCATCGTCTTCATGGCCTCCTGCAACGCGGCATCAATATCTGATCCCGCTATATTTTCCGCACCTTGGCGTCCGACCAGCACAACCAGTTCGCCCTTTACTGATTTGCCGGCAAACTGCGCCGCAACGTCTGCTAAACTGCCGCGCGTGATATCCTCAAATTTCTTGGTCAGTTCCCGGCAGACGACCGTCTCTCGACCATCTCCTAGAACGTCCCTTAAACTTCCTAACATTTCGCCAATACGTTTGGGGCTTTCATAAAAGACCAACGTAAAGGGTGCATCGCGAAGGGCAGCAATCTCTGCCTGGCGTTGCGCTTTGCCTGTCGGCAGAAACCCGATAAATGCAAAGCGGTCCGTTGCCAGCCCCGACGATGTTAGGGCGGCAAGCAATGCTGAGGGACCAGGCGCCGACGTGACGGGCACCCCAGCAGCCACAGCTGCGCGGGCCAATTCGTACCCCGGGTCGGCCACCAAGGGGGTACCTGCCTCTGATACATAGGCAACCGACTTGCCCGCGACGATGTCGGCGACAAGATGATCCACCTTGGTTTGACCGCTGTGGTCATGGAACGCGATCACGTTGCGTCCGTTCAACGGCACACCGTGAATATCCATCAGTTTGCGAGCTGTTCTGGTGTCTTCCGCAGCGATCACATCGGCCGAGGCAAGAATATCCAGCGCGCGCAACGTTATGTCACGTGCCGCCCCTATCGGTGTCGCTACAAAATATAGCCCGGCGGACAGTGGCTTGGTGATAAAATTCATCTCTGGACCCGCCTGCCCCCTGCTTTATGATGCCCCAGGAGCGCGGGACGAATGCCGGCGCATGACCAAAAAGGGGTGACAGCCATGTTTGCTTGTTTCCGCGAGGCCCGCAAGACAGCCTTGCGCATTTTTGCTTTTCTATCACTTGTCTGGCTGGCGGCCTGCGATATCGCTCTCAGTCCGACGGCAAATGTTGGCCCTGAGATTGATCCAGAAGATCCAGTACAGGTGGCCTTGCTGGTACCAGGAGGCTCTGGAGAACAAAGCGATGCGTTCCTAGCGCAAAATTTCGAAAATGCGGCACGGCTCGCAATCGCGGATCTCAACGGTCCCAATGTGGAACTGCGGGTTTACAATACCGGCGGTAATCCAACAAACGCAGCGGCCGCAGCGCGCAACGCCGTGAATGATGGCGCACAGATCATCCTCGGGCCCCTCTTTGCCGAGGCCGCGAATGCCGCAGGTGTTGCTGTCGCAAAAGACAACGTGAACGTTCTGGCATTTTCTAACAACGCCACCATCGCCGGCGGTAACGTCTTTGTATTGGGTGCGACCTTTGACAATACGGCCAACCGGCTGGTGCGCTATGCAAACAGGCAAGGCATCAACAGGTATCTGGTTGTTCACGGCAATGATACAGGCGGCGAAGTGGGGCGTGACGCCATCTCAAGGGCGGTTCAAGCCAATGGTGGACAAGTTGTTGGCGTAGAGACTTACAGTTTGTCACAGCAGGGTATCCTTGCTGCGGCAAACCGGATTGTATCGACAGTACGAAATTCTGGCGCTCAAGCGGTGTTCACTACGGCAAATGCCGCGGCTGACCTTCCTATCGTCGCGACCGCCCTGCCAGATGCCGGTATGAACACCTCGACCAGCCGGTTCATCGGTCTTACCCGCTGGGATACGGTGCCGCAGATGTTCTCCCTCCCGGGGCTCGAAGGCGGCTTATTCGCGCTGCCCGATCAATCAACTGCGACATTGTTCCAGAACAGATATGCGGCAACCTATGGTGCCCCGCCTCACCCGCTCGCAGGGTTGGCCTATGACGGTATTGCGGCGATTGGTGCACTGGTCGCCTCTGGCAGTAGTCAAGCGCTGACAAAGAACGCGTTAACAACACCTCAAGGTTTCAGGGGTACGTCCGGCGTTTTCCGGCTGTTGCCCAATGGCCTGAACGAACGTGCTTTGGCTATTGCAACCATTCAAGACAGTCAGGTGGTGATCCTTGAACAAGCCCCACGCAGCTTTGGTGGCGCAGGGCTCTGACCCGCTCCAGACGCAGGTAGACCAGCCGTCGGATGATATGATTTGTCCGGCGCGGTCGATCTTTGACAAGCATACCGTGATGGCCGAGATCACGGCGCAAATATCGGGCGCGCAGTCGGAAAAGGAAATCCGACGGGTTAGCGTCGGTATCCTGCAACAGGCGCGCAAGGATAGCATGGCCGCAATTGCTGCAGCTTTTCGGGATCGCCCATTCGCAGCACGGCCAGCAACACGGGCCTACAGCTGGCTCGCGGATCAGATTGTTTGTACCGTCCTGCATGTCGCGCAGGAAAAACTGCATCCTTTGGCGAATCCTACGGAAAGTGAACGTCTGACGGTCGTCGCGGTTGGTGGGTCGGGACGCGGTGAGATGGCGCCATATTCGGATACTGACCTGCTGTTTCTTACGCCCTACAAAATCACCCCATGGGCCGAAAGCGTGATCGAGTCGATGCTTTACATGCTTTGGGACCTGAAAATGAAAATCGGTCACGCGAGCCGTACGGTCAAAGACTGCATCCGACTGGCGCGCGAAGACTATACGATCCGCACTTCGCTTGTGGAATATCGGTTCCTTGCCGGCGACCCCGCGCTTTCAGACGAGCTTGGTCAACGCCTTTGGAACGACCTTTTCAAGACAACCGCACGCGAGTTTATTGAAGCAAAGCTGGCGGAAAGGGCGGAACGGCACCGCAAGCAAGGGGGTCAGCGCTATGTGGTCGAACCTAATGTAAAGGAAGGCAAGGGCGGCCTGCGGGACCTTCAGTCATTGTTCTGGATCAGCAAATACATCAATGATGTCAAAGACGCTGCCGACCTTGTGGGGCTTGGTGTTTTCACCACCGACGAATTCGAAACCTTTGTGTCGGCCGAAGATTTTCTTTGGGCGGTGCGGTGTCATCTTCACCTGATTGCAGGACGCGCGGCGGATCAACTGACCTTTGATATGCAGGTCGAGGTCGCGGCGGCTATGGGGTACCGAGACCAAGGCGGGCGTCGTGCAGTTGAACATTTCATGCAGGACTATTTCCGTAAGGCTACCCATGTTGGGGAACTGACACGCATCTTTTTGACCACGTTGGAAGCCAATCATACCAAACAAGAACCAATGCTTGCGCGTCTGCTCAAACGTCGCAAAAAGGCGAAATCACCCTATGCCATCAAGCAAAACCGCCTGACCGTCGCAAATGAAGAGGCGTTCTTTGCAGACAAACTAAACACATTGCGCATCTTCGAAGAGGCTCTACGGACTGGCACGCTTTTGCACCCGGATGCAATGCGCCTGATCCCGGCCAATCTAGATTTGATCGACGACGAAATGCGCCAAGACAAGGAAGCAAGGCGCATCTTCCTGGATCTGTTGCTAAAACATGGCAATCCGGAACGGGCGCTCAGGCGCATGAACGAACTTGGGGTTCTAAGCGCCTTCATCCCTGAATTTGCCCCCATCGTCGCGATGATGCAGTTCAATATGTACCATCACTACACGGTGGACGAACACACGATCCAGTGCATCAGCAATCTCGCCCAGATCGAACGGAAAGAGCTTATTGAAGAACTGCCTGTCGCGTCTGGCATCCTTGAACGCGGCGTGAACAGAAAGGTGCTTTATGTCGCCCTTTTGTTACACGATATTGGCAAAGGACGAGATGAAGATCATTCCGTTCTTGGTGCACAGATTGCACGCAAAGTTGCCCCGCGACTTGGGTTAAACAAAAAGGAATGCGAAACTGTTGAATGGTTGATCCGCTATCATTTGTCGCTTTCCGATGTGGCGCAGAAACGTGATTTCGCCGAACCACAAACGATTAGCGGGTTTGCTAAGGCCGTGAAATCGGTGGAACGGTTAGATTTGCTGACCGTCTTGACCGTTTGCGATATTCGCGGCGTTGGCCCGGGGACATGGAACAACTGGAAAGCAGTCCTGATCAGAAATCTTTACAGGGCTACCAAAGAAGCACTGCAAACAGGGCTGGAAGATCTTAACCGTGAAAGCCTCGAAACCGAAGCAAAACGCGGGCTGCGCGCGGCTTTGGCCGATTGGGATACCAAATCCATCAAGACAGAAATTGGCAGGCACTATGGGCCGTATTGGCAAGGCATGCCTAGCTCTGCCCAAGTGGTCATCGCCGGGCTCTTGCGCGACATACCCGATAATGAAATCCGCATTGATTTGATGCTGGACGAAGATCGCGACGCAACACGCGCCTGCTTTGCAATGGTTGACCACCCCGGCCTATTCAGTCGGATGACAGGGGCACTAGCCCTTGTCGGGGCCAATATCGTTGATGCGCGATCCTACACGTCCAAAGACGGCTACGTAACTGCCGTATTCTGGGTGCAGGACAATGACCGAAACCCGTATGAAAAATCGCGCCTACCGCGTCTGCGCCAGATGATCACAAAGACACTCAAAGGTGAGGTGGTCCCACGTGAGGCACTCAAAGATAAAGACAAGTTAAAGAAAAGGGAACGAGCCTTTAAGGTTCCTACCAATATCAGCTTTGATAACGACGGATCAGACATCTACACGATCATCGAGGTTGATACTCGTGACCGTCCCGGACTCCTATTCGATCTCACACGAACATTTGCTGACAATCACGTCTATATCGCCTCAGCTGTCATTGCCACTTATGGAGAACAGGTTGTGGATACCTTCTACGTCAAGGATCTTGTGGGGTTAAAATTCTTGTCCGAAACGAAGCGCGCGACGCTCGAACGCAAATTGCGTGATGCGATCGTTCAGGGTGCCGAAAGAGCCGCATCATGATAAGATTTGCCGAACGCTTAGCGAGAGACCACCATCATGCCATTGACGAGGCCGATCCAGCCGATGCCGGAATTTGTGCGTCAAGCACTGGAACGGGCGGAATTGGTCGAAGCTTACGCAAATCGGCCGCCATACCAACGCAACGATTACTTGTCGTGGATCAACCGCGCCAAGCGCGACACGACCAAGCAAAAGCGGCTGGCTATTATGCTGGCCGAGTTGCGTGCAGGCAAAGGGTATATGGGTATGGACTGGCGCCCGCGCGCACAGCGTTAGCACCTTTTTCAGGGGCGCCGATTTGAAACAGATCCGTTTGGTCGCAGGCTTCTTTACAGTCGGCCTGTGGACATTGCTCAGCCGTATACTCGGTTTTGTCCGCGACATATTGATCGCAGCCTATCTTGGCACCGGTCCGGTCGCAGAAGCGTTTTTGGTCGCGTTTTCCCTACCGAACTTGTTCCGAAGGTTTTTCGCCGAAGGCGCGTTCAACATGGCTTTCGTACCCATGTTTTCCAAGAAACTCGAAGCAGGTGAGGACCCAAAGCAGTTTGCACAGGATGCGTTTAGCGGATTGGGCGGGATTCTGACTGTATTCACCGTGATCGGCGTCATCTTTATGCCCGCCCTTGTGACCATGATGGCAAGCGGCTTTAAAGGGACAGAACGCTTTGATCTGGCCATCTACTATGGGCGGATTGCGTTTCCGTACATCCTGTTTATTTCTTTGTCCGCGCTTTTGTCTGGTGTTTTGAATGCCATGGGACGCTTTACCGCTGCAGCCGCTGCGCCAGTTCTGCTAAACGTCATATTTGTCATTGCTCTGCTGATAACTGCATTTTCAACTGGTGGCACAGACCGACAAATAATGGGGCAGGCTCTGGCCTATGCCGTGCCCGTCGCTGGGGTCGCGCAGTTGGCGCTGGTCTGGTTTGCGGCAAAACGAGCTGGCTTTGGGCTCTCGTTCAACACACCGAAGCTGACACCCGAATTGAAACGATTGGCAATTATCGCCGCACCTGCCGCCCTTGCAGGTGGTGTGGTACAGATAAACCTGCTGGTCGGGCGGCAAGTGGCAAGTTTCTTTGACGGGGCCGTCGCCTGGCTTTCTTATGCGGATCGGCTTTATCAATTGCCGTTGGGTGTTGTCGGCATCGCAATTGGCGTTGTGTTGCTGCCTGATCTATCGCGACGTTTGCGCGCCGAAGATGAGGTTGGCAGTCAGGACGCGTTCAACCGCGCGTCCGAAATCAGCCTTGCCCTGACAGTCCCGGCGAGTGTGGCATTAATGGTCATTCCGCTGCCACTGGTAAGCGTCCTGTTTGAACGCGGCGCATTTACCAGCGATGACACAGCGGCAACGGCCCTTGCGGTGGCAATCTATGGGCTGGGTCTGCCCGCTTTTGTCATGCAAAAAACGCTACAACCTCTCTTCTTTGCACGTGAAGATACCAAGCGCCCATTCTATTATGCCCTGGTTGCAATGGTCTTGAACGCAGCCCTGGCGATAGGGCTTTCGCCTGTCGTCGGCTTTGTTGCTGCCGCCGTGGGCACGTCATTGACAGGCTGGGCGATGGTCGCGCTGCTTTGGCGCGGGTCCCGAAGCATGGGTGCCTCGGCGCAATTTGATGTGCGATTTAAATCACGCCTTTGGCGGATCCTTCTTGCCGCCATTGGCATGGGTATGATCCTTGCAATCTTTGGCACGGTGATGAAACCGTTTTTTGGGATCGCCACGATCCGGTATGTTGCGCTACTGGTATTGGTGCTTGTCGGTATTGTCAGCTATTTTGCGATTGGCCAAATGATCGGCGCATTCAAACTGTCCGACTTTAAACGCAATCTGCGCCGTCAGGAGCGTTGACGCATCCGGTCGAGGAATGAGCTCCAGCCTCCGGGAGCAAGCAAGATCGCCAGACCGAACCCAGCAAAGAACCCCGACAATTCAGAGATCCATGTCGGCGGCGGCGGTGTATCATATAGAAACGTAGCTACGATCCCGAAGATCAATTGGATTAACAGAAGGAAACCGATCAGGCGAAAGGCCAAGGTCTGGTTTTCACCAGACTCGCCCAACCGCAGCCAAAGCGCATAGGTGTAGGCCCCGATCAGCCCATAAACCGGGGTATATCCACCGAGCAAAGGGAATTCCGTGTTGGCCAAAAGCCCGAAGGCTACCGCACCTGTGATAGCGGTAGCCACATACACCAACAGGACCTTCCATCCGCCATAATACTCTGCAGTGAATTTGCCTAAGGCCAAAGTAAGTGCAGCGCAAAACGCCACCTGCGTCAGGTCTATGTTGATAAATGGATACGTCACGAAACGCTGTAAGATTGCGAACGAATAGTCGCCATTGATCAGTACCCGGTCCATGATCGCCGTTGAAAACGCATAGTCCTCGATCGCGTCAAACCGCCAGCCCACCCCGCGCGGCCCACCGATAAAACCGGCATTCGCCATTTGAAACACGGCTTCGATCCCGACGATCAAAATGGTCAGCGCAATCACCACGGGGGGCAACGCGTTGATCGGGCTTTCAGGCTTCATCTTTGGCTCGGCTCATGTTGAAGTTGACGGGTCTGTCTGGCATGGGTAAGCGACCCCTGCCCCGAAATCCAGCCCGGACATGCACCAATGACTGACACGACCTTCACCCCGCGCGTTTTCTCAGGGATCAAACCCTCGGGTGGACTCACGTTGGGCAATTACTTGGGTGCGATCAAACGGTTTGTCGGCATGCAGGGGCAGATGGAAACGATCTATTGCGTGGTTGATCTGCACGCGATCACCGTCTGGCAAGACCCTAAAGAACTCGCCAACATGACACGCGAAGTTGCGGCAGGGTATCTGGCCTCAGGCCTAGACCCATCTGAATCGATCCTTTTCAACCAAAGCCGGGTTGCTGCCCATGCGGAACTGGCCTGGATCTTTAACTGTGTCGCGCGTGTCGGCTGGATGAACCGGATGACCCAATTCAAGGACAAAGCGGGCGCAAATTCGGAACAAGTTTCGCTCGGGCTTTATGCCTACCCGGCGCTTATGGCCGCTGACATTTTGCTTTATCACGCAACGCATGTCCCTGTGGGCGAGGACCAAAAGCAGCATGTCGAACTAACGCGCGACATCGCCGCCAAGTTCAACCACGACTTCAAAACGGACTTCTTTCCGTTGACGGAACCAGTCATCGACGGTCCGGCAATGCGCATCATGAACCTGCGCGATGGCACCAAAAAGATGTCGAAATCTGGCGAAAGCGACATGGAACGCATCAATATGACGGATGACGCTGATCAGATCGCCAAGAAGTTCAAGAAGGCAAAGACGGACCCCGAACCCTTGCCCGACACGATTGAAGGCCTGGCCAACCGGCCCGAGGCACGCAATCTCGTGGAAATTTATGCCGCCCTCGATGACAGGTCACCAGAAGCGGTTGTCGGCGACTACGCCGGCGCCGGGTGGGGAAAGTTCAAACCAGCCCTTGCCGACCTTGCCGTCGCAAAGCTGAGCCCCATCTCGACCGAGATGGCCCGATTGATGGACGATCCTTCGGAGATTGATCGCATCTTGGCAGACGGCGCCCGAAAGGCTGAGGAGCTGGCCCAACCAGTTTTGCAAAAGACATACGACATCGTCGGTATTCTGCGCCGCTAACACTGTTGAAAGCGGCATAGAATACTACAACCACGATCTATACCGTCCCGCCGAGTGATCCTTCTAATGTTGCCAGTTCCTGACCGCCTGCCATCATGACTTGCAGTTGTTCTGGCGTGATCTCGCCCTTGCCCGCTGTGCCAAAGGTCTTGCCCCGATTGAGCACGGTAAACCTGTCTCCGACGGCCATAGCGTGGCGCACATTGTGGGTGATGAACACCACTGCGATCCCTTGCTTGCGGACCTTGTCCACCGTCGCCAGCACATTGGCGGTCTGGCGCACACCTAGGGCCGAGGTGGGTTCATCCAGGATCAGCACTTTCGCCCCGAAATGCACCGCCCGCGCGATGGCAACTGTTTGACGTTCGCCACCTGACAACGTGCCCACAGCCTGATCGGGGCCACGCAAATTGATGCCCATCTGCTTCATCTCGCGCATCGTCACTTCATTGGCATGGTCATGATCGAAGAAGGGTATTCCGAAACGCTTCCTGATTGGCTCATTGCCCATGAAGAAATTCCGGCTAACCGACATCAACGGGATCATTGCCAAATGCTGATGTACCGTCGCAATACCTGCAGCAATCGCGTCACGCGGATCGGCGAAATCAAGCGGCTTCCCTTCAAAGATGATCTCTCCCTTGGTGGGTTTGTGCACACCTGACATGGTTTTGATAAAGGTCGACTTGCCCGCCCCATTGTCGCCAAGAAGGCAGTGGCATTCGCCCGCATGCACATCGACCGACACACCTGCCAGCGCGATGACGGAGCCAAAGTGCTTTTCGATGTCTTTCATCCGGATGATTGGTTCAGCCATCTTACCGCTCTCCCGTGATGATGCGGCGGATGTAAGTGTTCAGGATAACTGCAAATAGCAGGATCACCCCCAGAAACACCCGGAACAGCGAGCTTTCGACGCCTGCAAAAAATAGACCCTGTTGCACCACACCAAAGATCAGAGCGCCAAGGGCCGCACCTATGACCGAGCCATATCCACCAGTCAAAAGCGCCCCACCGATGACGACGGCGATGATCGCTTCAAACTCTTTCAAAAGACCGCGGTCTGCCCCGGCAGACCCGAACTCCATAACCTGACAAACGGCCAAGACCGTGGCGCAGAATGCCGTAAACATGAACATCAGTATCTTGACACGGTTGACAGGCACACCGGAGTTACGGGCCGCGTCCGCGTCACCCCCCGCTGCAAAAATCCAATTTCCGAACCGGGTCCGCGTCAGTAAGATATGCCCAAAAATAACTAAGGCTATCGCCCAGACAATCAGCATCGGGATACCATCAACGACGGGCTCTCCTACGCGAGAGCCCCGTTCAAAAACGGCGATCACGCCCATATCGCCCAGCCATTGAAAGACGGGCTGCGCGATCTTGCCACCAAAAAGCCAGGCGAGCCAATCGCCCTCGGCCGCGTCACGAATGCCGCCAATAATGGTTTTGTTTTCGACCGTTTGCGGGATGTAAATGGTGAAACCGCGTAGAATGAACAAGAAAGCCAGCGTGACGATAAAGCTGGGTAGGCCAGTCCGGACGACGATCCAACCATTGAGCCCGCCCAGCGCCGTGCAGATCACAAATGTTATGATGATGGCCATCCACATCGGCCAAGCCAGCACGACACCAAAGACGGCGATCATCATGCCGGCAAAGCCGATCATCGACCCGACAGACAGATCAAACTCGCCCGCGATCATCAACAGGCACGCGCCAACAGCGATGATCATAAATTGCGCGGACACAGTCGACCAGTTCATGATTCCTTGCGTATTGAACATGCCGCTGTCGAAGGCAAACAGTAGGAATAGGGTAAAGACCGCAACGGTGCCGACAATACCGCCCAATTCGGGTCGGATCAGCGCACGCCGGAAGCGCGAGATGTCCTTGATGCGCTCGTCAATTTGCGAGGTCTCAGCCATCTTGTGACTCCTGAAAAATGTGGAGATAGGGCGGCCCGGTGGACCGCCCAATTAAGTCGTAGAATTAGCGATACTCACCCGCGAATTCTTCCACCTTAGCCAACCCGTCCTTCGTCACAAAGCCAGGGCCAGAGTTGATGTTGTTGCCAGGCAGCACGCCGTAACGGTCCCAATTTGCCAGGATAACCACAGGCATATAGGCCTGCAGGAACGGCTGTTGGTCAATGCCCCAATTGATGATGTCGCCCTTGATGCCACGCACAATCTCTTCGCCGAGGTCGAATGTACCGAAGTGGATGTCACCGGCCATACCGTTTTCTTCCAGCGCAGCAATCGTTGGATCAGCCGAGACCGGACCGAGGGTCAGGATACCATCGGTTTCAGGGTTGGCGGACAGATAGGCCGGTGACATCCACTTCGGTACATTCGACCTCGGCGAAGAGATTGTGCGTGGCATC